>DASRVA010000046.1:0-14917 GCA_035687745.1 Gemmatimonadota bacterium
TCTTCGAAAGCCGGGTCGCACCGCTACCCAGCACCTTGGCGATCGAGATGAAGGTATTCCAGTTGCGCGTGGTGACCGGACACCCGAAGAGCCGGTCCAACGCCCCCAGGTAGCCGATGACCTTCATGTCCCGGCGGTACAGGCCGAAGGCGAACCGATTCTCCGTCGCGAGGATTTTCAGCAGCCACTTGCCGGTGGGAGGAAGGCTCATGGGCGTCGAAGGCGCCGAGCGGGGGCGTCGGGAGAGAACGCTCACGAAGCGGATGATGTCGGGTCGCACGGGCTGGTCGACGAAATGATCCTGAGACATGAGCTTGACGACCTCGCGGCCCTGGCAGATAAAGATCTCCGCATCAAAGGGAAGCCTGCGTGTCAATTCGGCGCGGAGCTCCGCCCGAGAGACTGGCTGCCGGATCACGAAGGTCCCTGCGGCCCCGATGTTGACTGCATCGAGATGCTTCAGTTGTTCGGCGAGCCTGGTGGGTCGGAAGGTCCTGTGACCGCCGACGTTGATCCCCCTCAGGAAAACCACGAGTGCCACGGGTTCTCTCCTGCCAGCTGCCCGAAAGCGATCCGTAGCTGCGTCCCCGACATGCGTAGATATACCGCGAGAGGTCTCATGGGTCAGCATGGTCCGACCTACCGACTCCAGCGGACCGGTGGTTGACACCGGCTTGCATTTGATGGTACAACGGAGTGGAGATGAGGAAGCATCCTCGCACCCTCCTCTTTGCGATCGCCGTGCTTCTGCCACTGGTGATCCCTCTGGCGGGGTACGCGCAGACCTGCCTGGGCCTACCGGCCGAAGGCGGCGACCGGTTGGCGGCGCTGGACTTCCAGCCTGGCCAGGTCAACTTCGGAGCCGCGGTCAACCCGCTTGGCCTGGCCGGTTTCGCCGCCGGCGTGGCGCGCCAGGAGCTCCCGCTCGGGGGCCAGACGGAGAGGCGATCGGTTCGCTTCGCCTTCGAAGAAATCGAATCGGGACGCTTCACGCTCTGCCCGCTGGTCGCGATCGAGCATCATCGGACCCCGGTCGGCGCTGAGGCCCTTCGCATGCCTCTCGGAATGGGCGTCGGGGCGACCCTGGGAAGCCTCCGGGATGCGGGCTGGGGGCCGCACGCGGCGCTTGGCTTTCTGCCGACCGCCCCCATCCCCCCACGAATGGGCGAACCTTTTCGGGAGCGTCCTCTCTATCATGCCTCTCTGATCGACCGTCTGGGCATCATGACCTGGAAAGGCCCACTCTTCGCCACGGCCAGCCTGCGCGCACTCTCGGCCGCGCGTCCCGACCTCAGACTCGGCATCCGGTTCTGATCAAGAGCTCGAGGACGGCCTCCCTTGAAACCCTTGATCTGACGCCGGTTGACCTTGGCGGAGCCGATCATCAAGTTGCAAACATGCCTGACCGCGACCCCATCGACCGCCGGCTGATCGTCGTCGGCGATCGCGTCCTCATCGAGCCCGACGCCGGCGAGGACCGGACCGAGGTCGGTCTCTACCTCCCACGCTGGGCGGTCGAGAAAGAGTCGGTCCAGGTTGGACGGGTTGTCGCCTGCGGCCCCGGCATCCCGGTGGCCGAGCCGAGCTCGCTCGAGGAGGAGCCGTGGAAGACGAGCGAGACCGGCGTGCGCTATGTCCCGATGCAGGCCCAGGTCGGCGACTACGCGATCTTCCTCCGCAAAGCCGCGGTCGAGGTCAAGTTCGAGGGCCGCACCTACCTGATCGTTCCCCAGGCGGCCATCCTCTTGCTTCACCGGAACCCAAGGCCGCGGTCGGCGGTCGAAGACTTGCTGAAAGCCAAGAGCTTCGGTTCGGAGGAGCAGGAGGACGACCAAGAGCCGGACGACGAGTCCGGCATCTAGCCAGATGGGGTCCTACGCTCGGGGTGGCTTCTACGCCGAGCGGATCTTTCCCTGGATCATGGATCGTGCCGACACGCTCGAGTTGCGGGGGGAGCGCCAGCGAACGGTTTCCGAGGCGTGCGGCCGGGTGCTGGAGATCGGCGTCGGAACGGGCGCCAATTTCCGTTACTACGGTGCGAACGTCTCCTCGGTCACGGCGGTCGAGCCCTCCGGCGGCATGAACCGGCGAGCCGCGCAGAACCGAAAGGACGCGCGCGTGCCGGTCAGCTTGGTGGCCGGCAGCGCCGAGCGCCTTCCCTTCCGGGATCGCGTCTTCGACACCGTGGTCGCGGTCTTTGTCCTGTGCACGATCCCGGATGCGGGTAAGGCCCTCGCAGAAGCACGCAGGGTACTCGCACCCAGTGGCCGGCTCCTGTTCCTCGAGCATGTTCGGGCACCCGATCCGGGCGTCGAGCGGTGGCAACGCGGAATCCAACCTGTCTGGGGCCGATTGGCGTGCGGGTGCGTCCTGGCGCGGAATACGGAGCGGCGGATCGTGGAGGCCGGCTTCTCCATCGAGGCCCTCGATCGCTTCTGGCTCCCCCGCGTGCCGAGGATCGTGGGACGGCTGATCCGGGGCCGGGCGGCCATGGGATAGGCTTGGGGGACGGCGCGCTCAGAGGAACAGCTCGACGCTCTTCTCCGCCAGCGAGATCCCTTGCTCGTACGACAGCGCCTTTCCATCTCCGAAAGCCCGGTCGAATCCCTCGTCGCCCAGCGCCACCACGGCGGCCGCCCGAGCGGTCTCGTACTCGGCGTGCTCGGCCGGGGACAGGACCAGCCTGGCGTTTTCCCGGAGACTCTCGACGACGCCATATAGTCTGGCGGCCCGTTCGGCTTTTCCTTTCGCCAAAGCGATCGCGGCCAGGCCGGCTACGCAGTCGGCGATCTGAAGGCGATGTCCAAGAGCGACCAGCAGCTCCAACGCTTCCCCGAAAAGCTCGACCGCGGCGGCCAGATTGCCCCGCAATCGCTCGGTCTCGGCGAGATCGTTCAGTGAGGAGGCAACACCCGGTTTGCTGCCGAGCTCCCGGAACAAGTCGTGTGCCTCTCGGTACATCCGGGCCGCGAGATCGTGATCTTCGTCATGACGGGCGGCATCGCCGAGAGCAGCGAGCGAGAGAGCCCCGCCGTGACGGTCCCTCAGGACCTGGCTGAGAGCCAAGGCTTCCTCGAAGTATTTCTTGGCGACGGCGGGATTCCCCAGGTGGAGCTGCATCTTCCCCAGCGCGCGAAGGTCGGATGACTCGCCGTGCTGATCCTCGAACTCGCGATCAAGAACCAGGGCCTCCTCGAACAAGACGCTGGCACGCGCGTACTCGCCGCGATCGCTGATCTGGAGACCGAAGCCGCGGAGGGCTCGAGGGATTCCCGTTTTGTCCCGTCGCTCCCTCTCCAGGGCGACCGCTTCCTCGAACAGCTTCACGGCCCTTTCGTGATCGCCGTCCATGGAAATGAGAACGCCTGAGGCCAGGAGCAGGTTGGCGCGCAAGGCCTTCGGTAGCGTCCCGCTGCGAGCGAGACCCTGCTCCATCCGCCAGCGCATCTCACCGAAGTGACCCCTGACCCACCAGAACCACCAGAGGGCCGTTCCGATGCGAACCGCGGTCTCGACTTCCCCCTTTCCGAGCAGCCAGTCGAGGGCCGCCTGGACGTTGCTGTGCTCCGCTTCCAGCATGTCGAACCAGAGTGCCTGATCGGGGCCCTCGAGTCGCGACTCCGCACGCTTGGCGAGGTCGAGAAAGAAGTCGGCGTGGCGCCGTCGGGCACTCTCGACCTCTTCACCTTCGCGCAATAACAGCGATCCGTACTCCCGGATCGTCTCGAGCATCTCGAAGCGCGGTTCGCCGTCCGGTCCCTCCACCTGTCGGATCAGGCTCTTGTCGACCAGGGAAGTCAAACCGTCCAAAACGTGGAACTCGCGTTGGTCCACAAGCTGAGCGACCTGCTCCGCCGCCTCGATCGTGAAACCGCCGACGAAGATCGAGACATATCGGAACAAAGCCCGCTCATCGCTATTGAGAAGGTCGTAGCTCCAGTCAAATGCTCCGCGCAGCGTCCGCTGATGCTCGGGTACATCACGCGGCCCCTCGGTGAGGAACGCAAAGCGATCGGCGAGCCGTCGCAGCATGACCTTCGGGGACATGTGCTTGCACCTCGCCGCGGCGAGCTCGATCGCCAGCGGGAGGCCGTCCAGCCGCCGGCATATCTCGACGACCTCCGAGGCGTTCTCCCCGGTCAGTTGAAACGACGGCTTCGCCGCTCGGGCACGCTGGACGAAAAGTCGGACGGCCTCGGCTTGAAGTGCCTGATCGGGATCGAGAGCGGCCCCCGGGTCAGGGAGGGCCAGGGGCCCGACCTGATATTCGTGCTCACCGCGGATGCGGAGAGGCTCCCGGCTCGTGACCAGGAATTTCGCCCCTGGCGAAAGCTCCAGGAGCTCCGCGATCTGGGCCACGGAATCCACGACTTGCTCGAAACTGTCCAGCACGATGACGAGGCGCTTACCCGGAAGATGCGAGGAGAGAGCTTGCAACGGTGTCTCGTCACCCCCCTCCTGCAGGTTGAGGGTGCGAGCTATGGCCGTGGGGACGAGCTCGCCATCCTTTACTGTGGCGAGCGGAACGAAATGGACGCCATCCGGACACTCCGACGCGAGCGTCCGGGCAACCTCGAGGGCCAATCGCGTCTTTCCGGTCCCACCCACGCCCGTAAGAGTCAGCAGTCGGACGTCGGGATCGAGGAGAGTCCTGCGGATCTCGGCGATCTCGGTCTTCCGGCCCACCAGCGGAGTGGGTGGCGTCGGCAGGTTCACCGGCACCGTAGAAGGGGGCTCGATCAGGCCTACCTCCTCGAGCAACGCGACGAACCGTGTATCGGAGCGTATCGAATCGACCCCCGGCTCCACCTTGAGGCTCGTCAGCCAGTTGGACCGCTCCCGGCAGGCGCGGTCGAACCAGGTGAAGGCTTCGTCCAGATCACCCAGCGCCACGTACAGACGGGCAAAGGAGTACGGCGTCACGTATTCGGTCCTGGAGCGTTTTTCGAGCTCTTCCACGATGGCAGTTGCCTCGTCGTGTCGACCCGCGGTCGCATACAGGTGACCCAGAGCGGCGATTGCGCTCGGGATCCCGGACAGCTTCGCGAGCTTCTCGAGGGCCGCCTCGGCTTCCGCGTACTCTCCCTTCTGTTCATGAGAAAAACCGAGGTAGAAGTACGCCTGGAAGAAGAAGGGCGCTTCCTGGAGGACGCGCCGGCATTCCTCGATGGCCTCATCGAAGCGCCGGGCGAAGTAGTAAATGCCCGCGACCGCGACGCTGATCGGGAGCGAGGGTGGATCCAGCGCCTGGGCGCGACGAATCTCGACGATCGCTTCATCCATGCGGCCCATATCGCGCAGATAGTTGGCATAAAGCCGGCTGCCATCCGCATACACGGGATCCAGCTGGATCGCCCGCTGGAAACCACGCTCGGCGGCCTCCCAATCCCACTCGAACCGCATCATTACCTCAGCCAGGGCGGCATGGGCCTCGGCCAGGTTGGGGTCCAATTCCAGCGCTCGCTCCGCCGCCTTCCTGGCCTTCGGGTACCCTTCGGCCGGCGTCAGGAACAGAGCTCCCAGGGTCAGGTACGAATGGGCCAGGCCCGCATATGCGAGGGCGTAGTCGGGATCGATGGCGATGGCCGATTCGAAGCATTCGATGCTCGTGCTCAGCTCATCGAACGAATGACGGTTCCAGTAGTACTTGCCTCGGAGATACAGGTTGTAGGCATCGAGATCCGTAGTGGGCTGTCGGACGAGGCGCTCATCGGCGGGCCCTTTGAGCTCTACCTGCAAGGCGTCCACGATCGCACGCGAGATCTTCTCCTGAACATCGAAGACGTCCTCCATCACCGTGGCGAAGGTCTCGGACCACAGCTGATAGCCATCTTCGACCGCTACGAGTTGCGGCGTGATCCTCACACGATCCCCGTCCTTACGGACGCTTCCCTCGAGGATCGTGGCGACCCCCAGCTTCTCGCCGATCTCGCGGATGGTGAGGTCCTTCCCCTTGAAAGAGAAGCTGGAGGTCCGAGAGGCGACATGGAGCCCCTGGACATGCGCCAATGCGGCGATCAGCTCTTCGGCGATCCCGTCGCTGAAGTACTCGTTGTCGCTGGACGGACTGGTGTCCGTGAACGGAAGGACCGCGATGGACCGGCGGTCGACGGCAGCAGGAGCCTCCGTCCGTTCGAGGAGACCGACCTCGAAGAGGCGGACTTGACCGTGGATCCCGCGTAGCGCGCGCTCGCCTGCGGAGCGGAAGGTGAACTCGGGCTGCTGGCGAAGCTGCCGCCAGATGTCCTCACTTACGAGAACCTTTCCGGGAGACGCCTCCTTGGCAAGGCGCGATGCCGTGTTGACGCCGTCTCCGTAGATGTCGCCGTCCGACGCGGTGACCACGTCTCCGAGATGGATGCCGATCCTGAGGGAGCACGCGCCTCCGCCCAGGGTCGCTGATCGAAAGGCGCGCCTCAAGGCGACGGCGGAGCGCACCGCCGCGTCGGTGCTCTGGAACTCGGCCATGGCCCCGTCGCCGAGAAACTTCACGAGCCGGCCTCCGTACCGATCGATCTCCTGACGGGTCCGTTCCTGAAAGGTCTCGACGATCTGAAGGGCTGCGTTCTCGTCCTGGGCGGTGAGACCCGTGTAGCCGACGATGTCCGCGAACCAGACGGCCGCAAGACGGCGGGTGGCGAACGCCGGAGTGGATGGGCCCGAGGGGGCCGTGGGAGAGCGTACCTGTTCCGGGGAGCTCATGAATGCCTGCTGGCCACCACCAACTCTGTGGTAAGGTCGCCGGTCGAGGCGCCTTCGTCAAGCAGACACGAGGGAGCGGATCTACTACACCGTCGTCCGGGCCCCCATCTCCGCATCCAGGATGAGGAGCGCAGCGCTGTCGTCGCCGATCATCCGCAGCCGCTCGACGATCTGGAGCGCGCTCGCCTCCTCCTCGACCTGCTCGGTGATGAACCACTGGAGCAGCGCCTGGACCGGGTAGTCCTTCTCCTTGACCGCCAGCTCGTAGAGCTCGTTGATCTTTCCCGTCACCGCCCTCTCGTGCTCGAACGCCTGCTCCATGACGTCCAGCGGCGAGTCGAAGGAGCCGGGCGGCTTCTTGACGGCCTGGAGCTCGACGTCCCCGTTTCGGTCGTACACGAAGTCGAAGAGCTTCATGGCGTGCAGGACCTCTTCTTCCCTCTGGAGCCGCATCCAGTGTGCGAACCCGGTCAGGTTGCGACCCTGGAAGTAGCCCGACATGGAGAGGTACAGGTAGGCCGCATAGAACTCGTTGTTGATCTGATCGTCCAGGGCGGACTGGATCTTCTTGCTCAGCATCGGCCGGTCTCCTTGGCTGAAACCATCCCGGTTCGACTGAATATTCAGAAGTAGGCGACGACTCCGCTCTTCAGGATAACACGCGGTCGTCTCAACCGCCCCGGCGGGCATGGCGGGCGATTCGCGGCGGTTGCGCCGCGGACCCCTAGACCGGGGTCAGGCTGAAGGCCTGAAGAAAGACGAGAACCAGGAGGGCGCGGCCCAGGATGTCCATGGGCCGTGCCTTTTTGCAGGAGCCGTGCCACGGCCCCGGTTGCTGATCGGCCCCGCGGGGCGAAGCTTAGGCCCGCATGTTCCGTCGTTTCCATCCCTCGGCTTCCCTCGCAGCCGCTCTCCTCGCCTTCTCGCTCCAGCCGCTTCTGGCCCAGGAGCCGGTCGATCGCCCGCGGGTCGGCGTCGCCCTGAGCGGCGGCGGGGCGCGCGGGATCGCCCACGTCGGGGTTCTCCGCGCGCTCGAGGAGCTTCACATCCCGATCGACGTCATCGGCGGCACCAGCATGGGGGCGATCGTCGCCGGGCTCTATGCTTCGGGCCTCGGCCCGGACGAGATCGAGGCGGCCCTGGCGGAGGTCGACTGGGAGCGGGTCCTCAGCGACAAGCCCCTCCCGGGCGCGCTGGAGTTCAGGCGCCGCGAGGACGACCGGCGTTACGTCTGGGAGATGGAGATGGGCGTCGACTCGGACGGCCTCCAGGTGCCGGGCGGGCTCATCGCCGGCCAGGAGCTCGGCGAGCTCCTCCGCCGCCACACGTTCGCCGCTGCCGCGATCGACTCGTTCGGGCACCTCCCGGTTCCGTTCGTTGCGATCGCGACCGACGTCCGGACCGGGCTCGCCGTCGTCCTCCGCGAGGGGGATCTCCCGACCGCGCTCAGAGCCAGCATGGCGATCCCGACCGTCTTCACGCCGGTCGAGATCGACGGCCAGCTCCTGGTCGATGGCGGACTGACCGACAATCTGCCGGTGGACGAGGTACGGGCACTCGGAGCGGACGTGATCGTCGCGGTCGACGTCAGCCTCCCCATCGAGCCGGACGACGAGATCCGCTCCCCGTTCGACGTCCTCGAGCGATCGGCGGCCATCGTCTCCAAGACGCGCGTCGCCGAACAGGCCGAGCGCGCCGACATCGTGATCAAGCCCGACTTGGAGGGGTACGGCCTCTTCGACTTCGAAGCGGCCGAGCGGCTGGCCGAGCTCGGGGCCGAGGCGGGTCTCGCGGCCGGCGGCCGGTTGCGGGACTGGTCCATCCCGGAGACGGCCTGGGAGCGGTACCAAAGCCGCCACCGGACCCCGCCCGAACCTCCTGCGAGAATCGACGGGGTCGGGTTCGACACGCCGGGCTGGCTCGACCCAAGGCGGAGGGACGCCCGGATCAGGACCCGGGCGGGCGATCCTCTCTTAACGGGACCGCTCGAGGAGGACGTCGCCCGTCTCTACGCGCTGGGCGAGTTCGAGCGGGTCGGCTGGTCTATGGACCGAGGGGCCCTCCTCACCTACAGGGCCGACGAGAAGCCCTGGGGACCCAACTACGTGGACGCGGGCCTACGGCTCGTCCTCGACTCCGGCGGCGACGACTTCCGGACCGGGATCGTCACCTACGACGCGGTGATCAACCTCACCCGCCGGCGGATCGGCGCTCGCGGAGCCGAGTGGCGGAACGACCTCCGCCTGGGCGAAACGGCCGGTGTCGAGACCGAGTGGGACCAGCCGCTGGACTTCGCGGGGCGTTGGTTCGTGGCGACCGGCGGGGGCTGGCTCTCGAGCCAGCAGTCGGTCTTCGAGGACGGACGACTGGCCGCCGAGTACGGTGTCGATCGAGCCCAGGTCCGGCTGGAAGGAGGCCGCCGGCTGGGCCGTTCCGCCGAGCTTCGCATCGGTCTCCGGGGCGCCCGGATCGACGCCGAGGTCGAGGCCGGCGAGGCCGCGCTTCCGGACCTGAACGTCGACCACGGCGCTCTGACCGGGCGCGCGGTCGTCGACCGACTGGACGACGTGAGCTTCCCCCACGAGGGGATCTACATCCGGCTCGATGGCCTTTTCTCCCGGGAGGGTCTCGGAAGCCATCTCTCCTACGACCGGATCGAGCTCGAAGCGCGGGGGTTCGCCTCGACCGGGCCCCACACCGGCTTCGCCGGCCTCACGATCGGCTCAAGCCTCGGAAGCGACCTCCCCGCCTACGACGTCTTCCGGCTGGGCGGTTTTCTCTCCCTCTCCGGGTACGGCGAGGGCGCCCTCCGAGGCTCCTATCTGGGCGTCGCCCGCGTCGGCTACCTCTACCGCCTGGCGACGATCCCGCCCGCCCTGCGCGGGATCTACCTGGCGGCGTGGGGCGAAGGTGGAAACGTGTGGGACCAGGGGCGGGACGTCGGGCTGGGCGACCTGCTCTGGGCCGGCACCGTGGCGCTCGGGGCCGACACCGGGATCGGTCCGGTGTTCGTCGCGTACGGCGCCGCCGAGGCGGGGGACGATCGCGTGTACATCGCGCTCGGGACCTTGTTCTGAGCCGGCGCCGCGGCTTGCCCCGGCCCCGTCGCCCCATCCAACTTGAGGTTCGCCGATGGAACGGATCGAAGGCATCGCCAAACTGACCGGCGCCGAGCGCTACGTGGACGACCTCGTGGTCGAGGACGTCCTGTGGGGGATGACGGTTCGGAGCCCGGTTCCGAGAGGACGGATCCGCGCCGTCCGATTCGGTGACGGCGTCGACTGGTCGGAGGTCGTCGTCGTCGATCACCGCGACGTCCCCGGTGAGAACACGGTCCTTCTGATCGAGCGGGACCAGCCGGTCCTCGCCGCCGACCGGGTCCGGCACGTGCACGAGCCGGTCGTCCTGGTCGCCCACCCCTCGCGCGAGACCGCTCGCCGGGCGGCGCGCGAGATCTCGATCGAGGTCGACCCCGAGCCGGCCGTCCTCGACTTCACCCAGGAGCCGGCCCGCGAGGACATCCAGCACGGCGACGACAACGTCTTCAAGCGGATCGAGATCGTGAAGGGGGACATCCTGGACGCGCTCGCCTCCGCCGCGCGCGTCATCGAAGGAACGTACCGGACGGGATCCCAGGAGCACGTGTACATCGAGCCTCAGGGGATGCTGGCCTGGGTCGAGGACGGCGTCGTGGTCGTGAAGGGGAGCCTCCAATGTCCCTACTACGTCCACAAGGCGATGACCCACGCCCTGGGTCGCGGCCCCGACCAGGTGCGCGTGATCCAGGCGCCGACCGGCGGCGGGTTCGGCGGCAAGGAGGAATATCCCTCCATGATCGCGCTCCACGCCGCGCTTCTCGCGCTCAAGGCGGACCGGCCGGTCAAGATCGTCTACGACCGTGGCGAGGACATGGTGGCGACGACCAAACGTCATCCTTCGTGGATCCGTCACCGGACCGGGGTCGACCGGGAAGGCCGGCTGGTCGCCCAGGACATCGAGGTCCTCCTGGACGGCGGCGCGTACGTGACGCTCTCCCCCGTCGTCCTGTCGCGCGGCGTCATCCATGCCGCCGGACCGTACGCCTGCGACCACGTCCGGATCCGCGGCCGGGTCGTCCTCACCAACTCTCCCCCGCACGGCGCCTTCCGCGGCTTCGGCGCCCCGCAGACGATCTTCGCCAACGAGCGTCACATGGATCGGGTGGCGGAGGCGATCGGCATGGACCCGATCGAGCTCCGGCGGCGGAACCTGATCCGGGATGGCCAGTCGACGGCGACCGGGCAGGTGATCCGGGACGGGACGGACCGGGTCGCGATCCTGGACCGCGCGGTCGAGGTCTCGCGGTGGCCCCTGCGCGCGGCCGACCACCAGGCCTTCAACGCGTCGCACCCCTACCTCCGGCGCGGGATGGGTCTCGCCTGCTTCCACCACGGAGCGGGCTTCACCGGCGGTGGCGAGGTGATGCTCGCCTCCCGGCTCGAGGTGGCCGGGCTCGAGGACGGCCGGATCGAGGTCCGGAGCGCCAGCATCGAGATGGGACAGGGAACGCTCACCGTCTTCACCCAGATCGCCGCCGATCGGCTGGGGCTCGAGCCGGACGACATCGTGATCGGTGAGGCCGACACGGCGCTCGTCCCCAACAGCGGACCCACCGTGGCCTCACGGACGGCCATGGTCGTCGGACGGCTGGTCGAGCTGGCATGCGACGACCTGAGGCGGCGGGTGGGGCTGTCGTACGAGGACCGGGGCCAGCCGGTGCGCGAGGCGATCGCTCGCTGGCACGAGGAGCGCGGCGACGAGCCCGTCGGCCGGGCCGAGTACGAGCGCCCCCCCGGGATCGAGTGGGACGACGACACCTACCGGGGCGACGCCTACGCCGCCTTCGCGTGGTCGGTCCAGGTGGCGGAGGTCGAGGTGGATCTCAGGACGTGCGGCGCCCGGGTGACCGACTTCGTGGCCGTCCAGGAGGTGGGCCGGGTTCTCAACCCGACCCTGGCCCGCGGCCAGATCCAGGGCGGCGTGGTCCAGGGGATCGGCTGGGCGCTCATGGAGGATTGCCGGTGGGAGCAGGGTGCGATGGCCAACGGCCAGCTCACCAACTACGTCATCCCGACCAGCGAGGACGTGCCGCCGATCCGGGTCCTCTTTCTCGAGAACCCGTTCCCGCATGGCGCCCAGGGCGCCAAGGGGATCGGCGAGCTGCCGATCGACGGCCCGGCACCGGCGGTGGCGAACGCGGTCGCCCGCGCGACCGGCGCCGACCCCCTCGAGATCCCGGTGACGCCGGAGCGGTTGTCCGCCCTTCTCGAGACCGACTCCGAGAGGGCGGACCCGCGTGTCGCCTGAACCCGGCGCCCGGCTCGAGGTCGAGTTCACGCTGAACGGCTCCCCGGTCCGGGTCGATGTCGACCCCGCCGAGCGGCTCCTCGACACGCTGCGGTATGGGCTCGGGCTGACCGGCACCAAGGAGGGATGCGGCGAGGGCGAGTGCGGGGCCTGCACCGTTCACCTGGATGGGATTCCCGTCATGTCGTGCCTGGTCCCTGCGTGGCAGGCCGCCGGTCGCCGGGTCCGGACCGTCGAGTCGGTCCCGGCCGAAGAGGTTCAGCCCCTTCTCCGGACGGGCGCCACCCAGTGCGGGGCGTGCACCCCGGGAGTGGTCATGACCGCGCTCTGGATCGCCGATCACCCGGAGCTTCTCGAATCTCACACCGTGCGCGAGATCATGGCCGGAAGCCTCTGCCGGTGCACGGGTTACGACGGGATCGCCGAGGGGGTCGAGGCCATGCTCGCGAGCCGCGGCCCGGGGTCGCCGTCCTGATGCGGGTTCTAAGGCCGCGCTCCCTGGACGAGGCGCTTCGGATGCGGTCCGCCGAGGACGTGGTCCCGATGGCGGGCGGCACCGACCTTCTGGTCCACTGGCCGGTTCGCCCCGAGACCCGGGAGCGGACCTACCTGGACCTCTGGGGCCTGGAGGAGCTGACCGCCCTGCGCTGGACGGACGGCTGGCTCGAGCTCGGCGGTCTCGCCACCTACTGGGACGTGATCCGGGATTCCCGGGCGGACCGGGAGCTCCCGATCCTGGCCGAGGCGGCCCGCCAGGTCGGGGCGATCCAGATCCAGGCGCGGGGCACCTGGGCCGGCAACATCGCCAACGCCTCCCCCGCTGCGGATGGAGTTCCCGTCCTCATGGCGTGCGACGCGACGGTTTTTCTGTCCTCCGTTCGCGGCCGGCGCGAGGTGCCGCTGGACGGGTTCTACCACGGCTACAAGGAGATGGACCTCCAGCCGGACGAGCTCGTCACCGCGATCCGGATCCCCCGGCAGGCGCGCCCCGTCCAGCGATTCTTCAAGGTCGGCTCGCGCCGGGCCCAGGCGATCGCCAAGGTCGGCCTCGCGCTCGCCTCCTCGGGCGAGGGGTGGCGGTGTGTCGCGGCCAGCGTGGCCCCGACCGTCCGCCGCTGCCCGGCGATCGAAGCCCGGCTCGATGAGGGTTGGGCGCCCCGATCTCCGGACGACCTGCTGCCCGTGATCCGCGCCGACGTCGCGCCGATCGACGATCTCCGCTCGACCGCCGCCTACCGCGAGCGAACGATGGCGAGAGTCCTCTTCCACGCATGGCCGGACGGCGGGGGTCGGGCTTGAGCGCGCCGGAATCGAAGCCGACGACCTCGCTGTCGGCTCGCCAGCTCCGGACCGTCCTCTCTCCCCTCGAGGACCGGCTCGCCGGATGGGCGAAGGCCCGCCCCGGCGAGCGACCGGACCGCCAGCCCGTCCACACGGTCTACGGGGGCGCGGACCTCTTCTCGGCCGACCTCGCCCGGAAGCTGGGGGACGTCGCCCTCCGGACGCTCCGGGCCTACGCCCCCGACCCGCCGACCTTCGCGGACGTGGTCGGGCTTCCCGAAGCTCTCGCGCACACCATCCACGCGCGTGTCGTCGAGAAGCTCGAGCGGGAGCCGGTCGAGGACTTCCGGATCGACTTCGAGGACGGCTACGGCGAGCGGTCCGACGAGGAGGAGGACCGGGCCGCGGTCGACTCCGCCGCCCAGGTGGCCCGGGGCCTCGAGGCGGGAACCCTGCCACCCTTCGTCGGGATCCGGATCAAGCCGCTGAATGCGCGCCACCTGGCGCGCGGCGCCCGCACCCTGGACCTCTTCGTGACCACCCTCGCCCGGGAGACCGGGGGGCGGATCCCGCCCGGCTTCGTCGTGACCCTTCCCAAGGTCGTCCTCGTCGAGCAGGTCACGGCGCTCGTCGATCTCTTCGAGACGCTGGAGGCGAAGCTCGAGATCCATGCCGGAACCCTCCGGCTCGAGCTCATGATCGAGACGCCCCAGTCCCTGATCGGTCCGGACGGCCGGGTCGCGCTCCCCGGACTCGTCGACGCCGCCCAGGGTCGCTGCGCGGCCGCCCACTTCGGGGTCTACGACCACACGGCGAGCCTCCAGATCACGGCCGCCCACCAGACCCTGGACCACCCGGCGTGCGACTTCGCGCGCCACCTCATGCAGACGGCCCTGAACGGCACCGGCGTCTGGCTCTCGGACGGCGCGACCAACGTCCTGCCGGCGCCGCCCCACCGGGCCCGGGAAGGTGCGTCCCTCTCGGTGGATCAGGAGCGGGAGAACCGTGAGGCCGTCCACCGCGGCTGGCGCCTCCACGCGGACCACGTCCGCCACAGCCTGCGCCACGCCTTCTACCAGGGGTGGGACCTCCATCCGGCCCAGCTCCCTACCCGCTACGCGACCCTCTACGGGTTCTTCCTGGACGGGCTGGACGAGATGGCCGGCCGTCTCCGCCACTTCCTCGAGCGGGCCGCACGCGCCACTCTGAGCGGCGACGTCTTCGACGATGCCGCGACCGGACAGGCCCTCCTCAACCACTTCCTGAGGGGGATGAACTGCGGGGCGATCACGGAAGAGGAAGCGGTGTCGACCGGGCTCGCCATCGACGAGCTCCGGACCCGTTCCTTCGGCCGGATCCTCGAGGGCCGGCGCTAGCCGGCCGAGGGCTCAGCTCCCCCGGTAGGTCGTGTAGCCGAAAGGGCTGAGGAGAAGGGGAACGTGGTGGTGCTCGCCCGGGTCCGCGACCCGGAAGACGACCGTGACCTCGGGATGGAAGCTCTCCATCCCCAGCGCCTGGAAATAGTCGCCGGTCGCGAACGTCAGGCGGAACACCCCGGGCTTCAGCCGGTCGTTCTCCAGGAGGTCCT
>DASRVA010000047.1:0-10479 GCA_035687745.1 Gemmatimonadota bacterium
TCGGCGTCACCCGCGGTGATATCCGCGCGTACTCGGGGATGTTGACGACGTCGACGCCCGCCTCGCGGATCTCGCGGACGGCTTCGACCAGCGCGCCCAGGTCGGCGCTCGTCGGCGGCGTCAGCTCGATCGAGACCACGAACCGGCCTTCCGCCAGCCTCCGGGCGAGTGGGGTCGGACGGATCCCGGTTCGCGGCGTCGCCGGCTCCGGGGCGGCGATCTCTCCCACCGGGGCGACCGCCGCCCGCGGCCGCGGCGCGTACCGCCGGACGGCGTGCGCCATCGCCCGGACGTGCTCGGGCGTGGTCCCGCAGCATCCCCCCAGGAGCCGCACCCCGGCCTGGACGAACCGCTTGGCGTACTTCCCGAAGTACTCGGGTCCGGCCACGTAGATCAGCCGTCCCTCGACCGACTGCGGCAGGCCGGCGTTGGGCATCGCCGCGAGCGCGAGCTGTACGCCGTCGTGCATGCGGGCCACGCAATCCAGCATCGGGCGCGGGCCGACGCTGCAGTTGGCACCCGCGACGTCGGCTCCGGCTTCGGCCAGGCGGACGGCGACCAGCTCCGGCCGCTCGCCCGACTGGGTGAGACCCTCCTCGGTGAAGCTCATCATCGCAACGACCGGGACGTCCCCGTCCAGGTCGCGGATGGCCCGCAGGGCCGCCTCCATCTCCACCAGGGACGGAATCGTCTCGACGACGAGCACGTCGACGCCGCCCTCGAGGAGCGCCTCGGCCTGCTCGGTGAAGATCTCGCGCATGTCGTCCGGCGTGTAGCCGCCCGCCACCTGCCCGGCGACCCCGATCGGGCCCATCGAGCCGCCCACCCATGCCCGTCCGTCCGCCGCCTCGCGCGCGAGCCGGACCCCGGCCCGGTTGATCTCCGAGACCCGGTGCTCGAGCCCGTGACCCAGGAGTCGGGCGCGGTTGGCGCCGAACGTGTTCGTCTCGACGAGCTCGGCGCCGGCCGCCACGTAGGCGGCGTGGATCTCCCGGATCATGTCGGGGCTCGACACGCTCAGCTCGTCGAAGCAGCGGTTGATGAACACGCCCCGCTCGTAGATCTGGGTGCCCATCGCCCCATCGGCGACCAGGACGCCCTCCTGGAGCCGCTCCAGGAACTCGGCGCCGGCGCGGGGGCGCCCGCCGTCGTCCTTCCAGCGCGTCGCGGCCATCAGTCGGCCCGGTCGGCTGCGCCGGGACCGTCGGGCGTCCCGCCGGCGGCCGAAGACCGGTCCTCCGAGGCGATCCGCTCGGCCTGGACCGCCGCCTCCACCGCTTCGACCCGCGTCCGGGCGTGCTCGGCGCCCGCCGGATCCCCGCTTCTGAGGCAGATCTCGAGCGCCGCCCGATACTCCGTCAGCGCCTCCTCGCGGCGCCCCTCCTCGTGGAGCAGCCGCCCCAGCCGCTCACGGAGGCGGGCGTCCTCGGGAAGGATCCGGACGACCTCCTCGAGCGCCGACAGGGCCTCCCGTCTCCGGCCCGCCTCGTGGCGCTCGTCGGCCAGGTTCCGGAGCACCTCGACCGCTTCGGCCTTGAGCCCCTTGGCCGCGTAGTAGCGCCCCAGGAGCAGGGCCGCCCGCGGGTGGTCCGGCTCCCGGCGCAGGACCTTCCGGCAGCAGGCCGCGGCGTTGTCCCACAGCGACTCGGCGGCGTACGCCTCGGCGGCCTGCAGATGGTGGTCGCCGGCCAGCGTTCCGTCGCCCATGTCGAGGTAGGCGTCCCCGAGTCCGTTGAGGGCGACCGCCGGGGGCGGCAGGCCGGCCATCTCGGCCCGGCGGATCGCCTCCAGGTACCGGGCCACCGCCTGGTCGGGGTGGGTGTGGCGGGCCGGGGGCGCCTCGCCGCGATGCCAGGCGGGACTCATGCCTTCAATCTGCCGCTTCCGGCGATCCCCATCCAACCGGTGCCGGGCTCGATGGCCGGGGGACCGGGCCGATCGGCCAGCCGTCCCGCACCACGGCGGTCACGTGGCCCACGCCGTAGTGGTAGACCAGATGGCGATAGTCGGGGACCGCGAACACGGCCAGGTCACCGGCCGCTCCCGGCGCCAGCGTGCCCAGGTCTTCCCGCGCCACCGCCCGCGCGCCGCCCCGGGTGACGGCCCGCAGCGCCTCGTCGATCTTAAGCCCCATCAGGCAGCAGCCGAACGCCGCCATCAGGAGCAGGTTCTGGGTCATCGACGAGCCGGGGTTGAAGTCCGTCGCCAGCGCCACGGTCGCGCCGGCGTCCACCAGCCGCCGGGCCGGGGCGAAGCGCCCGAGACGGAGGAAGAACGAGGTCCCCGGCAGGAGCGTCGCCACCGTCGGGCCGGCGGCCAGCGCCTCGATCCCGGCGGCGTCGACGGCCACCAGGTGATCGGCGCTGACCGCCCCGAGACGGGCGGCCAGCCGCGCGCCCCCGAGCTCCGAGAACTCGTCGGCGTGGAGCTTCAGGCCGAGCCCGAGCTCGCGCGCCCGGGTGAGGATCGCCTCCGTCTCCCGGGGCGTGAACGCCCCCTCGTCGCAGAAGACGTCGCAGAAGCGGGCCAGCTCTTCCTCGGCCACGGCCGGCAGCATCTCGTCGACGACCCGCCGGACGTAGCCGGCCCGGTCGGTCGCGAACTCGGGCGGAACGGCGTGGGCGCCCAGGAAAGTCGGAACCACCCGGGGCAGGCCGGATCCCCGGTCCAGCCGGCGTGCGATCCTGAGCGACCGGAGCTCGTCTTCGACGGTCAATCCGTAGCCCGACTTGACCTCCACGGTCGTGACCCCCCACCGCACCGACTCGACGAGGCGGGCGGCGGTCCAGGCGAGCAGCTCGTCGTCGGCGCGCGCCCTGAGATCGCGCACGCTCCACAGGATCCCGCCGCCAGCCGCCGCGATCTCCTGATACGTCGCCCCCGCCAGCCGGCGCTCGAACTCTTGCTCGCGGGTGCCGCCGAAGACGGCGTGCGTGTGGCTGTCGACGAGACCCGGCAGGACCACTCCCCCGGCGGCGTCCAACCGCGCCGCCCCGGCGGCCTCGTCCGGCGCCTCCGATCTAGGACCGCGGGCCGCGACCCGGCCCTCCCGGATCCAGACGTAGGCATCCTCGACCACCTCGGGGGGATCCGACGGACCGCCCGACCCGAAGTCGACGAGCTGACCGATCCCGGTGACGAGGAGGTCCGCCCCCGCGGCCGTCCCGGACGCCGCGCTCACTCCGCCATCGGGATCCTGACGCCACGCTCGCGGGCGGTCTCCCTGGCCCGCTCGTAGCCGGCGTCGGCATGGCGGGCGATCCCGAGGCCGGGATCGTTGGTGAGCACGCGCTCGAGCTTCGCCGCGCCTTCCGGGGTCCCGTCGGCGACCGTCACCTGGCCGGCGTGCAGGCTGTTCCCGATGCCCACGCCGCCGCCGTGGTGGAAGGAGACCCAGGTGGCGCCGCTGGCCGTATTCAGGAGCGCGTTCAGGACCGGCCAGTCGGCGATCGCGTCGGAGCCGTCCCGCATCCCCTCCGTCTCGCGGAACGGCGACGCCACCGAGCCCGTGTCGAGATGGTCGCGGCCGATCACGACCGGCGCTTCCAGGGTGCCGTCAGCCACCAGCGCGTGGATCCGCTCGCCGAGCCGCCACCGGTCGCCGTAGCCGAGCCAGCAGATCCGTGCCGGAAGGCCCTGGAAGGCGACCCGCTCCGAGGCCAGCCGGATCCAGCGTTGAAGCGGTTCGTCCTCCGGGAAGAGCTCGCCGATCTCCCGGTCGACCGCGGCGATGTCGGCGGGGTTCCCGGACAGAGCCGCCCACCGGAACGGTCCCTTGCCCTCGCAGAAGAGCGGGCGGATGTACTCGGGGACGAAGCCCGGGATCCCGAACGCGTCGGCGACGCCGGCGTCCCGGGCCTGGCCACGCAGGTTGTTCCCGTAGTCGAACGCCACCGAGCCGGCCGACTGCAGGTCCAGGATCCCCCGGCAGTGCCGCGCCATCGACTCCATGGATCGGCGGATGTACTCCTCCGGGTCGGTGCGCCGGAGTTCGAGGGCCTCCTCCAGGGGAAGGCCGGCCGGCACGTATCCCTCGAGCGCGTCATGGGCGCTGGTCTGATCGGTGACGACGTCGGGAACGATGCCCCGGCGGACGATCTCGGGGACCACGTCGGCGCAGTTGCCGACCAGCCCGACCGAGACCGCCTCACCCCTGCGCGCGGCGTCCGCGACCCGCCGCAGGCCGGCGTCCAGATCGGCGGCGACCTCGTCCAGGTAGCGCGTCGCGACGCGCCGCTCCAGGCGCCCTGGATCGACCTCCACGATCAGGCACGCGGCCTCGCTCATCGTCGCCGCGAGCGGCTGGGCCCCGCCCATGCCGCCGCATCCCCCCGTCAGCACCCAGCGGCCGCGGAGCGAGCCCCCGAAATGCTTGCGCGCCAGGGCCGAGAACGTCTCGTAGGTCCCCTGCACGATCCCCTGCGAGCCGATGTAGATCCACGATCCGGCGGTCATCTGGCCGTACATGGTGAGCCCGAGGGCTTCGAGCCGTCGGAACTCGTCGGCGGTGGCCCACCGCGGGACGAGGTTCGCGTTGGCGATCAGCACCCGCGGGGCGCCCCGGTGCGTTCGGAACACGCCCACGGGCTTGCCGCTCTGGACGCACAGGGTCTCGTCGTCGGCGAGCTCGCGAAGGGTCGCCACCAGCGCCTCGAACGCATCCCGGTCGCGGGCGGCCTTCCCGGTGCCGCCGTAGACGACCAGCCGATCGGGGTCCTCGGCGACCTCCGGATCGAGGTTGTTCATGAGCATCCGGAGGGCCGCTTCCTGGCCCCATCCGCGGCACTGCAGCCGGGTCCCGCGCGGGGCGCGGACCGGCCTCGGGATCGTCATCGTCGTCATCGGGTCTCCTCTCGAGGGCGCTCTCCGTCCGTCCGGCCCCTCAGGTGAGGAGGATCGACGGACCGCGCCGCGTCCCGGCGGCACCGATCCGGCATGCCGCCACTCCCTCCTCCTTCAGCCGTCCCAGGAGCTCGTCCGCCCGGCCCGGAGGGACGGCGAGCAGGAGACCGCCGCTCGTCTGCGGATCGAAGAAGATCCGGAGCAGGGCCTCGGACGGCGCGCCCTGGACGTCGACGCGCGGGCCGTAGAAGGCGCGGTTCGCCTCGCCGCCGCCGGGTACGTGCCCAGCCTCCGCCAGCCGGAGGGCGGACGGCAGGGTGGGCAGGGATGCGGCCTCGACCTCGAGCGTCACCCCGCTGGCGTCGGCGAGCTGAACGGCGTGACCCGCCAGACCGAACCCGGTCACGTCCGTGGCCGAGCGGACTTCGGAACGCAGCGCCTCCCGGGCGGCCGGTCCATTGAGCGCCTTCATCGCCCGGACCGCCGGGGCGAGCTCGTCGGCGTCGATCGCCCCGCGCTTGAGCGCGGTCGTCAGGACGCCGGTCCCGAGCGGCTTGGTGAGCACGAGGACGTCGCCCGGCCGCGCCCCGGTGTTGGTGAGGATCCTCTCCGGGTGAACCGTCCCGGTCACGGCCAGGCCGTACTTCAGCTCCTCGTCCTGGACCGAGTGGCCGCCGATGATGGGACAGCCTGCCTCGAGCGCCTTTTCCGTGCCGCCGGCCAGGATGGCCCCCAGGATCTCCGGCTCGAGCCCCGAGGGAGGCCAGCACACGAGCGCCAGCGCCGTCCGCGGCGTCCCGCCCATGGCGTACACGTCCGAAAGCGCGTTGGCGGCCGCGATCTGGCCGTAGTCGTAGGGATCGTCGACGATCGGCGTAAAGAAATCGACGGTCTGGACCAGGGCCAGCTCGTCGCTCAAGCGATACACGCCGGCGTCGTCGTAGGTGTCCGTGCCTACGAGGACGTTCGGATCGGGGTCGTGCCGCGGCAGCCGAGCGAGCGCGCGGCGCAGGTCCTCCGGACCCAGCTTCGACGCTCAACCGGCGCAGCGGACCTTTTCGGTCAGCCGCGTGATCTCGTCCCGTGTCATCTTCACGGGTTCGAATATCGCCTCTCCGGCGGCGTCCTGTCAGATCGGATCCCCGAGGCCACCTCACGCGTCCCGGCAGGCCACCGCCTCGATCTCCACGAGCGCCGCCTTGGGAAGCCCGGCCACCTGGACGGTGGACCGTGCCGGCGGGGGATCCCCGACCATCTCCGCGTAGACGGCGTTGAAGGCGGTGAAGTCGCCCATGTCACGCAGAAACACGGTCGTCTTCACGATCCGCTCCATGCCGCAGCCGGCCGCCTCCAGGATGGCGCGGATGTTCTCGAGGGCCCGGGCCGTCTGGGCCTCGATCGTGTCGGCGAGCTCTCCCGTTCGCGGATCGAGCCCGATCTGCCCGGCCGTGAAGATCCACGGACCCGTCCCGATCCCCTGGCTGTACGGCCCGATCGCCCCCGGCGCCCCGTCCGTGCGGATAACGCGCTTCTGCATCCTTTCTCCCTCCTTCTGGAACGTGATCCCGACCCCTGAACGTCCGTCTCGTCGATCGAGGCTCACGCCTCGAGCCGCTCCTCCTCGAGCCGGATCATCGAACGCACGAGGAGAAGCAGCACGAGGTTCCCGGTGAGCTCCACCAGGGCCGCGAACTGCTCGGCGTAGAAGCTGAACACCTGCACGAGCAGGATCGACACGAGGATCGCGCGCTCGAACATCTGGTAGGCCGCGAGCCGCGCTCCCCGCACGACCCTCGCCACCCCCAGCAGGACGAAAACGCCGGAGACGCCGCTGGCCACGAGCTGGGCGATCTCGAGCCCCGACAGATCGCGGGTCCGCTCGACCAGCCAACCGACGAGGCTCCAGTCGCGAACGGCGTCCAGCGACGCCCCGAGCGAGTACACGAGGGCTGCGCCCACCAGAAGCTTCACCGCGAGCTGACCGACGAACACGAGGATCACCGCGCGGTCGAACCACGGCAACCGGATCGTCCTCCGGTACAGTGACCGGAGACGTTCCCGGGCCCGGACGACGGCGGAAACCCGCCGCGGCTGCAGCTTCACCTCGCGCAGCGCGGACCGCAGGCCGGCCACCAGCGGGTGCGTCGGATCGGAGCGCTCGAGGTAGGATCGCGCCCGCTCCGCCTCGGCCTCATCCAGGTCGTGCCGCGCCACATCTTCCATCTGGTGCAGCGCGTTCAGAAGGTACTCCAGCTCCGAGACCTCGCGGCGACCGCGAATCAGATGAGCGGTCAGGAGCAGCGCGACGAAGGTGACGTACATGATGGCCACCGCGGGCTCGTAGAAGTAGTCGCTGTCGCGGGTCACGTACTTCCCCACCTCGTCGAGAAACGTGCCGAACCCCGCTCCCCCGAGAATGGCGGCCACGCGCAAGCGGGTGCTGCCGAGGAAGACGAAGAGGATTACGAACGCCGCCAGCATGAAGAGCCCGCCCCACAGCAGATGCGCGATGTGGAGCTCCGGTCCTCCGATCTGGGGATAGCCGGTCAGATGCAGGAAGAGCCGGATGGCGAGGATGGCGGTGATCGCCGAAACGACGAACACTTCGAGGTGGTCCTGGCCGTCGATGTTGCGGAGAAAGAGCCGCCGGGGAGCGCTCACCCCTCGTGCTCCGCCGTCTCGGCGAGCCCGTAGAAACGCCGGGCATTGGCCCGGGTGAGGACCCCCATGGCCGTACCGTCCACGCCGTGGAGCGCAGCCAGGCGCTCGATCGTTTCGGCCACGAATGCGGGCTCGTTGCGCCGGCCGCGATGAGGGACGGGCGCCAGGTAGGGGGCGTCCGTCTCCGCCAGCAGGCGGTCGGCCGGAACCCTCGCCACGAGGGTCTCCGCGGGAAAGGACCGGAACGTCACCATCCCCGAGAAGGAGACGTAGGTGCCGGCCTCGATCGCCCGCTCGAGCATCGCGACGCCCCCGCTGAAGGAGTGGAGGACCACGCGCTCCGGAGCGATCCCCGACGCCTCGACGAGGTCGAGCGTGTCGTCGTCCGCCTCCCGGGAGTGGATCACGACGGGCAGGTCGCGCGCGATCGCCAGGGCGAGCTGCTCCGTGAACGCGTCCCGCTGGACGTCACGGGGGCTGTGGTCGTAGTGGAAGTCGAGTCCGGTCTCCCCGACCGCCACCGCCCCTGCGTCGAGGAGCGCCTCCACCTTGCGGCGCGAGTCGTCGCTCCAGCGCTCGGCGACGTGGGGATGCAGTCCCGCCGTCCAGACCAGACGCGGCCCGTCGCCCTCCGCCTCGGATTTCGCGACCAGGTCGCGCGCGGCCTCGGCGCTCCCGGGATCCGAGCCGATGACCGCGATCTCGGCCAACCCCGCTTCCAGGGCGCGGGCCAGGACGTCGCCCCGATCGTCGTCGAACGCGGGGTCCTGGAGATGGCAGTGGCTGTCGAAGAGCCGGGGCGGCGCCACCGGGGCCCCTAGGCGGGCTGCTTGCGCTTTCTGGACGGCTTCTGGGGCGCCGACGCCGCCCGGCGGTCCTCGATGTAGTGCTTCCACTCGACCACCAGCGGGGCGCCGACGAAGATCGACGAGTACGTGCCGATGAGAATCCCCACGATGAGCGCGAACGCGAAGTCATGGATCACCTCGCCGCCGATGAAGAAGAGGAAGAGGAGCACGACCAGCGTCGTCCCGCCGGTCAGGATGGTGCGCGAGAGGGTCTCGTTGACGGCGCGGTTCACGATCTCCACGAACGGCTCCCGCCGCATCGCCTTCAGGTCCTCTCGAATCCGGTCGAAGACCACGATCGTATCGTTGAGGGAGTAGCCGACGATGGTCAGGAACGCCGCCACCACCGCCAACGAGATCTCCTTGCCCATCAGGGAGAAGACCCCCACCGACAGAACGATGTCGTGAGCGGTCGCGAGGATGGCGGCCACGCCGAACTTGAAATCGAACCGGAAGGCCACGTAGACCAGGATGAACCCCATCGCGTAGAGGATCGCCATCAAGGCATCGCGTTTCAGCTCCTGCCCGATCTTGGGACCCACGGCCTCGCTGCGGACGACGGTGAAGGCGTGCCCTTCGAGGGCGGGCGCCTCTCGCAGGTGGGACTCGATCCGTTGAGCGAACTGCTCCTCCTCCCCCTGCGGAACCTGGGCCCGCACGACGACGTCGGACGGGTCGCCGAAGTGCTGTACCTCGCTCGACTCGAGCCCCGGCATTCCCTCCAGCGCGCTTCTCAGCACCTGGGCCTCGACCGGCTGCTCGAAGTCGAGCTGAACGAGCGTGCCGCCCGTGAAGTCGATCGAATACTCGAGGCCGCCGCGGGCGGCGATCGAAACGCCCGTCGCCAGAATCAACCCTCCGGAAATGACATACGCCCAGCGGCGGTAGTCCATGAAGGGATAATTGGCGCCTCGGAAAAGCCAGATCATTCGTCCTCAGATGCTCAGAGAGTGTGGCGCGCTGCGGCGTGTCCAGGTCTCGAAGATGGTGCGCGTGACGAACACGGCGGTGAAGATCGAGCTGATGATCCCGATCGTGAGCACGACCGCGAACCCCTTGATCGGTCCGGTGCCGAACTGGAACAGCACCGCCGCGGCGATCAGGGTCGTGATCTGGGAGTCCAGGATCGTCACCAGCGCCCGGTCGTACCCAACGTCGATGGCGGCGCGCACCGACTTTCCGAGCGCCAGCTCCTCGCGGACCCGCTCGAAGACGAGCACGTTGGCGTCCACCGACATGCCGACCGTCAGCAGGAGCCCGGCGATCCCGGGCAGCGTGAGCGTGGCGCCGAAGCCTCCCAGGGCGGCGAGGATCAGGATGAAGTTGAGAGCCAGGCCGATGTTGGCCACGAGCCCCGAAATCCGGTAGTAAGCGATGATCAGAAGCCCCACCGCCAGCAGGCCCAGCCATCCCGCTTGCCAGCCGGCGGCGATCGAGTCGGCACCCAGTGACGGCCCCACGGTGCGCTCCTCGATGATCTCGAGCGGCGCCGGCAGCGCGCCCGCGCGCAGCACGATCGCGATGTCTCGCGCTTCCTCGACCGAGTCGAAGCCCTCGATCTGGGCGTTCCCGCCGGTGATCCGCTGGCGGATGTTGGGCGCCATCCGGACGACCTCGTCGAGGACGATCGCCATGCGATCCCCCACGTGGCGGCCGGTCACGTCGGCAAACCGGTTCGCGCCCTCGTCGGTCATCCGCAGCGACACGATCGGCTGGTTCATCTGTTGGGGGTCGAAGCCGGCCGCGGCCGTGGCGATCGCCTCGCCCGTCATCTCGGCCTCCCTCTCGACCAGATAGAGCCGCCGGTAGCTCCGGCCGTCGGCGAACGCCGTCGGGTCCCCCGACCACAGCCACTCGTGGCCGGGCCCGATCGCCTGCCCCGCAGCCGGGTCGGCGAGTAGCGCGCGAACCCGCTCCACCTCCGTCTCGTCGACGAGCAGGTTGAACGCCTCGGCTCCGACGGCCTCTGTCTGGAGCAGCGAGGACAGCGGGTTTTCGCCGTCCGCGACGGCTTGGCCGGGTTCGTCCTCCGTCTGTCCCAGGAACTCGCCGAGGGTGGTCGAACGCGCGGTATCCTGCCCGGCCGCGGAGGCGGTATCGACCGATGCGGTGGCGGTCCCGTCAGGGA
>DASRVA010000048.1:0-38833 GCA_035687745.1 Gemmatimonadota bacterium
TGTACCGCCGGGACATGAAGGTCATCGGCTACCTGGGGGCGTTGGACCGGCTCTTCGGGTGTCCGGTCACCACGCGCAACTGGAATACCTTCATCTCGATCGCCAAGGTGCTGGGTAGCGGTGCGACCCGGCTTTCGAAGAACAGCCCGACGGGCCTCTAGGCCGCATCGGCTGGGTCGTCAGGCGCGCAGAGAGGGCGGCAACGGCTCAGCGCACGACATCGAGCCACAGGCGGCTCCCGGGCTCCATTCGTTCAAGGCTGGACCGATGACAATGCTCGCCATATATACGCCTGGGGCCTAAGCGAGAGGGACTCGAAACCCGGCGGCGCGAAAGGAGAGATCATGACCAACGTACCTGCGTGGCACGCGAAGGGTGATTGGTTCGACGTATGCAGTTGCAACGTCCCTTGCCCCTGCTCGTGGGCCGAACCCCCCGACGATGACTACTGCGAAGGCGTCCTCGTCTGGCACATCCGGGAGGGTCGATACGGCGACGTCTCGTTGGATGGGTTGAGCGTCGTCGGTATCGGGACGTTCAAGGGAAACGTCTGGGCCGGTACTCATTCGGAGCCAAGGATGGGCGTTCTGCTGGACGAGCGTGCGAACGAAGGACAGCGCGAGGCGCTACAGATGATCTTCGGTGGGCAGGCCGGGGGATGGCCCGGCCGGTTCGTCGAGATCTTCGGCCCCGAGATGGTCGGCCTCGAGTTCGCACCCATCAAGGTGGAGATCGCCGCCGACCTCAGTACCTGGCGCGCCGAAGTCCCCGGTCGCGTACGTGCGGCAGCCAACGCTTTGTCGGGCCCGACGAGCGAGGGCAAGCCACCACGGATGGAGAACCTGCCGGGGTCCGAGACCGGACCGGGGCAGGTCGCCACGCAGGGCAAGGCCACGGCGGACGACGTCGACGCCTTCGTCTTCAAGTGGGATCGTGCCGGCAAGTCCAGCAAGCACATCACCTTCGACTGGAGCGGTCCCGACTCGTGAGCGATCCGGTTGATGCGCGCGGTGCCGAATCGCGCAACGCCGAGGCTCCGGGGCTGAATCCTGCTCTCGCCCGCCAACGCAACATCGTCCTGGCGAGCCTCGTCTCAATAACCTTCCTGGCATGGTTCTGGGTCTTGAACCAGGCCCACGTCGGGTCGCCGGTAACGATGTCCGGCCTCGGCCTGACCATGGGCATGGGCGCCTGGGCCTTCATCGCGATGTGGGCCGTCATGATGGTCGGGATGATGTTCCCGGCGTCCGCACCCATGATCCTGACCTTCTCCGCGATCCAGGCGCGGAGGCGATCCTCGGAGCGTCCCTACGTGCCGGTTTCCGTGTTCGCCGCGGCTTACATCCTAGTCTGGCTGATCTTCGGTCTCCTGGCGCTGGGCTTTGCCGCGGGGACGGATGTCCTCGCCGAGCGGTCGGACTGGCTCATGTCCAATTGGCGGCGGATAGCCGGTGGACTTCTCGTTGCGGCCGGCGTTTACCAGCTCACGCCACTCAAGCACCATTGCTTGCACAAGTGCCGGAGCCCTGTCGCCTTCCTGCTGGAGCACTGGCGAGACGGGTGGACGGGCGCCTTCACCATGGGCTTCAGCCACGGTTTCTATTGCGCGGGCTGCTGCTGGCTGCTGTTCCTGATCATCGTCCCGCTCGGCGTCATGAACTTGGTCGCCATGGGGGCCATCGGGGCCCTGATCTTCGCCGAGAAGACGCTGCCCTGGGGTGACCGGATCGCTCGGGCTGCCGGGGCGGGACTCATCGCTTACGGCGGGGTCGTGCTGGTCTTCCCGGGGGCGCTCCCGGGAGCCATGTGAGCCGGGGCGCGTCTGTTCATGCGGCCCTCGGGAGCCGGCGTTACATTGGGTTCGATGACACAGACGACCACATCTGGCGCAGAAACGGCCGCCGGGCCCCTGCAATTTCGCCTCGTCGTGAACGGCGAGTCGCGCGTCTTCTCGGCCGCCGTCCACAAGACCCTTCTCGAGGTGCTGCGTGAAGACCTCGGGTTGACCGGCACCAAGCACGGCTGCGAGCTGGGGGAGTGCGGGACGTGCACGGTGCTGGTGGACGGGGAGCCCATCCTGTCTTGCCTGGCCCTTCCGGCGGCGCTCGAGGACCGCGAGATTACAACCGTCGAGGGGCTCGAAGGCCCGGCCGGGCTCCACCCGCTCCAGCAGGCGTTCGCCGAGCTGGGGGCGGCCCAGTGCGGCTATTGCACGCCGGCGTTCCTGCTGACCGCCGACGACCTCTTACGTCGGAACCCCGCCCCCACTCGGGAAGAGATCATCGAAGCGCTGGGTGGAGTCCTCTGCCGGTGCACGGGTTATCTCAAGATCTACGAGGCCGTCGAGCTGGCCGCGGCACGGATGCGCGGAGAGGACGCCGAGCCCGCCCGCAAGACGCTCTACGGCGAGACCTGATCCATGGCCGATCTCGAAACCACGACCGCTCCGCCCAGGCCGGCCGGGCCGCGAGCGCCGGCAGGGAAACCGGACAGGCCGGCCCGCGACAGTCGCGGCGCCGACGGGCGACCGGGGGCCGGTCTCCGCGTCGTCGGCACCTCGCTCGCCAAGGTCGACGCGGTCGCCAAGGTCACCGGCCGGACGCGCTTCGCCGACGACCTCTTCATGCCGCGCATGCTCCACTGCCGTATGCTCCGTGCGACCACACCGCACGCCGACATCGTCTCGATCGACACCTCGAAGGCGGAGGCGCTTCCCGGCGTCCACGCCGTCCTGATCGGCAGGGATCTCCCGATCCCGTACGGGATCCTGCCCGTGAGCCAGGACGAGCACGCCCTCTGCCTCGACAAGGTCCGGTTCATCGGCGACCCGGTGGCGGCGGTCGCCGCGACCGACGAGGAGACGGCGTGGGAGGCGTGCCGCCTGATCGAGGTCGAGTACCGGGAGCTCGAGGCGGTCGCCTCGATCGAGGACGCCCTGGACGCCGAGGACCCCCGGATCCATCTCTACGGTGACGGCCACAACGTCCACAAGGCCGTGGCGCTCGAGTTCGGCGACGTCGAGGCGGCTCTGGCCGAGGCACACCTGGTTCAGGAAGACGTCCTCTTCTACGAGGGGAACACGCACCTCCCGATGGAGCAGCACGCCGCGCTCGCGGACTGGATGCCGGACGGGAAGCTCACCCTCTGGACCTCGAGCCAGACGCCGCACTACGTCCACCGCGCGCTGGCTCAGGTGCTCGAGCTGCCGCCGGCTCGGGTCCGGGTCATCGCGACCCCGAACGGCGGCGGCTTCGGCGGGAAGAGCGATCCCTTCAACCACGAGATCGTGGTCGCCGAGCTGGCGCGGAGGACCGGCCGGCCGGTCAAGATCTGCCTGACCCGCGAGGAGGTCTTCTATTGCCATCGCGGGCGGCACCCGGTCCTCATGTGGGTGAAGACCGGCTTCCGGAAGGACGGCTCGATCACCGGGATGCACTTCCGCTCGTTCCTGGACGGCGGGGCGTACGGCTCCTACGGCGTCGCGTCGACCTACTACACGGGCGCCCTCCAGACCGTCACCTATCCGGTGCCGGCCTACAAGTTCGAAGGCCTCCGGGCGTTCACCAACAAGCCGCCGTGCGGGCCGAAGCGCGGGCACGGGACCCCGCAACCCCGGTTCGCGCTCGAGATCCATCTCGACAAGGTGGCCGAGAAGCTGGGGCTGGATCCGGCCGAGATCAGGCTCGCGCACCTGGTCGAGCCCGACTCGGTCACCGCCAACTACCTGAAGATCGGCTCCATGGGACTCGCACAGTGCATCGAGAAGGTGGTCGAGGGGTCGAGCTGGAAGGAGCGCTTCCGGAAGCTCCCTCACGGGAAGGGCCTCGGGCTCGCCTGCGGCTCCTACATCACCGGAGCGGGGCTCCCCATCTACTGGAACAACATGCCCCACTCGGGCGTCCAGCTGAAGCTGGACCGGGGCGGCGGCGTCACCGTCTTCTGCGGCTCGACCGAGATCGGGCAGGGATCGGACTCGGTTCTGGCGTACGTCGTCGCCGAGGTGCTCGGGGTCGACCCCTTCGAGATCGAGATCGTGACCGCCGACACGTCTCTCACGCCGGTGGACCTGGGCTCGTACTCGAGCCGGGTCACGATCATGACCGGGAACGCCGCTCTCCAGGCGGCCGAGCGGGCGCGGGAGCTCCTGGTCCAGGCGGTCGCCGAGAAATGGGATGTGCCGGGGATCCGGATCGCCTTCGCCGAGGGTCGCGTCTTCGACGTCGAGGAGCCGGACCGGTCGATCCCGTTCGCCGAGGCCGTCGTCCTTGCGGAGTCCAGGTTCGGGACGATCGGGACGGTCGGCTCGTACACACCGCCCAGGTCGCCCGGCCGCTACCGTGGGGCGGGCGTGGGACCGAGCCCCGCTTATTCCTACAGCGCGGCGGTCGCCGAGGTGACGGTGGACCCGGAAACGGGTGAGACCCGGGTCGACGAAGTGTGGATCGCTCACGACATCGGCCAGGCGATCAACCCGGTCGTCGCGATCGGCCAGGTAGAGGGATCGGTCTACATGGGCCTCGGCGAGGCGCTCATGGAAGAGATGACGTACCGGGGAAACCGGAACGTCGTCCATCACCACCCGTCGATGCTCGAGTACAAGAGCCCGACCACCCACGAGATGTGCAGGGTCCACACCTACCTGATCGAGGATCCGGACCCGAACGGGCCGTTCGGGGCGAAGGAGGTCGGGCAGGGGCCGCTCCTGCCGATCCCGCCCGCGATCGCCAACGCCGTCTACGACGCGGTCGGAGCGCGGGTCGACGAGGTCCCCATCACGCCCCAGAAGATCCTGAAGGCGCTGGCCCGGAAGGCGAAGGGGGAGCCGGCCCGGGAAGGGCCTGTCGGAGTCCCCGACTTCGCGTGGCCGGAGCCGCTCAGGGTCCCACCGCCATGGGAGGGTGGGGACGGCCGCGCGGTCGGCGACGAGCGGGAGATCGGCAAGGGCGGCGTCCGCGAAGCCCCCTCCCGGAAGAATCGGGAGAAGCGGCCATGATGCGGCTCCCGCGCTTCCGGTTCCTCGTCCCGCGCTCGGCGGGCGAGGCAGTCGAGTTGAAGCTCGAGGCGCCGCCCGACGCCGCTTACGTGGCCGGCGGGACCGACCTCTATCCGAACATGAAGCGCCGGCACCAGGAACCATCCGTCGTGATCGCGCTTCACGGGATCCCGGAGCTGCGCGGGATCGAGCCGTGCGGAGAGGGGGGCCTCGCGATCGGATCCGCCACAACGCTGACCGAGGTCGCGGAAGATCCGACGGTCCGACGTGACTACGCGCCCCTCGCCGCCACCATGCGTCTCATCTCGACCCCCATCCTCCAGAACATGGGGACGATCGGCGGGAACCTCCTCCTCGACACCCGCTGCAACTACTACGACCAGAACTACGAGTGGCGGGAGTCGATCGACTTCTGCATGAAGAAGGACGGGAAGATCTGCTGGGTCGCGCCGCAGTCGCCCCGCTGCTGGGCCGTCCAGTCGGCCGACTCGGTGCCGCTCCTGGTCGCGATGGGCGCGACCGCCGACCTGCTCGGCCGGGAGGGGGAACGGACCGTCCCCGTGCAGGCTCTCTACCAGGACGACGGGATCCTGTACCTGACCAAGCAGCGGGACGAGCTCCTGACCCGCGTGCGGCTGCCCGCCCCGAACGGGTGGCGGGCGTCGTACCGGAAGCTCCGCCGGCGCGGGGCGTTCGACTTCCCGGTCCTGGGGGTGGGCGCGTGGGCGAGGTTCGCCGGGGACGGCACGGTCGAGGCCGCGCGGGTGGTCCTGGGCGGCGTCGGGTCGGCGCCGGAACTGGTCGAGAAAGCGGGTGAGGTGTTGGTAGGTAACCGGTTGACGCAAGAGGTGATAGATGAGGCGGCCGGGATCGCCTGGAAGGCCGGGCGCCCGCTCGACAACACGGATTTCACGCTTTCCTGGCGGAAGGAGATGATCCGGCCCTACGTGTCCCGGGCGCTCGCCGATCTCGAGGAGGCCCGGTGACCGCGCGGGCGCCGAAGATGGGAAGCGTCGCCGGGATTGTCCTGGCCGGAGGCCGCTCCAGGCGCATGGGAGAGCCCAAGGCCCTCCTCCGGGTCGAGGGGACGACCTTCCTCGAGCGGGCGATCCGTGTCCTGGTTGAGGGAGGGTGCGATCCGGTCGTCGTGGTCGTGCCGACGGGTGAGACGGGGCAGGGCCTCCTCACGCTCGCGGAGCGCGCCGGCGCCCGGGGGATCCTCAACCCGGACCCGGAGGCGGAGCAGATCGACAGCCTTCGTCACGGTCTCCACGCCCTCGACCCCGCCGTCCTGGGCGCGGCCGTCCTGCCGGTCGACCACCCGCGCGTCCGGGCCGCGACGGTCGCCGCGCTTCTGGCGGCGTTCCGGGAAAGCGGCGCGCCGGTCGTCCGGCCGGTCCACGGAGAGCGCCCCGGTCATCCCGTCCTCTTCGGGCGCGAGGTGTGGGGGGAGCTGGAGGCGCCGGACCTCGAGAGCGGGGCGCGCGACATCGTCCACCGCCATCACGACGAGCTCCACGAGGTGATGGTCGACGATCCCGGGATCGCGATCGATGTGAACACGCGGGAGGAGTACGGGCGGGAGGTGGAGACCGCGTGACCGAAGGGCTCGACCTCGCGCGGTCGGCCCGTCTCGCCCTGGCGGCGCTGGAGGGGAAGATCGAACTCGCCCTTGCGGTCGTGATCGAGTCTCCCGACGAGCCCGATCTCCTCGGGAGGCGCCTGGCCTGGGACGGGGAGCGGCTTCACGGCACTCTCGGTGACGCCGCGCGGGACGAAACCGTGCGACGGCTTCTCGAGGCGGCCGAAGGGCGGGGAACGGCGCGCGTCCAGCGGGCCATCGAGCTCTACGTCGAGCGGGTGGCCCCGCCCGCCGAGCTCGTGGTCGTCGGGGCCGGCCACATCGCCCAGCCGCTCAGCCGGATCGGCGCCCTCCTCGGCTTTCGCGTGACCGTCGTCGACGATCGCCCCGACTTCGCCCGCCGCGACCGGTTCCCGGACGCCGACCGGGTCGTCGTCGCCGACTTCGCGGACCCGTTCGCGGGGATTTCGATCGGGCCCCGGTCGTACGTCGTCCTGGTCACGCGCGGCCACCGCTACGACTTCGACTGCGTCCGCGCGCTGGCCCGGGCCGGCGCCGAGCCGGCCTACGTCGGGATGATCGGAAGCCGCCGCCGCGTGCGCGCGGCCTTCGAGCAGCTCGCGGCCGAGGGGTTCGACGAAGAGCGCCTGGCCCGGATCCACGCCCCGATCGGCCTCGACATCGGCGCCGAGACGCCGGCCGAGATCGCGGTCGCGATCGCGGCCGAGATGATCCTGGCGGCCCGCGGCGGGACGGGCGAGCCGCTGGGCGAGCGGTCCAACGTCGTGCGGTACGTGAAGGCCCTCGCCACCGTGGCAGCGGCGGGGCGGTCTGCCGAGCCCGAACCGTGAGCGAAGAGCGCCGCATTCTGGGCGAGATCGTTTCTGCTGCCGAGGCCGGACGCCCGGTCGTCCTGGCGACGATCGTCCGCGCCAGGGGCTCGACGCCGCGCGGGGTCGGGAGCCGGATGCTGATCGACCCGCTCCACGGGTCGATCGGCACGATCGGCGGCGGCTGCGGCGAGGCCGAGATCGTCGACGCCGCCCGTCTCGCGCTCGAGGAGGGCCGCGCGCGGCTGGTCCGGGTCGACCTGACCGAGGACCTCTACTCCTGGAGCCCAGCCGTCTGCGGCGGGGTCTTCGACGTCCTGCTCGAGCCGGTCGGCTCCGCCCCCTCCGCCTGAGTTCCCGTCTTTGCGGCCCGGTAGGGCCGGGCTAGGTTCCCCGCCATGCTCTTCCTGGTCACCAACGACGACGGCTATCTCGCGCCCGGCATCCGCGCCCTGGCCCGAGCGGTCGAGCCGCTGGGCGAGGTCGTGATCGTAGCGCCGGACCGGGAGCAGTCCGCGACCAGCCACTCGCTGACCCTCCACCACCCGCTCCGCGCACGGCGGATCGAGGACCGCATGTGGCACATCGACGGGACGCCTACCGACTGCGTCATGCTGGCCGTCAATGCGCTCCTCGACCGGAAGCCGGATTACGTCCTCAGCGGGATCAACCACGGTGGCAACATGGGGGAGGACGTCTCGTACTCGGGCACCGTGTCCGCGGCCATGGAGGGGGCCCTCCTCGGGATCCCCTCGATCGCGATCTCGCTCGTCCACGGGGACGAGCGGTGGATGGAGGGGTACGAGGAGGTCGTCCGGCGTCTCGTCCAGCGGATCGCGCGGGAGCCCGGGACGGATCTCTTTCCCGCCGGCAGCCTCCTCAACATCAACCTTCCCGACCGCGATCCAGATGCGGTGCGCGGCGTCCGGATCACGACCCTCGGCAAGCGGTTCTATAGCGATCCCGTCGTCGTGGCCAAGGACCCGCATGGGAAGACTTACTACTGGATCGGGGGCGGCGCGGCGACCTGGGAGAGCCCCGAGGGCTCGGACTACTGGGCGGTCGAGGAGGGGTACGTCTCGATCACGCCCATCCATCTGGATATGACCCACCACGGAATCCTCGACCGGCTCAAGGAATGGGAGACGACCGAGCTCGGCGCGCGGAAGTAACGGCGACCCAGCCGCCTGCCACGCGCGGGCCTCGGAGCTGGACCCGGCGTCTCTACCACTGGGTCCTCTCGTGGGGAAGTCACCCCCAGGCGACGTGGGCCCTGTTCCTGCTGGCGTTCGCCGAGTCGTCCTTCTTTCCCATCCCGCCGGACGTCCTTCTGATCGCGCTCTGCCTGGGACGGCCGTCGCGCGCCCTCTGGTTCGCGACTGTGTGCACCGTCGGATCGGTCCTGGGAGGGCTCTTCGGCTACTGGATCGGGAGCGCGGTCTTCGACACCGTGGGCCGTCAGATCCTCGAGTTCTACGGGCTCATGGACAAGTACGCCGAGGTCCAGTCCCTGTACAGGCGCTACGACGTGTGGGCGGTCGGGATCGCCGGCCTGACGCCGATTCCGTACAAGGTGTTCACGGTGACCGCCGGGCTGTTCAAGATCTCGCTCCCTGGATTCATCGTGGCGAGCGTGCTGTCGCGGGGGCTCCGGTTCTTCGTCGTGGCGCTCCTCATCAAGCGGTGGGGGGAGCCCGCCCGAAGGTTCATCGACCGGCACCTGAACGTGCTCACGATCGTCTTCGTGGTCCTGCTGATCGGCGGCTTCGTCCTTCTGCGTTACGCCTTCTGATCCTTCGATTGCCCGACCAAGGAGGTCCCTGTGAATTCCATCCTCGCCCGCTGTCGGCTCCCCGCGCTGGTGCTGGGTCTGGCGCTGGCCGGAGGCTGCGCCGACGACGATGGGCCCACTGACCCCGGCACGGATCTACCGGCCGATCTCGTCGATCGCATCGAGGCGCTCTTTCCCGAGGGATCGACCCGTGACATGGCGTTCGATCAGGTCGAGGCGATCCTGGATCAGGCCTCCGAGGACCTGCTCCTCGATTTCATCGTCTTCGGCTCGACCGAGCTGGAGGCCGGACGCCTGCTGGACCCCGCGGGCGGGGACCCCCCCACGAGCGAGGGCGGCCTGGCCGACCTCTTCGAGGCGGTCGCGGACCAGGCCGGGCTCGAGGCGCCGCCGGTGAGCGAAGCCGCTCTCGGGGAAGGGGCGGTCATGTTCGTGGACGAGGACGGGAGGACGGTCGTCACCCGGTCCGGCTTCGGCGGCGTCGACTTCCCGGCCGGCGCCCTGACCGAGCGGACCCTGGTCATCCTCGAGCGCCTTCCCGAGGAAGGCGAGCCGGGCGACGGTCCGCTGCCGACCGACCTGGACCAGTACCCGATCTTCTACCAGGTGACGACGTTCCCCGAGGTGGGGGAGCTCGCTGCGGATGCGGTGGCCGGGCTCTGCGTGGTCGATCCGCCGGATCCGTTCGCTCCCAGCCCCGAGGTCGCCGCGCGGCTCCGGCTCGCCCACCCCGACCCGGACGACCCGGCCGATATCGAGTTTCTGCCGCTCAGGGATGCCCCGTTCGTGGACTGTACCGGGGCCACCACGGAAGGGCTCGGGCTCGCGAGCCCCGGCCGTCTCGGCGGCGCGATCGCCGCCTTCAGCCCGATCGCGGGTGTCGATCCCTTGAGCGGAGGGCCCGCGCCGCTGGTTGTTACCCTCGATATCCCGGAGACCGTGCCCAACACGCCGGGGTCTACGATCACCGGAACCGTCGAGTTCGCCGATCCGGAAGGAGACATCGTTCTAGCCATCGTCGAGGCCGTCTCGGGGCCGCTGGACGGGTTCGACGTCGAGCCCGACGTCCGCGGCCGGACGACCGGGACCTTCGAGTTCACGATCGCCGCCTGTCCGGAGGGAGAGGACCCCTGCGCGACCGGCGAGATCCAGGCGACGATCACGCTCCAGGACGCCCAGCAGAATCTGAGCGAGCCGTTCCCGTTCTCGTACACGGCGGTGGCGCCGTAGGCACCGCGCGGACGGGAGGGCGTCGGAGTATTTACAAATGGGAAGAAGTCGGTATAATGGATGCCGTTCAGTGGTTTTGGGACCGGGACCCTTCACTCGCAGGAGGAAACGAGCTCATGGCCAAGAAGAAGAAGGCTGCCAAGAAGCCGGCCAAGGCCAAGAAGAAGCCGGCCAAGAAAAAGAAGTAAGGCGCCTTCCAGCGTCGCATCCAGAGGGGCCCGGCACCGCCGGGCCCTTCGCTTTGCAGGGCCTCGTTTCTTGCCGTCCATGCAAGGCCCGGGTACCTTGACATCGAAAGTCGAGGCGGCTCAAAACGGGCAAGCTCGAGGCGCGCGACGAGCCGCCGGGATTGCCCGTTTTCAGCAGCCGAAGGGGTCGGGGAGTAGCTCAGCCCGGTAGAGCACTACGTTCGGGACGTAGGGGTCGCAGGTTCAAATCCTGTCTCCCCGACCATCTGGAAAGCGCGCGGGCCCGGTTGCCCGCGCGCTCTCTTTTGGGGGTCAGGGGCCGAGGGCTCAGAACGTGAACGTCACGCCGCCGACCGCACGGGACCCGAGCACGGAACCCCCGTAGAGCTGGAAGTGCTCCTTGTCGAGTACGTTGTTCCAGGCCACGTTGATCCGCGCGAACGGGGCCACGTTCCAGCTCCCGTTCAGGTCCACGGTCGCGTAGCCGGGAATCCGTCCCGCGAACACGCCCGCCGCCCAGTCGAAGGCCTCCTGCATGTGGAGGTTGAAGCCCGCGCTGAACCGCTCCGGATTGTTGTACGTGAGACCGAGGTTCCCTTTGTGCTGCGGCGTGTTGGGCGAGAGTTCGTTCTCGTTGACGGTCCCGCCCTCGGTCGCCCGATCGTCGTCGATCTCGAAGTCGAAGTACGTGTAGTTGGCGTCCACCTGCCAGTTGGCGGCCGGTAGGAACGAGACGCCCAGCTCCACGCCCTGCTCATCCACCTGGCCGGCGTTCGTGTACGAGACGATGAAGGCCGGGCTTCCGTCGGGAAGGAGAGAGAACAGTGCAAAGCGAGGGCCGAGGTTCTCCTCGATCGCGGTCAGCGTACCCTGCTTGATCGCAGCGATGACGGGTTCCGGAAACGGCAAGTCGTCGAAGGCTTCCGGAAGCTGATACGCCGGGAAGTCGTCTCGGTTCACATTGGGGAGCAGGTCGGTGACGAAGTCCTCGATCTGGTTGTTGTAGTAGTCGGCGGTGAGGAACACGCGCCCGCCGGCCAGGGACCCCTTGTAGCCCCACTCGAAACCCGACAGCTCCTCGACCTCAAGGTCTTCGTTGCCGCGTGCCTGGACGGGCGTTGTGGCGCTGAAGTTCAGCGGCAGGTCTATCGCCGGTATCCCGAGCTGCTCCGCGATTCCAGCCTCGATCCCCTGCTCGAGCGGGGTCAGGTTAGCCGGAGCCCCCGCAGCCACCCGCAGGAAGAGCTCGGAGTAGTTCGGAACCTGGTACGCCCGGTTGTAGGTGAACCGGAGCGAGTGGTCCGGCCGCGGCGTGAACACGATCGCCCCCTTGGGGGCGAACTTGTCGTCGTCGATGACGCTGAAGTGGTCGAACCGGCCGGCCACCAGCAGGTTCCACATCGGGTGGATCTGCCACTCCGCCTGCCCGAAGGCGGACGTGATAACGTCCTCCTGGGACTCCTCCATCAGGGTTTCCTGGGTGTCGACCGAGTACCACCGGTTCGACGCGCCGCCGACCAGGAGCAGATTGCCGTCCCCGGAGCTCCAGTTGGCCTGCCCCTCGACGTGGTAGATGTCGGACTTCTCGAGGAGCTGGGCCCCGGAGGCCAGGGACGTCTGGTTGTTGCCCTCGCAGGTGTCGCGCGGGACGCAGGGGCGCCCCGGGAGCCCCCCCGGAGGTGCGGGAGCCGCGGGGTTCCCCTCGAGCTCGTCGGCGCGGCGGCCGCTGTACCATCCCATGGCGACGAAATGGTCGGATGCGTACTGGCTCCGGACCCACGGGCGGTCGGCGCCGTTCACCTGCACGCGGCCGATCCCGGTCACAAAGATCTCGTTCTCGACGTGGGTCATGCCGCCCTCGGCCGTCCACAGCGAGCCGTTGTCGAAGTTGTAGTCGAGGCGTCCGCTTCCGTACGTCGAGCTGACGGGATCGTCGAGGAGAGGAACCGCCTCGGTGGGGAGGGGGCCGTACTCGAACGCGCACTGGCTGGGCGGCGGCGCGCAGACACCCTCCGCATCGGGCACGGTCCGGGACTCGGAGAACGTCTCGCCCACCTGGACGTGGCCGAAGTTCGCCTTGTACCCCCACTTCTGGGTTCCCGTCACGCCCGCATGGCGGATGTCGAAGCGGGCCGTTTCACGCTCGCCGCCCGACACCGCGACCTTGGTTCCCTGGACATCCGCCGGGGAGGGTGTCGTGATGTTCAGGACGCCGCTGAACGCGTTGGCGCCGTAGAGCGCCGAGCCGGGCCCGCGAACGAAATCGAGCTTGCCTAGATCGTCGAGCGGCATCGAGATCGCCGTCCACTCCTGCGATTGCAGGAAGCCGAGCGAACGGTCGATCCCGTCCTGAAGAACGAGGACGCGACGGTTCAGGGACGAGTTGTATCCCCGGGTGTTGATGTTGAAGTCCTGGACCCCGCTCTGGACGACGTCGATCCCGGGCTTGTCGGCGAAGAGCCTCGGGAGCTGTCCGGTGGGAGCCTCGGCTTGGAGCTCGGAGCCGGTCACCACGCTGACGGCGGCAGGGGCCTCGACGATTCGCGAGGGCTCGCGTGACGCGCCCACCACGGTGATCGTTCCCATCTCCAGGAACCCCTCGACCAGCGCGATGTCCCCGACCGCGGTCTCGCCCGACCGCACGGTCACGACCTCGCGGCGGGTCTCGTAGCCCAGGATGTTGAAGACCAGCGTCTGGGACCCGGATGGAACGTTGGGAATGCTGAAGGTGCCGCGCTGGCCGCTCACCGCTCCGAGTCCGGTCCCCTCGATCGAGACCTGGACGTTGGCCACGCCCTCGTTGGTGTCGGCGTCGGTCACCGTGCCGATGATCCGTCCCGTCCCCTGGGCCAGGAGGGGTGACACCCCTCCGAGCACGACGAGCGCTGCCGCCAGCACCGGCAGGATGATCCCGATCCGCGCACTACGCTTCGCCTTCATGGGCCTCCCCGTAAAGAAGTCGAGGGACGGGTTCTCAGCCGTCCCGAAGGTCGCCTTTCACCCCCCTAGATTGGGGCCGTCCGGCGCGCTCGACAAGGGGGAGCGTCCCGAGGGTTTGGTATCCCGCTTGCTGGTAAGGGCGGCGGATCGGTGCGCACGGTGTGACCTCGGGCGCCGCCGGAGCGGCGCTTCCGGGAAGCGGAACGCCCGGCGAATGCGCATATTGTGGCTCCGGAGGCGAGATGGAGGCCAGGCGCGTCGTCGTCCACGGAAGGGTCCAAGGAGTCGGATTCCGCTGGTTCGTCGTGCGGAACGCCGAGGCCCTGGGGGTCGGCGGAACGGTGCGGAACCGCCCCGATGGGGCGGTCGAGGCGATCCTCAGATCGGCGGACGCGGCCGACGTGGACTCCCTCATCCAGCGGATCCGGCAGGGCCCCCCAGCTTCGCTCGTGGAGCGGGTCGAGGTGGACCCGATCGAAGGGTCGGAAGGGGAGCGCGACACGACGATGAAGGTGATCCGGTGATGTCGGGTACGCGGAGCGGCAGGGCAGCCTGGTTGGCCGCGCTCCCGCTCTGCGCCTCCATGGCGTGCGCGCCCGTTTACAGTCGGACGACCCTGCCCGCGACGCCGGTTCCGTTGCGGCCCGTTCCGGGCGGGGGAGAGACGGAGAGCTCCGGTCTCGCGGGGATCCTGGGTCGGCTGATCTGGCCGCTGGCGATGGACGGCGTTCAGGTCCTGAGCAGCCCGTACGGGACGCGCGTCCACCCGCGGTCCGGCGGCGACGGGTTTCACCGCGGGCTCGACCTGCGCGCGAACGAGGGATCGCCGGTCTACGCGGTCGCCGATGGGCGGGTCGAACGGAGCGGCCGGAGCGGCGCGTACGGCAACCTGGTGCTCCTCGACCACGGGGAAGGGCTCGAGTCCCTCTACGGCCACAACAGCCGGAACATGGTCGTGGAGGGGCAGCACGTGCGTCGCGGGGAGGTGATCGCCCTGGTCGGCCACACGGGCAACGCGACCGGCGACCACCTCCATTTCGAGCTCCGATGGCGCGGCGGCACCGTCGATCCGTGGCGGGTCCTGCCGGCCCTGTCGGGCACTCGGAGCCGGTAGGCGCGCCGTGACGGACGCCCGTTCCGAAGGCAAGGTCGTGCTCGAGGACGAAGCGCTCTCGAAGCGGCTGGCGGCGTCGATCCGCGACGTCCCGGATTTCCCGAAGCCCGGCATCGTGTTCAAGGACATCACGCCGGTCCTCCTGGATCCGCCCCTCTTCGACGACACGATCGCGGAGCTCGCCCGCTGGACGTCGGCGTGGGAGGCCACGAAGGTGATCGGCGTCGACGCGCGCGGGTTCCTGTTCGCCGCCCCGGTCGCGAACCGGCTCGGGATCGGGCTCGTCCCGGTCCGCAAGATGGGGAAGCTGCCGCACCGGACCGAGCGCGAGGCGTACGACCTCGAGTATGGAAGCGCGGAGCTCGAGATCCACGTCGACGCGATCGAGCCAGGAGAGCGGGTCGCGGTGATCGACGACCTCCTCGCGACCGGGGGCAGCAGCTACGCCGCGGCGCGGCTCGTCGAGCGCCTCAGGGGCGTGGTGGCCGGATTGGGCTTCGTGATCGAGCTGAGCTTTCTGGACGGACGCGCGCGTCTCGCAGGGTACGACTGCGCGAGCCTCGTGCGCTACGAGTAGAGGTCGAGATGGCGGGACGTCCCTATCGCAGCGGAGAAGACGGGTTCGAGACGGCCGAGCTCGGCGCGCTCACCCTGGCCGACGACGAACCCCTTTTCACCCTCCTCCTCACGCATCCCGACGCCCTGGCCGAGGACGTGGTCTTCTTCGCCGACGGCCGGGTGATTCCCGAGAGCGATCCGGCGGTCCGGACGCTGCTCGGCTGGCACCGGCAGGGAGGGGCGGTGGTGCTTGGCTTCACGACCGCCGCCGCCGCGTCCGACCTTCTGGTTGAAGCGCTCCGCCTGGCCGAGATCGTCGCCGATTGGGACACCGAGCGGTGGGACCAGATCATGCTCGAGTACTGGGGCTCGGCCGACGAGGCGTTCGTGGAGCGCGTCGCCCATCGCTGGGATCTCTCGCGGGAGGAAGGCTGGTCCCTCGCGAGCTGGACCGAAGCCATGTGGAACGAGGCTCCCGAGCCCGGCCGACCGATCGTCGGCGTCCTCGCCGGCGAGGTGTCCGAGTCGGTTCGGGGCGCCATCGACTGGCTCTCGATCGGGAACCGCGAGATCGCCGCGTTCGAGGCCCGGCGGATCGTCAGTGGCGAGACGCCGACCTACTGGACCACTCCGGTCGCCGGGGCGTGGGTCCGGCCCGCGCCCCTGATGGGCGAGGAGGGACCCGACCGGCGACGGGACACCTTCGTCCGGCGGACGGGGAGCGTCACGGGCGGCCTCCTGGCCGCGGTCGAGAAGCGTTGCCTGGACACGGGGAGCGCGGTTGCCTGGAGCGGCGAGGACTGGGTCCGGTTCGACGGCGCAAGCCGGTCGCTGCGCGTCTTTCCCGGGGCGGCATGGGTCGATCTCCAGCTCGTCGGCGCCGACGAGGGCGCCCTGATCGGCATGCGGTACCGCTACGCCCTTCCGAACCGCCTCAAGCCGCCCGGCGACGCACCGCCCGAGGTGCACGTCCGGTTGGCCGCGCCCGCCGACTTCGGCCCCGAGGTCCAGCTCCTCCTCTCCGACTGGCTGAGCGGCCGCCTCTCGAAGGAGGCCCAGCCGGTCGCCCGCCCGCGCATCGTGTCGCGGGAGGTCGACGTCACGCCCGCAGCGAGCGCCCGCGAAGCAGGTCGCTCCGATCGTTCAGGTTGAAGAGGATCCGCTCCGGATCGAGGCCGGCCGGGAAGTCACCCGAAGGAACAACGACGTGATCCAGGTCGTCGAGGGGGGCGAGGACGCGCCGCTCCCCGTGCTCCAGGGCCCGCCGACATGCCCCGGCCGCCCGGGCCCGCCAGACGGCGGCGAGGGGATGGAGCCGGCCGGCGTGCTCGGGGAGGACCACGTCCGCCTCCGGGGCGACCCCGGCGAGGAAAAGAAAAAGGCGTGGGTCGGCGAAGGGGCCGTCACAGGCGGCGACCGCAACGCGGGCCTCCGGGATGGTCCTCTCCAGGACCTCCAGCCCGGCCGCGAGGCCGCCCAGAGGTCCCGCTCCGGGCACGGCGTCGTCGACGCGATCGTACCGGCCCGGCGGCAGCTCCATTTCACGGTCGGCCGCTACGAGAGGGGCGCGATCGACGAGCCCGTCCAGCCGCCCGAGCAGGTGGAGCAGCAGGGGCGTCTCTTGCCACTCCAGCCAGGCCTTCGGGCCACCCAGTCGACGACCCTCGCCACCCGCCAGCACCAGCACGGCGTCGATCGGCGCGGCTTCGAACGCTTCCGTCATCGGCCCTCTCCGCTCCCCTTCGACGAGATGGAGACAAGAGGAGACAGGGCGTTCGAGAAGACCGTCGTCGGCATCGCGACGATCGACCACTACCCGTAGTAGCTACGCCGCAGGCGCGTCCATGTAAAGACGACGCAACCGCCAGCAAACAGCGTCTCGAACACTTCCTGATCCTGGCTCCGCAACCATCCGATCGTTGGAAATCCGATGATCTCCATATAGGCGTAGAACACCGCAACCGGAAGAAAGAACAGGACTGAATACCAGTCGGGGAGGATGGCTTCGAGGTGGCGCCGCAGTCGGCCATGCGGAAGGCTTGCGGCCACGCGCCATCCCAGCCCGGCGACGAGCCCTGCAAGAATGTAGGCCAGATGCAGGAATCGTTGGACGGGGGCCAGGTTGTGCACGTTCATTTCGCCCTGTGTATTGAGATCCCGGATGGATTCGGGTGTGTCGAACCCCAGCAGACGCTCCCCCCAACTCACCTCTTCGAGCGCGACGAACGCGCACGCGAGGCCGAACACCGCGAAGGCCCATCGAAACAAAGAGGAGTGCGACCTGACCGCGACGAGTAGCGCGAAGCACGCAGCGGTGGCGTACAGAAGTACCTGGAGATACTCGAGCGCCCCGTCCTCCTTGATGAGCCGTGGAACCAGATCGGGGGCGCCGACACGGACCGTTGCGTAACCGGCAAGGAACGCCAGTGGCGCGAGCGCGAGCAACCGGACGGCCAAGGGTGAGTCCTCATCCTGCATGGGAATGCTCGCCGTCTCAGGAAATTACTCCGTCCCCAGCTGGTCGCTGGTCGGAAACCAAGCATACTAGGGGCGGGCCTCGAAGTCGAACACAGGAGTGCCAGGAACCATGCGCTTCGCTACGTTGTTCCTGAGGAATATGAAGCGAAACCCATAAGCCGCTTCCTATGCGTCGTACTGTCGTCCCAGCGATATTGCTTCTCCTCCTTGTCGGCTGCCTCCCCTTCGTGCCGTTGCCGCACCGCAAGCCTGCTCCAGATACAGACTACGGACTTCCCCCACAGAACTATGAGAAGCTGATTAAGGACCACGTGAAGGTCTCGTGGTGGGGAGAACAGGGGTACCATTCCCCACAACGGTTTGGGCGTCTTCGGAAAGCATATGTGAATAGAGGCCTCATCTATGGAGGCGGCGTCGACTGGGTAGGTTATGTGGTCCCGTTTTATCTCATGGACTCGAAGGGGAGAGGCTGGAAAGTGTTTGCCTTTATACATAATGATAAGGTTGATGACGTGGGGCAGCACTCCAATATCCATTACGTGGATTAGCCCTCTACGACAGCGCCCCTTGGGGGACCCGTTGTCGGCGGCTCGACCAGGGACCCCTTGGCGGATCTGGCGTTTCGAGCAGCGTGGGTGGGTCTCCACGAACCGATGGACGAGCAGGCCGGGGGCAGCTCGGTGCCGCCGGCGAGGGTGGAGTACAGGGGGGCGGGGTTCAGCCGACGGCATATTGTCGGGTTACTGGGAGAGGCGTAAGTTACTAGAGAGTAAGGCGTTGCCCCCGTAGCTCAGGTGGATAGAGCAGCGGTTTCCTAAACCGCGTGTCGTGCGTTCGAATCGCGCCGGGGGCACCATCCGATCTCAGGAGCGACATCAGGCATGAGCCGCAAGAGATTGTCCAAGAAGCAGTTGAAGCGCGACCGGTTCGTCGAGCACACGTTCGACTGGGCGCACTGGGCGGAGACCCACCGAAGCCAGGTCCTGGCGGCGCTGGCCGGAATCGCGGTCCTGGTGGCGGCCTTCTTCGTCTACCGCGGCCTGGCCCGCGCCGGTGAGGAGGACGCGGCCCGGAGCTACATCGAGGCCCGCCAGGCCTACTTCGCCGGAAACTATCAGCTCGCCGTGAGCGACCTCGAGACGTTCCTCGACAGCCACGGCGACTCGTCCTACGGGGATGACGCCCGGATCTTCCTCGCCGACGCGCTCTACCAGGCCGGGGATCCGCAGGCCGCGGTGGAGGCTCTTCAGTGGTTTCATACCCACGAGGATTCGCCGTTCGCCGTCAACGCGCTCATGCTCGAAGCGGCCGCCTACCAGGGCATGGGCAGCCTGGACCCGGCCGCCGAGACGTATCGGGAGGCGCTCGAGCGGACCGACGTGGATGCCCAGCGGGTCCAGATCCTGGGCAGCCTGGCCGACGTCTACGAGCTCAAGGGTGACACGGACCAGGCGGCGGCCCAGCTCCAGGCGATCATCGATCTGGATCCGGAGGCGCCGGTAGCGGACCTCGCCCGGCGAGATCTGGCGGAGCTGACCGTACGGCCGCTCTCGGCGGCCGGGAGCACTCCGGAGGCGGGGGTGGCGGCTCCCGCCGGATCCGGAGCCGCCGCGGCGGACAGCGCGGACGGAGAGGGCTGAGCGAACGGTGGGAGTCCCCGTGGCGCTTACCGTCTCCTGGATGTCGTATAACGTAGCTTATGTAAACTCGCGCCTTAGCCCGCCCTTCTCGAGCCCGATCCGCTCCTCCCCTTTATTCCACGGGCACGGGCCCTGGTTCGGGAAACGTCCTTCCCTCGACCACCGCGCTCAGGACGTAGGTCCCGAGCGCCCCTCCCAGGGCCGCCAAGTAGGCCCACGAAAGCTCCAGCACGTAGCTCCCGACAATCCAGATCCCCACACCTGCCAGTAGGGACGCCAGGGCGCTCGCCGGCCCGCCGAAGCGCGTGAAGAGGCCGAACGTCACGACCACGACGATCCCGGCGCTGCCGAACGCCGAGGCCTGCTCGACCAGCGCGTACACGCCCTCCGCGTAGAGCGCCATCCCGTAGGCCAGAACGCCGAAGGCGGCGACGCCGATCCGGGCGCTCCGCACCTTCCACGCCTCGCTGAGACCGGGCCTCAAGGGCACGATGATGTTGTGCGAGACCAGGGACGACGAGACCAGGAGCGTGCTGTCCACGGTCGACAGGATGGCCGAGAGGAGCGCTCCCGCGAACAGGACGTACAGGACCTCAGGCAGGTGGATCTGGGCCAGCCGCGGCAGGATCTGCTCCGGGTCCTCGAGGCCCGGGATGAGCTGGGCGCCGATCAGACCCAGCATGACCGGGATCATCCCGATCGCGAGGTAGCCGCCGCCGGCCATTACGAAGGAGTTCCGGGCGATCGTCGGGGTCCGCGAGGCAAGGACGCGGGCCACGAGCTCGGCCGCGACGACCGACCCGAAGACCGGGATCGCCCACGCCTCTGCGACCTCGTACCATGGGACCGATTCGCCGCCCAGGATATTCAGCCGCGCTGGCTCGATCCGGGCGACCGCTTCCGCGCCTCCCTCCACCAGCACCACGACGAACATCACGCCGAGCCCCAGGATCAACGCCACCCCCTGGACCAGGTCGGTAATGGCGTCGGCCAGGAGGCCTCCGGACACCGTGTAGACGATGACGACGAGGGCGGCCACGGTGACGGTGAGGTCCACCTCGAGCCCCGACGACGCCGAGATCACCTGGCCGAAGGCTCGGATCTGGGCCGCCGCCCAGAGGAGCGAGGTCGGCACCATGAGAAGGACCGCCAGCCGCTCGACGGCCGGCGAGAAGCGCTGCCGGAAGAGATCGGCCATCGTGGTGAGGCGGCGCTTCCAGAGCGGTACCGCGAACACGAGCCCCATCAGGAACAGGCAGAGCGCGTAGCCGAACGGGTCGGCCGAGCCGCCCGCGAGCCCGGATTCGTAGATCCGGCCGGCGGCGCCGATACAGGTCTCGGCGCCGAACCAGGTGGCGAAGATCGTAAACACCGCCAGGCCGTAGCCCAGGTTGCGCCCTGCCACCAGGTAATCGTCCTCGGTCTTGATCCGGCGCGAGACCCACCAGCCGATCCCGAGCTGGGCCAGGACGTAGGCCAGGATGGCGAGCAGGGTCGCGTTCATCGGCCGCGCGAATATAGGGCGGTGCGCCCGATTCTTGCTCCATCATGGGTCACGCAATCTCGGCGCGCCTGGCGTCAAACTCTTGACGGTCGGCTTCGACCGGATCACACTCTCGAGGATGGATAGACCCGAGGAAGGCACCCTGCTCACACTCGACGAGTTCGAGCGTCTTCCGGACGATGAATCCCGGACCGAGCTCGTGCGCGGACGGTTGGTGCGCGAGCCTCCGGCCGGCATGGACCACGGCTGGCTGGCCAACCGGCTCGCGGTTCTGATCTCGCTGTTCGTGGACCGCCATGCCCTCGGCGAGGTTTTCACGGCCGACACCGGATTCGTGCTCTTCGAGGAGCCGCCCACGGTCCGCGCCCCGGACGTGGCCTTCGTCTCCAGGGACCGCCTCCCTCCCCCGGAAGAGTTCATCGGTTTCGGACACCTCGCTCCTGACCTGGCGGTGGAGATTGTCTCGCCGTCGAACACCGCCGTCGAGATCCTCCACAAAGTCGAGGACTATCTGGAGGCGGGAACCCGCCTGGTGTGGGTAGTGGAGCCAGGCCGCCGCAGCGTGATCGTGCACCGGTCGCGGCACGAGGGCCTGCTCTTGCGGGATGACGATAGGCTGGACGGATGCGAAGTCCTGCCGGGTTTCTCGGTGAGAATCGCCGAGATCTTCACCCGCGACTGGCCTGACTCGTCAACCTCGTGACGATGGGCCGTCAAGAGAAATCCCTGGGATGACGACGCCGTCACCGGCTCCCGGCACCCTGCTCACGCTCGAGGAGTTCGAGCGCCTTCCGGAAGATGAGTTCCGGACCGAGCTGGTCCGTGGCCGCCTGGTACGCGAGCCGCCCGCCGGCATGGATCACGGCTGGCTCGGAATCTATCTGGCCTTCCTCATCACGGATTTCGTGCTCAAGCATCATCTTGGAAAGGTGTTCAATTCGGACACGGGGTTCGTGCTCTTCGAGGAGCCCCCGACGGTGCGCGCGCCCGATGTCTCCTTCGTTTCGCGGGATCGCCTCCCTCCCCCAGAGGAGTCCGTCGGCTTCGGCCATCTGGCCCCCGACTTGGCCGTGGAGATCATCTCACCGTCGAACACCGCCATCGAGATCCTCGTCAAGGTTCAGGACTATCTGGAGGCCGGGACCCGACTTGTGTGGGTCGTCGAGCCCAGCCGGCAGAGCGTAACCGAGTACCGGTCGCGGCACGAGAGCCGGCTCTTGCGGGAGGACGAGCGGTTGGACGGATACGATGTCGTGCCGGGGTTCTCCGTGACGGTGGCCGAGGTCTTCGCCGCCGGCTGACAGGCAGAGCCGCCGCTTCCTGCCCGTCGCCGTGGGGCCACCAGGGCTCTAAGTTCGCGCCGTGGCCGGCCCTCCCCGCATCCTGATCCACATCGACCACAACCCGCACCCACGCGTCTTCGATCGCATCATGTCGCTGGACGGGGGGGCCGACCAGATCCTGGCCTACGGCGACGTCGATCCCCAGGATGTGCCGGTCCTTGTATCCGGTGCCCTCTACTCGCGGCCGCGCGAGGAGCTTTACCGAACGGCCCTCCTCGTGACCGGCACGAACGACCGCGTGATCGCCGAGATGGTCCGTCAGGCCAAGCGCGCCTTCTTCGGGGCCTATCGGGTCTCGATCCTCTCGGAGTGCAAGGGTGGCAACGCGGTGGCGGGCGCGACCGTGGCGCGGATCGGGCGGCTGGTCAGCCTCCCCGGCCTTCCGGCTCTGGTCGTGGCGGGGGGGCCGGCCGGCGCCCGTGCAGCCGGGCTCCTCGCCCGCGCCGGCGCGGACGTCACGCTGACCGTGTTCGACGACGAGGAGGCGACCGACCGGGGCGGGTTCATCGAGAAGACGTTCGCCCGCGCCGTCCCGATCGTGGTGTGGAAGGCCGGCGAGCCCCTGGACGGGCTCCTCGAGGGGCGGCGTCTCCTCGTCTCCGCCGGACCCCCCGAGATCACGCTCGTCCCGCGCCGGACGTGGACGCGGTTCCCTTCCCTTCGGCTCCTGGTGGATGTCAGCGGTGCCGAGCCCCCAGGCATCGAGGGGCTGACCGGCGAGGAGGACGGCGACCCGATCGACGACCCACCACCGAACCGAAGCGCCGTCCGCGCGCTCGGGGGGCTGGCGATCTCCCGCTACAAGATCCAGGTGCACCGCGAGGCTGTCCGGCGGTTGTTCGAGCCCGAGGCGGTGGTGTTCGGAACGCTGGAGATCGCCCGGCTCGCGGAGGAAGTGGTGGGCGCGGAGTAGGACGACCTCAAATCAGCCTCGGCTGGCCTACACGATCCTGAAGTAATCCACCAGCACGCACCGCCGCCGCCGGATGAACGTCCGCGCGCTGGTCGGCCCCTCGCCTGTCGGGGTCGAGATCGTCATCGCGGTCGGCCCCTCGCCGCCAAAGCCGAGCCCGGCCAGGTTGGGGCCGTTCTTGACGAAGATCGAGCAGTTGATCTCGACCGCCATCCGATGGAGGTGGTCGAGGTTCTTCGAGTGCATGACCGCGGTGTGCTTGAAGTCGTGCTCGAGCTCAATCGCCCAGTCTATGGCAGTATCGACGTCCGGAGAACGGATCAGGGGGATCACCGGGGTAAGGCACTCGAGCACCGCGAAGGGGTGTGTGCGATCGGCTTCGGCTACGAGGAGTCGCGTGGTCGATGGCACCCGCTTTCCGATCAGCCCGGCCAGCACTGTCGCGTCCTTCCCCACGAACTCCTTGTTCATTCGCGGGTGCGCACCGGGGTAATCGAGCAAGATCGCCCGCGCCAGCGTCTCCGCCTCGTCAGGCGTCAGCGATACGGCGTCACAACGCCCGAGCTCCTGTAACAGCTCATCCGCGATCGCCGCCTCGGCCAGAATCTCCTTCTCGCACGTGCAGACGATGTTGTTGTCGAAGGAGGCGCCGGTCACGATGTCCCGGGCGGCCCGGGCGAGGTCGGCCGAGCGGTCGACGACGACGGGCGGGTTTCCGGGCCCGGCCGCGATCACCCGCTTGTCCGACTCCTGGGCGGCCCGGACGACCCCGCCACCGCCCGTCACGACGAGGAGGTTGACACCAGCGTGGTGGAAGATCTCCTGCGCGCTCTCGATCGTCGGCTCGGCCACGCCGGTCAGCAGGTTGGCCGGCCCGCCCGCCTCGACGGCCGCCTCGTTCATGAGGTGGATCGCCCGGTTGGTGACGCCCCTGGCGAGCGGGTGCGCCCCGAAGACGACCGTGTTCCCCGCAGCCAGCATCGAGATCCCGTTGTTGATGATGGTGGCGGCCGGGTTGGTGGACGGCGTGACCGCGCCGATCACCCCCCACGGGGCGAGCTCCGTAAGCGTGAGGCCGTGATCTCCCGAGAGGATCTCGGGATGGAGGTCTTCGGTGCCGGGCGTCCGGTCGATGCAGAGGCGGTTCTTGAGGGTCTTGTCGCGGACGTTCCCGAGCCGGGTCTCGGCCACGGCGGCTTCGGCCAGCTCGACAGCGTGGCGGGACAGCTTTTCCCGCTGGCGGGCGATGATCCGGTCCCGTTGCTCGAGGGTCCGTATCCCGACCCGGGCCTCGCGGGCGGCCGCGACCGCTTCATCGATGGTCTCGAAGATGCCGAGGGTCGCACTCCCCGGGGCGGGCCCGGGGGTCGGGGATGCAGGGGTGGGACGTTCGGGCGCGGGCCGCGGGGCGCGGCGCTGGCGGTCCAGCTCGTCGGTGATCCGGTCGACGAGCGCCCGGATCTCGACCTCACTCAGCGCCAGGGCTTACTCCTTCGGAACGATCGGGAAATGCCCGTCCAGGTCTCCATGCGGCCGCGGAATGACGTGGACCGACACGACTTCGCCCACTTTCTTGGCGGCGGCGGCGCCGGCGTCCACGGCGGCCTGACAGGCCGCCACGTCGCCGCGCACGAGCGCGGTCACGTAGCCGGCCCCGATCTTCTCGTAGCCGACCAGCGTGACGCGCGCGGCCTTGACCATGGCGTCGGCCGCCTCGATCAGGGCCACCAGCCCGCGCGTCTCGATCATCCCCAGAGCTTCCGCCATTCAGACCCTCCTCGGGATCCGGTAGTCGTGGGAAGTGCTCGTGGCGCCGGATGGGTGGCGCGCGCGTGGTCTCGTCATCGGCATTCAGGCCGAACGGGCGGCGGCCTGGATACAGGCGATCGCCGCGACGTTGACGATGTCCTCGGCCGTCGCGCCCCGCGACAGATCGTGCATGGGCGCGGCCAGCCCCTGGAGGAGCGGCCCCAGGGCCGTCATGCCCGCCAGTCGCTGAGCGAGTTTATAGCCGATGTTGCCACTGTTCAAGTCAGGAAAGACGAGGACGTTGGCGCGCCCGCCGAGCGGGCTGCCGGGAGCTTTGCCCGCCGCGACCTCGGGGACGATGGCGGCGTCGAGCTGGAGCTCGCCGTCGACGAGGAGCCGGGGCGCCCGCTCGCGGACGATGCGCGTCGCCTCGACCACCCGATCGACCAGGGCGTGCTTGGCGCTCCCCTTGGTCGAGAAGGAGAGCATGGCCACCCGCGGCTTCTCCCCCGTCAGGGTGCGGTGGGTCTCGGCGCTGGCGACCGCGATGTCGGCGAGCTGGGTCGCGGTGGGCTCGGGGACGACCCCGCAGTCAGCGAACGTCCAGGCGGCTTCGGGGCCGATCATGAGGAAGGCCGACGACACGGTCCGGATCCCGGGTGCCGTTCCGATCCCCCGGATCGCCGCCCGGACGGTCTCGGCCGAGGTCGAGACGTTCCCTGCCACGCATGCGTCCGCGTCCCCGCGCGAGACGAGGAACGCCCCGAAGAGGGGCAGGTCCTCGAGTGCCTCGCGGGCCCGGGCGAGCCCGATCTCCCGGCCTCTCCCGACCTGGCGCTTCCGGTATTCCTCCGCGTAGAGGTCGAGCCGGGGAGAGCCGGCGGGCGCGATCCGCTCGATCCCGTCGAGCCGGACGCCGGCCCGATCGGCGGCCTCGTCGAGAGCGATGGCGTTCCCCAGAAGTACCGGCCGCGCGATTCCTTCGTCGGCCAGCGTTCGGGCCGCCCGGGTCGCGCGCGGGTCGGCGCCGTCGGCTAGCACCACCGTGCGGGGCCCGCCCTCGCGGGCGCGACGGCGAAGCGTGTCGATCAGCTCGGGAGCGGTCACACGCCTCCCTGCTCCAGGATGCGGCGCGCGATCTCGCGGACCTGGGCCGGATCCGCGCCCGGGACCTGCGCCCGGACCCGCTCGATCACCCGCTCCAGGTCGTCGGGATCGCAGGTCGCGGCGTGCCGGCCACCAGGCGTGGGCAACACGCGCGCGTCCGTCGCTACGAGCTCGATTCCGAGCCGATCGGCCTCGTCCCTGGCGAGCGGCGTGACGATCGCGCCCTCGGGCAGGACGAGGTAGGTCTCGCCCCGCTTCCGCGCCGCGCGGACGTCGTCCGCGGAGAGGACCGGCCGGGTCATCCGGCCGCCTCGACCCGACCGCTCATGCCGCGTCTCCGGCCGGGACACGCGCCGGCCGGGCCTTGACGCGCTCGGCGATCTCCCGCGTCACCTCGTAGTAGGCGGCCGCGCCGGCCGAGTCCGGATCGATCTCGTAGAGGAGCCGCCCTTCGCGCGCGGCCTCGGCCAGGGCCACGTTGACCGGAATCACGGTCCGAAACAGCGCCTCGCCCCACTCCCCCTCCATCCGGGCCAGACACTCCCGTCCGACCCGGGTCCGGCGGTCGTACAGGGTCGCCAGGAACCCGAGCATGCGAAGCCCCGGGTTGAGGCGCCGCCGGACCCGATCGACCAGGTCCAGCGTCCGGGGCACCGTGTTCAGGGCGAACGGATGGGTCTGGACGGGCACGACGACCGCGTCGGCCGTCCGAAGCGCGTTCAAGGTGTAGAGGGAGAGGGCCGGGGGCACGTCGAGGACGGCCATCCGGGCCGGCGGCGGGCCAGCCCGCCAGGCATCCCAGAGGAGATCCTCCCGGCCGCCGACCACCGAGAGCTCGGACTCCATCTCGCCCAGGCTCGCATGGGCGGGCACGCAGGCGAGCCGCTCGTAGCGGGTCGGGACCACCGCCCGGGCCAGGCCTGCCGATGGCTCGATCAGGACGTCGGTGATCGTCACGCCCGCCTGTTCGGGATCCAGGCCCAGGTGGCGGGTCGCCGAAGCCTGCGGATCCAGGTCCACGACGACGGTCTCCGCCCCGGTCTCGGCGAAGGCGCCGGCCACGTGCACGGCCGAGGTCGTCTTCCCCACGCCGCCCTTGGCGTTGGCGAACACGATCGTGTAGGCGCGGGCCACCCTCTACCCGGCCGGGTAGTAGCGGCTCTCGACCTTCTCGACCGCCCCCCGATCGAGGAGGCTCTTGACGGGGCTGATCAGACGCCGCCACTCGGTGTCCAGGGCGTCACCCAGCTCGGGAAGGGTGACCCCGCGGTCGCCGGCCCGGCGGATGGCGGACAGGCAACGCCGCTCCACGTCCCCGGCGATCCCGGTCCCTGGAGTCGGGGACGCGGTTGCCCGGCGCGTGGACTTCGTCGTGTCTTCCCGGCCGCGCCTCGCCCGCTCGCCGCCGCCTCCGGTCCGACCCTCCAGGACGTGCGCGATCGGGTAGGTGCCGATCTTCCGGTTCCCCGGAAGGACATCGAGAAGGAGACCGGTCGCCTCGTGGGGGCGCGGGATCACGTGAACGGAGACCAGCTCGCCCACCCTGGCCGCGGCCACCGCTCCGGCGTCGGTCGCCGCCTTGACCGCTGCCACGTCACCCTGGACCAGGATCGTCACGAGCCCGCCCTCGGCATACTCCTTCTTCAGGATCGTGACCTGCGCCGCCTTGACCATCGCGTCGGCGGCCTCGGTGGCGCCCACGAACCCCTTCGTCTCGATCAGCCCGAGCGCCGTTCCCGCCATGTCAGTACCTCACCGGATCCCGATGGACGCCCAGGACGGCCTGCTCGAACGCCTCGCACGCGGCCCGGCAGTCGGCCTCGGTGCCGGTCACCAGGGCTCCCGCCATGTTGGTCGGGGTCGGCGGGCCCATCCACTCGAGCATCTCCACGTCCGCCGACTTCAAGGCGTGGTCCAGGGCGAAGGTCGCTTCGAGCGGGGTCGCCTTGAGATACCCGAGCGAGGTCCCGGCCTCGACCCCCACCCGCTCCGAGAGGTAGGAGCCGCTCTGGGCGATCAGGTGAGCGAAGTAGGACCGGCGGCCGTCGCCGTCCGCCGACCGGTAGCTCACACTGGACTCGAGGTGGGAGATGGCAGCATCAAGCCCCGCTTCGACTTCCCCGATCACCTCACCGGCAAGGATCGCAAGGGTCTCGCCGCTCGTCGGCCCCGACGCATAGCGCGATCCGCCGTAGAAGGAGCGGGCGTAGACGACCTGGACGGCCGCTTTCTTCGTCGCCTCGTCGATCGCCACGTAGGTCGGATCGTCCTGGTCGACGGTCAGGAAGCCGACCGCGACCTGCCCGGCCGAGAGGCCCAGGGCATCGGCCAGCGGGCCGGCGACGTTCGGGATCGTGCGGACCGCGAGCACGCGCGGCGCCAGCGACTGCGGCAAGAAGCCTCGACGGTTTCAAGGGACGGGGCTACGAGGGACTTGGGTCGGGGGAAACCTAGGAGCCGCTTCGCGGGCCCGTCAAGCGGCGTCGGCGATCGCGGGTCTGCGCGACCTCATCGGAAGACGAGGTCGTAGCGGGTCCACTGGGTCACGCCGGTCCCGTCCCGGGTGGCCGGCATGTAACGCATCTCGCGGGCGGAGCGTGCGGCCACGCTGTCCAGCGCGGCGAAGCGGGTCCCCTGCTCGATCCGCACCTCGCCGACCGTCCCGTCAGGCAGAACCTCCACCAGCAGGTGGACGATCTCTCCGCGCGCCTTCTTCCTGTCGACGCTCTCCGGTACCTTGGGAACGACCAGGTGGAGCGGTCGGGGCGGGCTGATCGATCCGCCGCCCCCGGCGGCCGCCGCGGACGCTCCGGAGCCCTCGGGAATCCCTTCGGCCGTCCCCTCGGTCTCGCTCGGGGAGGACTCGACCTCGGCGACCGTCAGCTCCTCCGGGACCTCGGCCGGCGTCACCTCGACGACCTCGTCTTCCTCCTCGGGCTCGGGGGGTGTCTCCTGGACGGGCTCCTCGGCCGTCGGGGCCCTGAGCGCGACCCCTTCCATCTCGCTGCCCGGACCGCCCGGCCGGAACAGCAGCATCGGGCTCGGCAGGAGCGCCTCGTGAATCCGGTCGGCGATCGCCCGCGGCATGAACAGGAGGAGCCCGGCATGGAGGGCGATCGCCACGCCGAGCGAGATCCGCCACGCCCGGCCGTAGGAGTCCCGCCAGCGGGTGTTGGTGGCTGTGGACGTCTTCATCCCTGTGTAAACGTACTTCGTGGCCGGCGGGTTAGACGACCAGGCTGACGAGCCTGTTGGGGACGACGACCGCCTTCTTGAGCGGCTTGCCGTCGATCAGGGTCGGGATACGGCCGTGGGCGAGCGCGCGCGCCTTGACCTCCTCCTCCGGGAGATCGCGCGGGACCTGCATCTGCTCGCGGACCTTGCCGTTCACCTGGATCGCCATCGTGACCTCCCCGGTCGCCAGGACGGCGGGATCGAAGTCGGGCCAGCCGCCGTCCACGACCGAGGGCGTGTGGCCGGTCATCGCCCAGAGCTCCTCGGCCAGGTGCGGTGCGATCGGCGCGAGAAGCCGGATCACCGTCTCGAGCGCCTCCCTGAGAAGCGGCTCCGAGATCCCGGCCGGGGGCACCTGGTCGACCGGGCTGTACTGATAGCACGCGTTGACGAGCTCCATGACGCGGGCGATCGCGGTGTTGAACTGCCAGGCCGCAAGATCCTGGGTCGCGCCCTTGACCGAGCGGTGGCGGACGAACACGAGCTCGCGGGCCGCGACGCTCTCCGGCTCCCCCGGATCCAGCTCCCGCTTCGCCCAGAGATCCTGGTGCAGGTGGACGAGCCGCCACACGCGCTGGAGCCAGGCGGCTACGGCCCGGATCCCTTCGTCCTTCCAGTCGCCCCCGTCCGTGAAGGCGAAGCCGAACATGCAGTAGGCGCGGAACGCGTCGGCGCCGAACTCGGCGATGTAGTCGTCGGGGCTGATCACGTTGCCGCGGGACTTGGACATCTTGGCGCCCCGGTTCGTGATCGTTCCCTGGTGGACGAGGCGCCGGAAAGGCTCGTCGAAGCCGATGTGCCCGAGATCCCGGAGCGCCTTGATCATGAAGCGGGAGTAGAGGAGGTGCAGGGTCGCGTGCTCGATGCCCCCGGAGTACTGGTAGATGGGGAGCCACCGGTCGGCGATCTCCCTGGGCCACGGCCGCTCGTCGTCGTCCGGCGACAGGTAGCGCAGGAAGTACCACGAGGAGTCGACGAAGGTGTCCATCGTGTCGGGATCGCGCTTCGCCGGACCGCCGCATCCCGGGCACTCGACCTGCATGAACGTGGCCGATCGCTCGAGCGGGCTCTTCCCCGCCCCCAGCGAGAAGTCGACGTCGTAGGGGAGCTCGACCGGCAGGTCACGGTCGGGCACCGGCACTTCGCCGCACCGCGGGCAGTGGATGATCGGGATCGGCGCTCCCCAGTAGCGCTGCCGCGATACGAGCCAGTCCCGGAGCCGGTAGTTGACCTTCCGCTCCCCCTTCCCCGCCGCCGCCAGGTCGCCGATCACCTTCTCGAGCATCGCCTCCGACCGCATTCCGGAATAGGGACCCGAGTCGTGGACGACCCCGTGGCCCGTGTAGGCGGCCTCCTCGGGCTTGACGCCCGGATCGTCCGGCTCGATCACCCATGGGATGGGTAGACCCATCGCCGTGGCGAACTCCCAGTCCCGCTGGTCGTGGGCGGGAACCCCCTGCACGGCGCCCGTGCCGTAGGAGAGCAGCACGAAGTCGGCGATCCAGATCGGGACGGGCTCACCCGTGAGCGGATGGATCGCGTGGCCGCCCGTGAACTCGCCGGTCTTGGCGGCATCGGTCGCGGTCCGCTCGATCTCGGAGAGCCGCCGGGCCTGATCGCGATAGGACGTGACCGCCGCCCGGCGCTCCGCGGTCGTCACCCGGTCGACCAGCGGATGCTCGGGCGCAAGGACGAGGAACGTCACGCCGTAGATCGTGTCGGGACGGGTCGTGAAGGTCCGGATCGTGGCCCCTTCCCCCTCGACGGCCCAGTCGATCTCGACCCCCGGGGAGCGCCCGATCCAGTTCCGCTGGAGGGTCTTGGTCCGCTCGGGCCACTCGAGCCCGTCGAGGCCGTCCAGGAGCTCGTCCGCGTAGTCGGTGATCCGGAAGAACCACTGAGTGAGGTCCTTCTTGATGACCGGCGTCCCGCATCTCTCGCAGACGTTACCCTCCAGGACCTGCTCGTTGGCGAGCACGGTCTGGTCCTCGGGGCACCACCAGACGGGGGCCTCCTTGCGGTACGCGAGACCGGCCTGGTAGAGCTGGAGGAAGAGCCACTGCGTCCAGCGATAGAAGGAGGGATCGCTGGTGTTCGCCGTGTGGTCCCAGTCCCACATGGCGCCCATCCGCTTGAGCTGCTCGATCATGTTGGCCACGTTCCGGGCCGTCGAGTCGTTGGGGTGGATGCCGGTCTTGACGGCGTAGTTCTCGGCCGGGAGGCCGAACGCGTCGAAGCCGATCGGCTCGAACACGTCGAACCCGCGCATCCGCATGAACCGGGCCCACGTGTCGGCCGGGCCGTAGTGGTACCAGTGCCCGACGTGCAGGCGATCTCCCGAGGGGTACGGGAGCATGACCAGCGCGTAGCACGGCCGCCGGGTGCCCTCCAGATCGGTGGCGTAGAGGTCCATCGCGGTCCACCGCTCGCGCCACCTGGGCTCGATGGCGTGTGGATCGTAACGATCTTCGATCATGCTCGGAACATCGTCGTCGTGGTGACTCCCCACCGTCCGTGAACCGCATGGGTGCGCGCCGGCTAATCCGTTAAGCTATCGGCCGTTAGGGGCCCCAGCAATCAACAACGGCGGTTCGGCAAATCCCGGGGGCGGATGATGTGACGAGACAACCCCTGCCATGGCTGGCCATCCTCGTCGGGACCGCGACGTCTGCCCGGGCGCAGGCGCCTTCCGTCCCCATGGACTCGATCTCCATCACCGTGCGTGAGGGGACGACGCTCGCCATGGACGTCTCGCGCGACGGGCGGACGATCGTCTTCGACCTGCTGGGACAGCTGTGGACTCTGGACGCGGCCGGCGGCGAGGCGCGGCCGATCACCGACGCCGTGGGCGACACGGCCGAGGACCTCGATCCCTCGTTCTCGCCGGACGGGAGACAGCTCGTCTTCTCGGGCGAGCGAGACGGGCGGCGGGGGCTGTGGCTCGCCGATCTGGCGAGTGGCGCGCCGAGGCTCCTTTCGAGGACGCCGGACGGCGAAGGATTCGACGGCCAGGGCGCGTGGTCGCCCGACGGGCGGACGATCGCCTTCGTGCACGTCTCCACCCGGGTGGCGGGCGAGGAGGTCCTCCAGCAGAGCGAGATCGCACTCCTCGACCTCGCATCGGGAGATGTCCGGCCGCTGCGGGTCGAGGGACTCCCGGCGCCAGACGTCCGGGACCCTGCCTGGTCGCCGGATGGCGCGCGGATCGTGTTCGTCTCGGGATGGGCCCTGGACGAGGGGGGCGGGCGCGTCTGGAGCGTTCCGGCGGCGGGCGGCCAGGCCACGCCGGTGACGCCCGAGATCGCGGCGCGCGCGCCTGCGTTTTCGCCGGACGGCGTCCGGCTCGCCTTCCTCGCGCCCGATCCGGCAGGCCGCGTCCAGGTCTGGGTCCAGGAGGTTTCGGGTCCGGGGGCGGCCGGCGCACCACGGCGCCTGACCGACCACCCGGATGTGGCGCCGACACGCGTCCGATGGATGCCCGACGGAGAGGCGCTCCTCTACTCCGCGGATGGGGCCCTCTACCGGGTCCCCGCGACGGGGGGCGCCCCCGCAGCGATTCCGTTCGTCGCGACGGTCTCGTTCTCACGTCCCCGGGTCGAGCTCCCGCCCGTCCGATTCCCCGCGCCGGGCGCCGTCCAGCCGGCGCGCGGTCACATGGGGTTGGCGCTCTCACCGACCGGCACGCAGGCGGGCGTGATCGCGCTGGGGAAGCTCTGGATCGTTCCGATCAACGGAGAGCCCCTGGAGTTCGGCGAGCCGCACGCGGTGGCCGACGTTTCGCACACGGCCCACGGTCTCGCTTGGTCCCCCGACGAATCCGAGATCGCGTTCGTCGCGGGGCCGCTCCTGCGCGAGGACCTCTTCGCGATTGCCCTGGCGAGCGGCGAGACCCGCCGCCTGACCCAGCTCGAGGGAGGCGAGCGGGAGCCGCTCTGGTCACCGGACGGCCGGCGCATCGCGTTCGTGCACGCGAGGGGCGAGGGGTTCCGACTCCGCGTCGTCGACGCTCACGGGGAAACAGCGCTCGAACCTGCGGAAACACAAGACCTCGGTGAGGTTCCCGCGACGTGGGTCGGCGAGACGGCCGACGCGCCCGCGTGGAGCCCCGACTCCCGCGCACTCCTCCTCCGGCTGGACCCCGACCCGCTGCTCGGGACGGGTGCGGAACTCGTGTCCCTGACCGGGAAGCGACGGCGGCTCGGGCGCTTCGCGGACGCTCCGCTCTTCCTCCAGTGGCCGGTGCCGGGGTGGATCGCCTTCGCGCGCCACGATCGCCTGTGGAGGGCGAGCTTCGACACAGTGGGCGGCGTCGTCGGCGATCCCATCCCGCTCTCCGACGCGCCCGCACTCTATCTTTCGGCCGCGCGCGACGGGACGCTTCTGTATCTGTCGGGAGATGGCTGGCGGCTCCGGCACCCGTCCGGGGACGAACGCTCTCTGGGATGGCCGCTCGAATACGCCACGCCGATCCCGGCGTCGCTCCTGGTCCGGAACGTCCGTCTGATCGACGGGACCGGCAGGCCGGTCTCCGCACCCATGGACGTTCAGGTCCGGCAGGGGAAGATCGAGCGGATCGCGCCCGCCGGCAGCCTGTCCGACGAGCCCGGCGCGCGTGTCCTCGACGCCCGGGGCCGGATCGCGATCCCGGGGCTCATGGACCTCCACATGCACTCCTACAGCTTGGCGGAGCTCCCCGGCTGGCTCTACTACGGCGTCACGACCATCCGCGACCAGGGGTCGCGGATCGCGACTCTGGTCGCCACCGCGGAGGCCATCGCGGCCGGTGTCATCCCCGGCCCGCGCCTCAGCTACGGCGGGTTCCAGTTCTACTCCGACTGGCCGTTCGACGGCGAGGAGTGGCGCGGGATTGAGCCCGAGGCCGATCCGGGGCACGTCGAGCGGGCGGTCGCGCTAGCGGAGGCCTTCGGCGCCCATCACGTCAAGGTGCGTACATTCCGCCGCTGGGACATCAACGCGCGCATCATCGAGGCCGCGCACCGCCGCGGGATGCGCACGACGGGCCACTGCGCGCATCCGCTTCCGCTCGTCGCCGCCCGCATCGATGCCAAGGAGCACGTGGGCTCGTGCACGGCTCGCGGCGATCTCCTCATGTACGACGACGTTCTCCAGCTCTATCGCGCCGCCGGGATTCCGGTGATCCCGACCGTCACCTACTGGGAGATGACGGCCCGCGTCCTCCGGGATGGAGGGATCGTGCCGGACGCCGGGCTCGATCCCTGGGAGCCCATCCGGGGCTTCGACGTGGAGCTGGGGCTCCCTGCGGAGGACCGGGCCCGGCGGCTGGCCTGGGCGGAGGAGGCAGCGGCAACCGCGAGGGAGATGATCCCGCGCTTCCGGCGCGCCGGGATCCGGCTCGGGGTCGGCACCGATGTCGAGGAGGTTCCGTGGGCCGTCCATCTCGAGCTCGAGGAGCTCGTCCGCTCGGGCCTCACCCCGCTCGAGGCGATTCACGCCGCGACGGGAGCCTCGGCGGAGATCCTCGGGGCCGAGGCCGAGCTCGGGACGATCGAGGAGGGCAAGTGGGCAGACCTCGTGATCCTCGACGGAGATCCGCTGGCGGACATCTTGAACACCCGGAGGATCCACGCGGTCGTCAAGGGCGGCGACATCGTGGACCGCGCAAAGATCCTCGCCGGAGCATCGGAGGGCCGGTGATGGAGGTCGCTCCTCCTACCAGGGTGTTCATCGTCGGCGGGGGCTTCGCCGGCCTCTCGGCGGCCCGGGCGCTGGCCAGGTCGCCGGTCCGGGTGACGTTGGTGGACCGCCGCAACCACCATGTCTTCCAGCCGCTCCTCTACCAGGTCGCCACGGCCTCCCTGTCGCCGGCGGACATCAGCGCTCCGATCCGCACCGTGGTCCGCGGACAGAAGAACTGCGAGGTCGTGCTGGCGGAGATCACCGGCGTGGATGTCGCGAAGCGGCACCTGATCGTGAGGGGTGGCCATGTCCGGTACGACTACCTCATCCTGGCCGCCGGCGCGACCCACGCCTACTTCGGCCACGACGAATGGGCGTCGATCGCCCCGGGACTGAAGAGCATCGAGGATGCCACACGGCTCCGACGGCGCATCCTGCTCGCCTTCGAGTCCGCCGAGTACGAAGGAAGCGCCGACGCGCGGCGCGCGGCCCTGACGTTCGGGATCGTCGGCGCGGGACCCACGGGCGTCGAGCTGGCCGGGGCGATCAAGGAGATCGCCGGGCAGACCCTCCCCAAGGACTACCGGCACATCGACACCCGGACGACGCGGGTGATCCTCTTCGAGGCGGGCGATCGTGTGCTCCCTACCTTCCCGCCGAAGTCGAGCGCGCGGGCCCAGCGCGATCTCGAGCGCATGGGCGTGGAGGTTCGGTTGAACGCGGCGGTGACCAACGTCACGCCGGGTGCGATCCACGTGGGCGAGGAGGGGATCCCCGTTGGGAACGTCTTCTGGGCCGCCGGCGTCAGGGCCAGCCCTCTGGGGCGGTCGCTGGGTGTGCCCCTCGACCGTACCGGCCGCGTCATCGTAGGCCCCGACCTTACGATCCCGGGGCATCCGGAGGTCTTCGTGGTCGGCGACACGGCGGCGGCGACCTCGGCCGACACGGGAGACCCCGTGCCGGGCGTCGCCCAGGGAGGGATCCAGATGGGACGCTTCGCGGGACGGACGATCGCAGAAGAGGTGGCCGGACGATCCACCCCCGAGCGGCGGGAGCCGTTCGTCTATCGGGACAAGGGCCTGCTCGCCATCATCGGCAAGGCCAAGGCGGTCGCCGCGATCGGACGATTTCAGGTGGGCGGCTTTCCGGCCTGGCTCCTGTGGGGCGGCATCCACATCGCCTTCCTGATCGGCTTCCGCAATCGCCTGCTGGTCCTGCTGAGCTGGTTCTGGAGCTGGCTCTTGAACGCTCGCGACGCCCGGCTCATCACCGGAGACGCGACCCTGGACCTGGAGATCCCGCGCCCGGCCGAGTTCGTCCCTGACGAACCGGGCGGTCACGATTGAAGCCGGCCACCTACGCGCGTTGGCGGGGCGTATCTCGCGCAGTAGGCCGGATCCTCACACCTCGTCCAGGATCCCCCGGAAGACCACGCGCGCGTCGCCGGTGAGGCGGGGATCTTCGGGCAGGGTCTCCCGGTCCTCCGGACGCGTGAAGTCGACGACCAGCGGGATCCCGCCCGTCGTACGCACGGTGACGGGCGGCTCGGTCAGCCCCCAGAGAGCGGTCAGGATGGCCGACGCGGTCGCGCCCGTGCCGCAGGAGAGGGTCTCGTCCTCGACCCCGCGCTCGTACGTCCGCATACGGATCGTGCGCCGATCGAGAACGGTGACGAAGTTGGCGTTCGCCCCCGGCGGGTCCCAGCGCGGGTCGCGCCGGAGCCGCCTCCCCTCCCCGATCACGTCGTGGTTCTCGACGTCGTCCACCAGAGCCACGACGTGGGGGGTCGACGTGTCGACGAACCCGACGCGACGGTAAGGCAGCTTCTCGAGGTCCGGGTGTCCAAGCGCGAGGCCGTGTGGCGGGACGAGCCACAGCGTAACCTCGGGCCGCTCGGGGTCCGGAACGCGGGCCCGGAAGGTGCCGCTGCCGGTGGCCAGTCGCAGGTCGGCGTCCGCCTCCCCCTCCATACGGGCATAGCGCGCGATACAGAGGGCGCCGTTCCCGCACATCGGCGCTTCTCCCCCGTCCGCGTTGTAGTAGACCATGCGGATGTCGGCCTCGGCGTCCTTCTCGAGCAGGAGCACCGCGTCCACACCGACGCCCAGACCCCGCCGGCAGACCCGGGCCACCAGCTCGAGCGCGCGATCCTTGGGGAACCACCCGTCCCGGTTGTCGAAGACGACGAAGTCGTTCCCGCCGCCTGACATCTTCACGAAGGGGCGGCCGCTCAGGACCTCGGTTCCGAGGGATGTCCGCAACGCGCTCTCGAGTTCTTCGGTCCTGGTCTCCATGACGGTGATGGAAAACGCTAGCGGGCGGCGAGCCAGTCGTCGATCCTCGCTCCGGCCCTTGGATCCTCGGCCAGGGCGGGTCGGCCATGATGCCGCTGCAGCGGCCTCCGCCAGGCCACATCGAGCGTCGTCCGCCACATCGATCGCCTCAGCTTCGCTTGCGCGTCGCGCGTCGCGGACTCGAACCTGGCCAGGGCCTCGTCGTCGGTCAGCCGGTCCGGCAGTAGTCCGCGCTGGGCCAGTGACGCCAGCGCGCGTCGGTGCTCGTCCAGGATCGTATCCGGGGCGCCTCTGGGGATGCACTGAACTAGCGTGGCGGGTTGCGGTGCAATCATCCGGTGGCTGGCGGTGATCATCAGCCGGTGACCGAACGCGGAAGTCATCTCCCACAGCTTATCGGTGACCTCGGCCCACGACGCCCCGTCGGGGCCGGCCATCACGACGAGGTTGAAACCGGCCCGGCGGAAATGCGCCCGATAGACGGCGAGCTCCCGGTACCCGAGCTCGGAAAAGCGTGCGACCCTGCGGCGTGTCTTCGCGTCCACCTCGGCCGGGTCCGCAAGCTCGAGCTCGATCCTGGCGGAAGCCACCAGCGCCATGCGCTGGAGCAGGACCCACCATACCCCGGCCAGAACGAACAGGGGGAACGCGGCCATGACGAACGACACCTCACACCCTTCCCGTGATCCGCCACCACCGCATCCGCCACACCATCCAGATCGCCTCGAGGACGATCCGCTTCGACATCTTGCTCTGGCCGACGTTCCGGTCCACGAAGACGATGGGCATCTCGACGACCTTGTAGCCCGCGCGCCAGGCACGGAAGACGGTCTCGATCTGGAACGCGTAGCCGTTGGAGTGGATCTCGCCCAACCGCAGGTGCTCCAGGACGTCGCGGCGGTAGCACTTGAAACCGCTCGTCAGATCGTGGAGCGGGATGCCCGTCACGACCCGGGCGTACCAATTCGCCAGCCACGACAGGACCAGCCGCGCCATGGGCCAGTTGACCACCGTGACCCCGCGCATGTAGCGCGATCCCACCACCAGGTCGTGGTCCTCCACGAGGGCCAGGAACTCCGGCAGATGCTGAGGATCGTGGGAGAGGTCGGCGTCCATCTCGATCACGAGACGGTACGCGCGCTCGAGCGCCCAATCGAAGCCCGCCAGATACGCGGCCCCGAGGCCTTCCTTGACAGGACGGCGAAGCAGGTGCACACGCTCGCTCCCGGTCGCGAGACGCGCGGCCACGTCGCCCGTCCCGTCCGGCGAGCTGTCGTCCACGACCAGCACCTCGAGGCGCGGGTCCGCCGCCAGCACGCGTGGTACGACCAGCCCGACGTTCTCCCGCTCGTTGTAGGTCGGGATGATGACCAGGGCCTCTCCCACGGCCACCCTCAGCGCGGCTCGGCGGCCGTCGAGACGCGCAGGTCGCGGAGCCCGTATCTCAGCGCCAGCAGGATCGCGACGAGTAGCTCGACGGCCGTGAGCCAGAGCCGCGACAGGATCGCCACCGCGGCCGCCACCGGTCCGGGGATCACCTGCGCGAGAAGGAGGGCGTACACGCCCTCCCGGACCCCCAGCCCCCCCGGCACGAACACGGCCACCCAGCCCGCCAGATACCCGGCCGCGCAGATCCCCATCAACGTCGGGGTCGATCCCCGCGGCGGGTCGGCCACGGCCTGCACG
>DASRVA010000049.1:0-7760 GCA_035687745.1 Gemmatimonadota bacterium
AGACCGGCGGGACCGGCGATCCGAGCCCCCCGCGCGGCCACTCGGTTCATCTGGAGCTCGCTCGCGCTCGGCCCTAAGGGCCCCTTCCCTTCAAACCTCGCGGTCCACGCCGGCCTTTTCCCCCGGGAATCGCCACCCGAGGGGGACGCCTTGGTCCAATTCAACCCGATCTACCAGAGCCCGATCGTCCGGATCGCCCGCTGGTCTTGCGATGGCCACTCGCGGAGTCCCGGCGAACCTGCCTGGTCGCGCGAGCCGACGTTCGCATTCGTGCTGCACGGGCTATTCCGGCGGTACCTGGGGAAGGCCGAGGTCCTGGCCGCCCCCGGGGACGCGATCTTCTTCCCCGGCGACAGCGAGTACCGAACGAGCCATCCGCTGGACGGCGGGGATCACGGGATCGGGATTCGGGTGGATCCGGGAACGCTCGAGGAAATCCTGGGTCGGGCGGGGCATGGGAAGGTGGAGCCGGATCGGCTCCTGAGATCGCGGGCCCTGGTCCCAGCGCGGGCCATCTTGCGGCTCCGCCAGCTCGCCAGCGCGCTCGATAAAGAGCAGCCTGCGGCACTGGACGTTGACGAGACAGCACTGCTCTTGCTCGGGCAGGCTGCGGGCGGGATCGTTGTGGCAAGGGGCAGATCAGCCGGACGAGCCGCCACCCGCCGCGCGCACAGGAAGGCAGTCGATCGAGTAATGGAGTTGGTCCAGGCGCGACTCCACGAGCGACTCCGCCTCGAGGAGATCGCCCGCGAAGCCGCCTATTCGCCGTACCACCTATGCCGAGTGTTCAGAGACCAGACGGGGATGACGATTCACGGGTATCTGAATCGTCAGCGGCTGTTGAGGGCCTTGGAGGTACTCGAGACGCAGGACAACCTAGCACGATTGGCGTCACGGCTCGGTTTCGTATCGCACAGCCACTTTACGATGGCCTTCACAACTACATTCAGGTACTGCCCATCTCAATGGGGAGTTAGGTCGCGCTAGAGGTGGTCGTAACGCGACCAGGCATATGGCGTATCTGTATTTCTGGGCTCATCACTCTAGCCCTTTGCCCCTCAAGAGGCTCATCAACGGGCTGACGCACTATCCCCTCTCCATCTGCCACGACGTTATCCAGAAATACCGGAACTAGCTTTGGATCAAACTGAATGCCCGCGAACTTCATGAACTCGTCCTTAACCAACTTAAGATCCAAGGCGTTCCTATACACGCGACTGGTAGTCATGGCATCAAAAGCATCCGCAATGAGAATGATTCTTGAGCCAAGCGGAATAGCAGCTCCCTTCAACCCGTGAGGATATCCAGAACCGTCCCAATTCTCATGATGATGTCTAATAATCGCTTCGATCTCACCCTTAAAATACGAGACTTGGTTAGCCAAGTCGGCACTCATGACTGGATGGAGCCTTATTAGGCGACGCTCTTCGTCAGTTAGCTTCCCAGCCTTCCTCACTACTCCGGCGAGATCAAGATGGATCTTGCCCAAGTCATGGAGAAAAGCTGCCAACTCAATTTTCTCCATCAATCGCGGGGATAATCTCAACTCCTCGCATAACCTCCTAGAATAGATGGCTACGCGATCGGAATGCCCTGCAGTATAGGGATCATGCATTTCTATTATCTTAACCATAGTACGAACTGTTTCTCTATATGTCTTCTTTAAGTTTATATACTGACTATATGCTAATCTGACCATCAGTGTAGGCAATGCCAGTAAAAGAAGGCCCACTACGTCGAGGCGAGAATAAGCAAAGGCAATCGCTAGTGCAATCGGTGCTGAAGTTAGCTCGTATATCCAATACCAGCGGAAATTGCGGTTCCAGAAATTGGTAATATTCTCTCCGTAGAGAGCACCCACTCCGATTGCCACAAGCCAGGTGTTGCTCAGCCAGTAGATCAGAACTGCCGCAGCAAAGGCCGCGAAAAAGCTGACGCTGGCATCAAGTCCGAGCGAACCCTTGATCCCTAGAAATATGAAGGACGCAAAGATAGTGCTGAGACCGACCTGTGAAGCGTTAAACAAGACCTTCGTAGGAGAGCTTCTCCGACCAAACAAATCAGCAATTGAGAACCCTAGAAAGGCAGCCGAAGCCGCCCAAAAGGGGTGGAATAGTATTACTAGGGCCCAATAAATTGTTCCGGAGACACCAATGAATGCATTGCCGAGTGGAACCTTTAAGGGAAAGCTCTCGGCTAACGCTGTTAACGATACGAAAACGGCCAACCCGAGCGCGCTTCTTAGAGATAGGCCCTCGGTTGGCGCAAAGCCGACTAGGATTATCCCACCAAACGTAAGAAAAAGAGCCAGGGTCAGAACTTCAAAGCCCCTGCTGCGAATTTCCTCACTCATGCCCTACCAAATATTCAAGGGGCCTAGAACCCTTACGCTATCGAAGCAGTAGCGCCCAGCCGCATCAGGAGCTGCCATAGGGCAACAAGTTTAGCGGCAAAGCCCGGGCCGGATGCTAGTAGGGGAGCAATCAAAGGCATGCACCTCCTCTCTCAGGACTCGGTCCGGTATCCGCTCACCGGACGGTGCGCTCCGCTCTTTGATTGTGTCCCGCTCAGCTCGGGAGTACTGCTCTAGTCGTCGAGTTCTTTGGCCCCTTGTCCTTTTAAGGTTCCCGTCATGCGGGGTCGCCCTCGCGGGCCGTTCACCCCGCCTCGCCTTGCATGTCCCAGAACCGGTTGAGGGCGTCCAGGACGGCGCGTGCGGCCGCGTCCACCGGGTCGCGGTCCAGGATCGCCGCCCCGTGGAGGACCGGCCTGGACTGCCCCACCCGGGCCCTCAGGATGGCCAGGATCCCCCGGGCGTCCGCCACCCGGAACTCCTCGAGCCCTTCCAAAGCCAGCGCGGTTCCCGGCTCGAGCGCGTTGGCCATGGCCGCCACCGTGGCGCGGGCGGCCGCCAGGAGCCGCGTCCGCGGCATGTCGGTATCCCGGACCCGCCCCCGGTAGAACTGGCCGGCGATCTCCAGGTCGACCGTGACCTCGACGTAGAGCTCGCCGTCCGGGACGCACCGGACCGCGGCCAGCCGGACACGCCGGCTCTCCAGGGCCTCGGTGGTCTCCGGCTCCATCTCCGTAGCTACTGGCAACGATTGTGCCGGGAGGTCCAGCCACGGGGAGGGTTCCGGGACGGCCTGGGAATGCTCCGACCCGTTGCCGGAAGAAAGACGGCCGTTCTGGACCACCCGAATCATCTCGTGGTCCACGATCAGGCCGAGGCCGGTCATCAATGCGGACTCCACGTTCCGCGTGATGCGACGGGCCTCGCCGGCGTCGGCGACCCGGATCTCGATGTCGAGGATCTGGCCCGGCTGGCCCTCCTGGACCTGGACCTCCTGGACACCCGCAACCTGGGCAAGGAGGTCCCTGATCTGGCTGGCGAGGTCCTGGCGGTCGATCATGCGTGTGTCGGGCAGTGCCCCCCGGCGAACCCGTGAAGGTGAAGTCTAGACGTGACTTAGCCGGGTTGTCAAATAAATGACATCACTACCACGTCCCCGGTCGCCCGGGGGGTCCCCCGCGGCTCCCGCCTGGAAGCGACCGCGGTCGCGCTCGCGTGCGACCCGGGCAACCGGGCGGAGCGCCCCTGTGGGACCCGTATTCCGCCTTGCCTTGCGCTACCCCATCCGCCCCCGGAATCCGGAACCGCCGGCCCTACCCAGGCGGGAGGCGGGCGGCCCGGGCTCCAGGGTCCCCGTATGGGGTCATTCAATCAGCAAAGCTTCCCATTGATCACGCTGCACTGCTGGGCGGGAACGAGTTCCTGGTCGTCGTTCCCGGGTCCGAGGACCGTATCCGAGCTGCAGCCCGCGACGAGGAGCACGATCAGGGACATCACGAAGAAGAGCGGCTTCATCTTGCCTCCTTTCGGCCCGTGGGGGCCGGAGTGCTCCGCTGCATGACTTGTGCCCGATCCCGCGGACGCGTACACTGGAGAGTCTAGGGGCAGGGCGTTACTAATCCGTTAATTCCCTTGAGGGACGGCGCCTCCGCGTCCATGCGCGACCCGTGATCCAGCTTCGGACCCTGGGCGGCCTCCAGCTCCGCGACCGGCGGGGCCGGGACCTCTGCGGCCAGCTCCAGCCGAAGCGCCTGTGCCTCCTGGTCTACCTGGCGCACCCCCCGCGCCGCTTCCACCGTCGGGACCTCTTGCTCGCCCTCTTCTGGCCGGAGCTCGGTCAGACCGGCGCCCGGAACTCCCTCCGCCAGGCCCTCTTCTCGCTCCGCCAGACGCTCGCCCGGGGGGTCCTCGCGGGGCGGGGCTACGAGGACGTCGCGGTCACGGACCTCCTGGCGTCCGACGTGGTGGCGTTCGAGGCGGCCCTGGAGGCGGGCCAGATGGAGCGCGCCCTCGAGCTCTACCGGGGGCCCTTCCTGGAGGGGTTCCACGCCCAGAACGTGGCCCGGGAGTTCGAGGACTGGCTGGAGACCGAGCGGGTCCGCCTCCGCCAGCGGGCCGTCGGGGCCGCCCTGGCGCTGGTCGAGCGGGAGGAGTCGCGCGGGAACCTGACGGGCGGCGTGCGCTGGACGCGGAAGGCCCTGCGGCTGGACCCGGACAACGAGACCATCCTCCGAAAGCTGGTCGATCTCCTGACCCGGGCCGGAGACCGGGCCGGCGCCGTCCGGGCGTTCGAGGCCTTCGCCCAGCGGACCCGGACGCAGTACGACCTCGAGCCCGACGACCAGACCCAGGCCCTGATCCGGGAGGTCCGGGCCCGCGAGGAGCCGCCGCCACCCTCCCCCATGGCCCAGCCGGTCGTCCAGGAGCCGCCGACCAGCTTCATCGGCCGGGAGGCGGAGCTGGAGCGGCTGGAGCGGCTCCTCGCGGATCCCGGCGTCCGGCTGGTCACGCTGACCGGCCTGGGGGGCGCCGGGAAGACCCGCCTGGCGCTGCGGCTGGCCGAGCGGGTCGAAGGCCGGTTCAGGGACGGCCTGGCGCGGGTGGCACTCGCCGACGTCCAGGAGCCGGACTACGTCCTCTGGGCGATCGCGCGCGGCCTGGGGCTCGCGGAGGACCACCGGCGGGGGCCGGGGCAGGCGCTACGCGAGTTCTTCTCGAATCGCGAGCTCCTCCTCGTCCTGGACGGGTTCGAGCAGGTCCGGGCGGCCGGCTCGGAGCTCCTCGAGCTCCTCCAGGGGGCGCCAGGGCTCAAGATCCTCACGACCTCCAACGCCCCGCTAAAGCTGAGCGGCGAGCACGAGTTTCCCGTCCCCGCTCTCAGCCTCCCCGAGCCGAACGACGGGGGCGTCCAGTTCCCGCTGAACTCGGAGGCGGTCGCGCTCTTCGCCGAGCGGGCGCGGGCCGTCCGCCCGGACTTCCGCCTGACGGCGAAGAACCTGGCGGCGATCGCCGAGATCTGCGTCCGGCTGGACGGGCTTCCGCTCGCCATCGAGCTGGCGGCCGCCCGCGTCAAGATCCTGACACCCCAGGCGATCGCCGAGAAGCTCGAGGAGAGGTTCGCGATCCTGACCGGCGGCCCGGCCGACCGGCCGCTCCGCCACCGGACCCTGGAGGCCGCGATCGGCTGGAACTACGAGCTCCTCGAGGAGGGAGAGCGGGCGCTCTTCCGCCGCCTGGGCGCGTTCGCGGGCGGGTTCGGGCTGGAGCTCGCGGAGCCCGTCTTCGAGACCGAGGGGATCTCCTCCGTCGACCTGATCGACGGGCTCGCGACCCTCGTGGACCACAGCCTCCTGCACCAGCTGGAGACGGCGGGCGAGCCGACCTTCCGGATCCCCGACACCGTCCACGCCTACGCCGGGAAGCTCCTCGCCGAGAGCGGCGAGGAGGAGGCGGTGCGCCGGCGTCACGCCCGGAGCCTCCTCGCCTGGGTGGAGGAGGGCCAGCGCTGGTACTGCACGCCCGAGCAGGACGCCTGGTTCGGCCGCCTCGGGTGCGAGCACGACAACGTCCGGCGCGCCGTGCGCTTCGCGATCGATCGCAAGGACGCCGCGCTCGCGGTCCGGCTGGCGGCCGCCGTCTGGCCCTTCTGGTGGTCGTGCGGCTACCAGGTCCAGGCCCGGGGCTGGCTCGAGGAGATCCTGGCCCTCCGGGGCCGGGTTCCCAGGGCGGCCCGGGCCAAGGCGCTCCTCGGGGCCTCCTTGATGGCGGCCGCCGCGGCGGACCACGAGGGGGCGGCCGAGCGGGCCCGCGAGAGCGCCGAGCTCTCCAGTGCCGCCGGCGACACCCGGGGTCACCTGCGCGCCCTCGAGATGCTCGGGTTCGTGCGCCTGGAGGCGGGTCAGGTCGAGGAGGCGGAATCCGCGTTCCAGGCCAGCCTCGAGGGAAGCCGGGCCGCGGGAGACGACCGCCGCCGGGCGATCGCCCTGAACGCCCTCGGGCAGGTGGCCATCCGGCGTGGCGACGACCTTCAGGCCGAGAGGTTCCTGAAAGAGGGCCTGGCGCTCGCCCGGCAACGGAAGCTGACGATCGAGATCGGTCAGGGGCTTCTGTTCCTCGGCGACCTCGCCCTGCGCGCGGGAGATCTCGACAGGGCGACCGAGCTTTGCGGTGAGGCGCTCGCGATCTACCGCGGGGCGGGCCAGAAGGTGAACGTCGCCTGGGCCCTCTCCTGTCTCGGCCGGGTCCTGGCCGAGCGCGGGCAGTTTGCGAGCGCCCGCCAGGCCCATGCGGAGGCCCTGCCCCTCTTCCAGGAGCTGGGCTACCTCCGCGGCGTGGCGAAGAGCGTGGCCGGCTTCGCGCAGATCGCGCTCGCCGAGGGAAACCCCGCGCGCGCGGCCCGGCTCCTGGGCGGGATCGAGCTCCTGCTGGAGCGCTCGGGCGACCACCTCCCGCCCGACGACGGCGCGTTCGTGGGGACCCTGGGCGCCACCGCCCGCGAGCGGCTCCGGAAGGCCACCTTCACGAGCTCCTGGGCGGCGGGCGGCTCCTTGAGCGCCGACGCCCTGGTCGCGCTCGCCCTCGCTGAGGAACCCGTCGCGAAGAGACAGGCGCTGGGATAGCCCGTTTCGGGGGCCGTCAGAAGCGGTCCCGAACCCCCGCCGGCAGCACGAGGTTGTGGAGCCTCTGATCCTCCTCGCTCAACCCCGCTCGTTGCCAGGCGCTCCTACCGCGCAAGCGTCGCCTCGCCGGCCGGGAACCGGGCCGTCCGGAAGTTCACGCGGAAGTCGACGCCGAAGAAGTACCGGCCTTCGGGGAGGGAGTCGCCGAGCACCTCCCGGACCGGGACCACGTACCGGAACTCGCCCGCGACGAAGGACTCGCCCGGCTCGAGGAGGTGGAACGCCAGGTACGCGGGGCAAGCGAAGTCGTCTCCGAACCGCTTGAAAGAGTCCCAGGCCGGCCTGCCGGAACGGTCCGCCGATCGGAAGGCCAGGAGCCGCACCGTGCCGCAGCCGTACTCGAGCCGCACGGTCGACTCGCCGATGTTGGTCACCGTGACCGTCGTCCTGAGCTGGGCGGGGTCGCCTTCCACGACCGTCGCGATCTCGTGGGCGACGTCCTCGAGACCGGACGTGAGCTCCCCGCTCCCCGCCTCCAGCTCGAGCGTCCGGTCGGGGAGCTGGAGGAGCACCGTGAAGCCGTAGGGCCCCTCCGGCAACGAGTCTCCGAGAATCGACCAGGTGTCGCGCTGGCCCTCGATCGAGCGCGACTCGCCCGGACCGACGTCGACCTCGTAGGGCTCCTGGAAGCACTCCCAGTCCCCGCGGTCTTCCCCCCACACGACCCGGCCGTCAGGGGCCCGGACCCGAAGGAGAACGGTGCAGCCGAGGACGGGGACCCTGACCGG
>DASRVA010000050.1:0-21629 GCA_035687745.1 Gemmatimonadota bacterium
GAGCCCCACGACGGCCGCCGCCACGAGGGCGGGGCGGAGCCAATCGGCGAGCGTGGCGGCGGGCCCCCGGCGGACGGCGTGCACGGCCAGGGCGGGAGCGGCGCGCTCGAGGATGGCGCGCACCATCCGCTCCCTGCGCTCGGGCTCCGGACCCAGGCTCGACACGGAGCGCGTCATCCCACGACCTCCTTGGCGTAGCGGCCCGCGAGGCGCTCCTGGAGCGCCTTCCGCGCCTGGTGCAGATGGTATCGGACCGTGCCCTCGGCGAGCCCGGTCCGGTCGGCGATCTCCATGTGGCGCCAACCCTCGACGTCGTGGAGGAGGACGACCTGGCGCTGGATCGGGGTCAGCCTGTCCAGGGCCTCTCGCAGGTCGTCCTTCAGGACCGCCCGCTCCGCCTCCCGCGAGGGGCTGGGCCCGCCTTCGGCGGCGGCGGCCGTCTCCAGCGGGAGCGCGTCCCGGACCCGCCGGGCCCGGACCAGGTTCAGGGCGCGGTTCCGGACGATCCCGAGGAGCCAACCTGGGAACCGGGTCCGGTCACGCAGGCCGGGCAGCCGCTCGAGCGCGGCGAGGAAGGCGTCCTGACAAACGTCCTGGGCATCCTCCGGGCACCCCGTCCGGGCGATCGCCACGGCCCAGGCAGCGTCCAGGTGGCGCCGGACGAGGGCCTCGAAGGCGTCGGCCCGGCCCTCCAGGACGAGGTCGACCAGCTCGGCGTCGGACATCGGCATCGTCATCCTGATAGACACGCGAAAGCGGCCGGGCGTTGGTGGACGACCCCGGATATCTTCTCCCGGCACCTCGACGATCTGCATACCCGAGGACCTCCGAAAGGCCCCATCTCATGAAGATCGATCGCGACGACATCGTCCTCGCCGCCGGCGTCCGCACGGCGTTCGGCGCCTTCGGCGGGAGCCTGAGGGACCTCTCCGCCAACGACCTGGGGGTGGTGGCCGCGAAGGCCGCCGTCGAACGCTCCGGGTTCGAGCCCGGCGAAGTCGACCACGTGATCTTCGGAAACGCCCTCCAGACGTCGCCCGACGCCATCTACTGCGCGCGTCACGTGGGTCTCAAGGCGGGGCTCCCGGAGACGGTGCCCGCGGTCACCGTGAACCGCCTCTGCGGCTCGGGCTTCGAGTCGATCATCCAGGGCGCGCGGCAGATCCTGACCGGCGAGAGCGAGGTCGTCCTGGCGGGCGGCACCGAGAGCATGAGCCAGGCCCCGCACCAGATACGCGGAGCCCGGTGGGGGATCCCCCTGGGCCAGTCCAAGCTGGGGGACTACCTGTGGGAGGCGCTCTACGACCCGTATGCCGGCTTCTCGATGGCCGAGACGGCCGAGAACCTGGCCGAGAAGTACGAGCTCTCGCGGGAAGAGGTCGACGGCTACGCCTTCCAGAGCCAGAAGCGAACGAAAGACGCCCAGGACGCGGGGCGGTTCGCCGACGAGATCGTTCCCGTCGAGCTGGCCGACCGGAAGGGGCACCGGGTGTTCGACACCGACGAGCACCCGCGCCCCGCCACGACGCCCGAGATCCTGGCCGGGCTCAAGCCGTACTTCAAGAAGGACGGCCTGGTCACGGCCGGGAACGCTTCCGGGATCGTGGACGGCGCGGCGGCTGTGATCGTGACCACCGCCAGGCGGGCCAAAAGGGCGGGCGCCCCCGTGCTCGGACGGCTCCTCGGCTGGGGGATCGCCGGCTGCGACCCCAGGATCATGGGGATCGGCCCCGCGCCGTCGACCCGGAAGGCCCTCCAGGATACGGGACTGGAGCTGGAGGACCTGAAGATCTACGAGGTCAACGAGGCGTTCGCGCCGCAGACGGTGGCCGTCATGAAGGAGCTCGGCCTCGACCACGCGAAGCTGAACGTGAACGGTGGCGCGATCGCGATCGGCCATCCGCTGGCGGCGACCGGGACCCGAATCACGATCACGCTCCTCCACGAGCTGAAGCGCCGCGGTGGCGGCAGGGGGTTCGCCTCGGCCTGCATCGGCGGGGGCCAGGGCGCGACGGTGGTGGTCGAGACGGTCTGACGTACCCGCGGACGGCCGCTCGCCGCCCCGCGGGCTCCTGGTTACCTTGTTCGCGGTATCGACCCCCCGACTTCCGGGGCTGCCCCCGTGCCACCGGTTCGACCCCAGCGCGTGGAGGCAGGCAGTCATGCGTGAACTCGAGAATCCCCCCGCCCCTGGCGCGAGCCGCGCCGACGCTCTTCCCCTCGTCGATCGGCACGGCTTTCGTACCGCGGCCGATGCCGAAAAGGTCTGGGCCGCGCTCGCGCCGACCCTGCTGGCCAGTTTCGGGACCCGGCGTGCGCGATGGTTCGCACGGGCCGTCGGCTGCTCCGAGCGGAAGGTCAGCCGGCCGTTTCTGATGAGGCCCGGCGACCGGCTGACGGGGTTCCGCATCGTGACCGCCGAACGGCCCGCCGAGCTCGTCCTCGAAGGCGAGCACCGGTTCGCCCGCTACGCCCTCATCTTCAGGATAAGCCAGCGGGACGGAATCACGACCGTGGGTGCCGAGACCCGCGCGGCCTTCCCCAACTCGCCAGGCCGGGCGTACCACGGCCTGGTGGTCGGCAGCGGCGCCCATGCCCGGACGGTGCGCCGCATCCTGCGCGGGCTCCGCCAGCGCGCCGAACTTGCCCGCCAGCCGCGCTCGAGGGGAAGGTCCAGGGCCTGACGTTGCGCGATCCCGTCCGCGCGCGAGATTCCCGGGCGCGGTCGGGAGCGGCCACCGCTCGGAGCTCGGCACGGCCCGGGAGTGCATCCAGGCAGGAGATTCGATGAGCCAGGAGAAGATCGAGAAGGTCGGCGTCCTGGGCGCCGGCCTGATGGGGAGCGGCATCGTCCAGGTGTGCGCCCAGGCCGGTTATCGGGTCGTGGCGCGCGAGGTCGAGGAAAAGTACTGGAAGAAGGGGTTCGAGAAAATCAGCGGCTTCATGCAGAAAGCGGTCGAGAAGGAGAAGATGACCGCCGCCGACCGTGAGGCCGCGCTCGGGCGCATGACCGGAACGACCGAGATCGAGGACCTGGCGGACTGCGACCTGGTGATCGAAGCCGTCGTCGAGGACCTGGCGGTCAAGAACGAGATGTTCGGCGAGCTCGACGGGCTCTGCCCCCCGCATACGATCTTCGCCTCCAACACCTCGTCCCTCACGATCGCCGAGATGGCGGCGGCGACGGGACGCCCCGACCGCATGGTGGGGCTCCACTTCTTCAACCCGGTCCCCGTCATGAAGCTGGTCGAGGTCGTGCGGACGATCCAGACCGGCGAGGAGACCTTCCGAAAAACCTGGGCGTTTGCCGAGTCGCTCGGGAAGATTCCGATCGCGGCCAGGGACAATTCGGGATTCGTGGTGAACCTGCTCCTCGTCCCCTATCTCCTGGGAGCGGTGCGGGCGGTCGAAAGCGGGGTCGCCTCGATCGAGGACATCGACAAGGGGATGGTGTACGGCTGCGGCCATCCGATGGGGCCCTTGACCCTCCTCGACTTCGTCGGCATCGACACCACCTATCGGATCGCCGAGATCATGTTCCAGGAGTACAAGGAGCCTGTGTACGCGGCCCCGCCTCTCCTCAGGAAGATGCACCTGGCGGGCTATCACGGGCGGAAGGCGGGGAAGGGGTTCTACGACTACGGCGGCTCCGAGCCGAAGCCGATGGACCTGAACCTGTAGGCGTGCCGCGGGAGTCGAAGCAGAGGAAGCGGGAGCGCGCCGAGCTCGTCTACGACCTGCTCGCCGAGGAGCATCCCGACGCCCGGACCGCCCTCCATCACGAGAACCCTTATCAGCTCACCGTGGCCACGATCCTCTCGGCCCAGTGCACGGACGAGCGCGTGAACGCGGTCACACCGACCCTCTTCGGACGCTGGCCGACTGCCGTGGATCTGGCCGAGGCATCCCCCAGGGAGCTAGAGAAGGTCATCCGACCGACCGGCTTCTTTCGCAACAAGACGAAGAGCCTGCTGGGGATGGCCCGCGCGGTCGTCGAGGAGCACGGCGGAGAGATCCCCGACACGATGGAGTCGCTCGTCGAGCTCCCGGGGATCGGGCGGAAGACCGCCAACGTGATCCTCGGGAACGCCTTCGGGAAGAACGAGGGGATCGTCGTCGACACCCACGTCCGCCGTCTCTCCCGGCGGCTCAGGTTCACGACCCACGAGGACCCGAAGAAGATCGAGAAGGACCTGACGGGCCTCTTCCCGCGCGAGCGGTGGACGCCGCTCTCCCACCTCCTGATCTTCCACGGCCGTCGCGTGTGCGTGGCGCGGAGGCCGAGGTGCGAGGCGTGCGTTGTGAACCATCTCTGCCCCTCGTCCCGCGTTTGAAGCTCGGCTCGAGTCCGCCACTTCGCGTTCCCCCGCTCTGGCGAGGCCGTCGATGAGCTACGACTACGAGAACCTGACGATCGAGATCGGCGACCGGATCGCGACCGTCACCGTGAACCGTCCTGACAAGCTGAACGCCCTGAACTCGGCGACGGAGAGGGAGATCCAGGACGTCTTCCTGGAGCTCCGCGACGACGCCGACGTCGGCGGGGTCGTGGTGACCGGGGCGGGGGAGAAGGCATTCGTGGCGGGCGCCGACATCGGCGAGCTGGCGGGCCTCGGGGCCACCCAGGGGAAGGAGTTCGCGTTCCAGGGACAGACGACGTTCACGCGGATCGCCCAGTGCCCGAAGCCGGTCGTGGCGGCGGTGAACGGTTACGCGCTGGGCGGCGGCTGCGAGCTGGCGATCGCCTGTCACCTGCGGGTGGCCGCCGAGAACGCCCGCTTCGGGCTTCCCGAGGTCGCGCTGGGGCTGATCCCGGGCCACGGCGGGACCCAGCGCCTGGCACGGATCGTCGGGCTGGGCCGCGCGCTCGAGATGGTGCTGACCGGCCGCCAGGTGAAGTCCGACGAGGCCCTGGCGTGGGGGCTCGTGAACGCGGTCTTCCCCTCCGCCGGACTCCTGGCCGGCGCGCGCGCCTTCCTCGGGCAGATCCTCGACAAGGCACCGCTGGCCGTCCAATACGCGCTGGAGTCGACCCTCAGGAGCGGCGACCTGGGCCTGGACGACGGTCTCTACCTGGAGGCGACTCTTTTCGGCATGGCGTGCGGAACCGACGACATGCGCGAGGGGACGAAGGCGTTTCTGGAGAAGCGCAAGGCGGAGTTCCGCGGTCGCTAGCGTGGGCGCGCCGTGATCCGCCGGGCTTATCTGGGCTTCCTGCTCCTCACGGTGGCCTGGCTCACGGCCGGGGTGGCCGTCTACGACCGGGCCTACGGCTTCCACCTCGCCAAGGCGTCGATCTGGTGGGGCCTCGTAATCATGCTGATCGCCACCGCCTACTATCTGATCCAGGAGGCGCCGGCGGCCCGGGTGTCGGGATGGCTCCGGCGCGACCTCGCGATCAACACCGTGCTCTTCCTGATCCTCCTTGGGACGGTCCTGGACGGGGTCAACGGACACGTCCGGCTGGGCCTCGCAGGCGCCGGCTGGGTGGCCGTCGCGGTGGCCCTCCTCCACCCCGTCCTGGTCGACCGCGCCCACCACCGGCATCACCGGGAGGACCCCGCCGGCTCGCCCGTGCCGCAGTACGTGCCGCCCGCGTGCGTGTGGATCGACGGGACGCTGGCGGGGCTCGTCCTCCTGGCAATCCAGCTCCTCTAGCCCGAGCCGCCGGGATCAGAAGAGCCGACGGAGAACCGAGGGCGGGCTGAACCCATTGCCCGCGTTTTTTCGCCTTCTTGTCACACCGTTTGCATGGTTGCGGAATCCGAGTTTTCACCATCCCCCACTGCATCGCGGATGATCGTTCGGCTTACGTTACTTGCGAGCCTGTTGATGCTGATGGTGTTGCCGGCTTGCGAGCCGGCCCCGTCGGCGCCCGAGGCCTCTGCCCGGTTCGACCCGCCCGGGATCTATCGCCTGTGGTATCGCCAGGCGGAGGCGTGCCGGGCCCTGGATGGCGATTACGAACTCCTCCGGTTCTATCGGGTCCCCTATGCGGGTCACCACCTGGAGCTCGGGGTTCAGGGCGCGATCGGTCGCTGGTCACAGCCGCATCGGATCTACGTGCTCGAGGGGTATGAGCTCGACGAACCGACGATCAAGCACGAGATGCTGCACGATCTCCTGTCCTACCTGGGGGACTTCACCCACGACGACTCGCTGGCCTTCCGGGTCTGCGACATGACCGATGAAGGCGGGGTGTCGTCATGAGAGGTCGGTCGCACCGCTCAGCCCGGTGACTACCGCGCCCCGTGGCTGACCGGTAACCTCCCCGGCATGAAGGAATCCGCCCGGAGGCGGGCCGCCGATCGGGCGGCTCCGGAGGGCTCACGGCCCATTCCGGAGGACTTCCTGGGTCGCCTGGTCGCGGTTCGTCGTGAGCTCCACCGCCACCCCGAGACGAGCTGGAACGAGACGGGGACTGCCGAGCGGATCGAGAACTGGCTCCTGGATCTCGGCCTCGAACCCCGCCGGGTCTGCGGGACCGGCGTCCTGGTTGATGTTCCCGGCGGGCGGGAGGGGGCCCGGGTCGCCCTCCGGGCCGACATCGACGCGCTCCCCATCACCGAAGAGACCGGGCTGCCATTCGCTTCGCAAAATCCCGGCGCGATGCACGCCTGCGGCCATGACGGCCATATCGCCATGCTTCTCGGCGCCGCCGAGCTCCTGGCCCGGAATCCGCCCCCGGGTCCCGTCCGGCTGATCTTCCAGCCGGCTGAGGAGGTCGGGACCGGGGCCAAGGCCCTGATCGAAGCGGGCGCCCTCGACGGGGTCACGGCGATCTTCGGCGGGCACCTGGACATCCACTTCCCGGCCGGGACGATTTTCGTGACGCCCGGGCCGGTGGCCGCGTCGACCGACCTCCTCAGGGTCCGGATCGCCGGCCGGGGCGGTCACGCCGCCCGCCCGCACGAGACCGTGGACGCGGTCGTCGTGGCGAGCCACGTCGTCCTCGCCCTCCAGCACATCGTCTCGCGGGGGATCGACCCGGCCGAGGCCGCCGTGGTCACGGTCGGGCGCCTCCAGGCGGGCGAGGTGGCCAACGCGATCGCGGGCTCGGCGATCCTCGAGGGCACGATCAGAGCGTTCAAGGCCGACGTCCGGGAGCGGCTCCTGGCCGAGACGGAAAGGATCGCCCGGGCGACCGCCGCCCTCCACGGCGCCGTCGCCGAAGTCGAGATCGCGCACGGGACCCCGCCGGTCGTCAACGAGGAGCGGGTGACCGCCCTGGCCCGCGAGGCGGCTCTCAAGGTGGCCGGGCCCGAGCGCGTGGTGCCGCTCCTGGGAGCCAACATGGCGGGCGAGGACTTCAGCTTCTACCAGGACCGGGTGCCCGGCTGCTACGTCCGGTACGGCGCGCGCCCGATTTTGGGGGAGGCCCATCCCAATCACTCCAGCCGCTTCGACTTCGACGAGGCCGCGCTGGGGTGGGGCGCCGCCTGGCTGGCCGAGGTGGCGCGGGTGGCGGGCCGGGACTTGGAGGGCGTTCCCGGGTAACGACTTCGAGACGACGCTCGACGCCCTGTTTCGTTGCGTTTTGGTGCTTGATACAGGATCTCCGGGGCCTGCGGGCTTTCATGGAGGACTATCCGCAATGTCGCGCTCTCTTGCTCTATCGAGGCGACGAGCGGCTCCGCAAGGGGGAGGTCCTGTGCATGCCGGTGGAGCAGTTCCTCCTGGAGCTCCGTCCAGGCCACGAACTGTTTGTCAGCTAGAACGATCTGATCTGCCGTCGGGGCTGCTCGCGGCAGGACTGGTACCTAAGGCTTCAAGTGCTCCACGAAATAGCGGCGAGTTGCGTCCAGCCAGAATGCCGCAAGCTCGCCCGTGGAGGGATTATGCCCCACCGGGCAGGAGAATCAGGTCGTAGGGTCTCCCGGTCCCGACGACACTGACGGCGGGCAAGGTATCCGGGGTCAGTGTACCAATCAGTCGGCCGTTGATTTCATGGAGGTAGAGCCGAGCGACTCCTGTCTAGTCTCGCTGACTTGGAGGGAGTTTGTGCCACCCATTCTGAGGTACGAGCAGGCGGGCTGTCAATGAACGGTTGGCCTACCCCTCGACCGGCGCCTGCCGGCACGGTCGCGCTTCCCGGACGCGGGCCAGGTAGACCAGCAGGAGACCCACGAGGACCGTGACCCCGCCCGCCAGGAACCGCCACGACACCGCCTCGTCGAGGATCCACCACCCCAGGAGCACCGCGACCACCGGGTTCACGTAGGCATAGGTCCCGACCTTGCTGCTCGACATATGGGCGGTGATGTAGACGTAGGCGGTGAAGCCGACCAGGGAACCCATCACCGCGAGGTATAGAACGGCAACCCACGCCTGGCCGTTCCAGGTGACGGCGGCGTTCCGCTCGAGGAGGAGGTAGACACCGATCATAAGCGGGCCTGCGACCGTCGTTTCGATCGCGCTCGCCGCGAACGGATCGACGCCCCGGATCGAGCGCCGCGCATAGACGGTGCCGATGGCCCAAGCGAACGAAGCGATCAGAACCGCGATGACGCCCGTCCACGAAGACTCGACTTCTTCGAAAGGCCGGACCAGGATCGCCACGCCGGCGATCCCGATCAGGAGCCCCAGCCAGCCGGTCTTCGAGAGCCGCTCGGCGCCCCGGCCGAGCATCGCGAAGAGGGTCGTCCAGAGCGCGAACGTGACGACGAGAAGCGCGGCGAGGCCGGAGGAGAGATGCTGCTCGGAGAGGTTCAGAAGCCCGTTGCCGATCACGAGGAGGAGAACGCCCACCGCGGCAGTCCGCAGGAAGTCCGCCCGGCCGGGGAGCCGGCGTCTGGTGGCGAGGCAGATGGCGAGGAGAACCGGCCCCGCGATCGAGAAGCGGACGCCTCCCAGCAGGTAGGGCGGCAGGACTTCGACGCCCACCTTGATGAACAGATAGGTCGAGCCCCAGACGACGCAGACGAGCGCGTAGGCCAGGGCGACGGCGGCGGGACGAGCGGGCTCGTGATCCTGCATCGGCCAAAGGTATAACGGTGCGAGCGGCCCGAAGCATGAAATCGGCGCTGGAGAACCGACGCGGATGCGCAGTCGCCCGCCGCTCAGCGAGGCTCGATCCGCATCCTTATCCCGTGCCTGGGCCTCAGCGTGATCGCGGGCTGGAGCTCGATCGGGTGCCCCGGGACGGGGACGAACCGCCAGCGCCGGATCAGGGTCGAGATGACTAGCGGGGCCTCGATCATGGCGAAGCCGCTCCCCACGCAGCCCCGCGGTCCCGCCCCGAACGGGATCCACGCGCGCGCCGACTCGGCTGGGGCGCCGTCCGCCCAGCGATGTGGATCGAACCGCCCGGGCTCGGGGAACCATCGAGGGTCCCGATGCGTCACCCACGGGACCACGTAGACCTGAGTCCCGGGGCCGATCCGGTGGCCGTCCAGCTCGATCTCGCTGGTCGTCTCGCGGCCGATGCCCCATGCCGGCGGGTAGAGGCGTAGGGCCTCCCGGACGACCCCCCGGGCGAGCGGGAGCCGTCCGTCGGGTCCGGGGGCCGCGCGCGCCTCTTCGGCGAGCTGGTCGTCGACCTCGGCGTGCGAGGCCATCAGGTGGAGCGCCCAAGCGATGGCGAGGGCCGTGGTCTCGTGGCCGGCGGCGAGGAGCGTGATGACGATCTCCCGCAGCTCGCGGTCGTCGAGCTGGCGTCCGGCCTCATCGCGGGCCTCGACCAGGGCGCTCAGCAGGTCGCCGCCCTGCGAGGCGCGCCGGGCGTCGACCATCTCTCCGGCGATCGCGTGGAGCCGACCGACGGCCCGATGGAGGCGGGCGTTCCCGGGCGTCCGGGCGGCGAGCGGGATCGGCAGCCACCCCGTGAGGAGGCGCTCGAACCGGTCGGTCAGGACCTCGAAGGCGCGGGCCGCCTCTTCGGCCCGCGGGGACAGATCGGCGCCGAACAAGGTCTCGGCCACGATCGCGAGCGTGATCCGCTGGACCTCCGCGTAGATGTCGATCTCGGCGTCCGGTCGCCACCGGTCGGCGGCCTCCCGGGCGACCCGCTCCATCGCGCCCGCGTATTCCCGGAGCCGCTCGCCCCGGAAGGCGGGCTCGACCAGTTGCCGCTGACGCCGCCACCCTTCGCCGCTCCCGGTCAGGAGGCCATGCCCCAGCGCCACGCCGAGCTGCCGCTCGTCCCAGGGCTTGAGCACTTCGGGATCCCGCTCCACGAGCAGGGCTTCGATCAGGTCGGGGTGGTTGACGAGGCAACACCGGAGGACTCCCAGTCGGAAGCCGGCGACGTCGCCCCACCGCCGAGCGAGGAGCGTGAAGAACCCGAGCGGATCGCGACGGAAGTCGAACGCGGAACCGAGGACGGGGAGGCCGCGCGGACCGGGGGGCGGAGGAAGATCGATCACGACCCGCAAGATGGCGCCGCCAGACCGGTGGACGGTAGGGAAGCGTTCGCCGGCGATCGCGTTTGCTGGCGCGATCCCGCCCGCTACTTTGACGCAGACGCATGCGCAGGCCCCTACGTGGGCGAGGAGTCGCGATGGCCGAGTTCGACATCTCCGAGCTGATTCACGACTGGAACCTCGAGGCGGGCGACCTGGTACGGCCCTCCCAGCCGGTCGAGTTCGACGATGAGACCCTCAGGGATGGTCTCCAGTCGCCCTCCGTCACCGACCCGCCGATCGAGACCAAGATCGAGATCCTGCACCTCATGGACCGGCTCGGGATCCACACCGCGAACATCGGGCTCCCCGGCGCCGGGCCGCGGGCAATCGCCGATGTGACCCGCCTCGCCAGAGAGATCGTGGAAGCGGATCTCTCGATCGGGGCCAACTGCGCCGCCCGGACGCTCAAGAACGACATCGATCCAGTGGCCGGGATCAGCCAGGCGGTCGGGCTCGCGATCGAGTGCTGCACCTTCATCGGCTCCTCGCCGATCCGGCAGTACGCCGAGGGGTGGAACGTCGACTGGATCCGGAAGACGAGCGAGGAGGCGGTGTCCTACGCGGTCGGGCTTGGGCTCCCGGTCATGTACGTGACCGAGGACACGACCCGCGCCCGCCCGGAGACGCTAGAGAAGCTCTACACGACCGCGATCGAGGCCGGCGCCTCCCGGATCTGCCTGGCCGACACGGTCGGCCATGCGACCCCCGACGGCGCCCGGAACCTGGTTCGCTGGGCGAAACGGCTGGTCGAGAAGACCGGGGCCGACGTCAAGGTCGACTGGCACGGTCACCGGGACCGTGGCTTCGGGCTCGCCAACGCGCTCGCGGCGCTGGTGGCCGGGGCGGACCGCGTGCACGGCACGGGCCTCGGGATCGGCGAGCGGGTCGGGAACGCCGAGATGGACCTCCTCCTCGTCAACCTGAACCTGCTCGGATGGATCGAGACCGACCTGTCGCCGCTGCCCGAGTACTGCCGGCTGATCGCAGAGGCGACCGGCGTCCCGCTGCCAGCCAACTACCCGGTCGTCGGCGACGACGCCTTCCGGACCGGCACGGGCGTCCACGCGGCCGCGGTCATCAAGGCCGCCAGGAAGGGCGACGCCTGGCTGGCCGACCGCGTCTACTCGGGGGTCCCGGCGAGCCTCGTCGGCCGTCGCCAGGAGATCGAGATCGGCCACATGTCGGGGCGCTCCAACGTGATCTACTGGCTGGAGTCGCGGGGAATCGAGGCCGAGGACGCGCTCGTGGACCGGATCTTCGACCACGCCAAGCGTTCCGACCACACGCTCCGCGATGACGAAATCGAATCGTTGATCCAGGGGGCCCGGGCCGCGTCCTGACCCACCTGGCGCGCTGGGCAGCGGTTCTCGCCGGAATCGACGTCGTCCTGGGGCGCTGATGCGTCCCCTGATGATCCTGCCCGCCTCGAAAACTCGCCCTTTGGAGTAATGGAACAGTGGATGGAACCCAGATTTCCGAGGAATCATTGCTGCTCGATTGGACTGATTCGCTCCTCCCTGCATACCGGAGAACAAACGGCCCGCCAGTTGCGTATTAGCTGATGCGATGAGGCGATTCCTACGGACATTGCTCCTCGCGGCGGGCCTGGCCCCCCTGACCACGTTCCTGGACGGGGACATCCCGTGCTGCGAGCTGCGCTACACCCTCGAGCCCGACCCGGCGACGGGGGCGGTCGACGTCATCCTGACCGTCCACGGCTACGAGGGCGAGGCCCTGGTCCTCGAGCGCCCCAGCCAGCGGCCGCTGGTGGGGCTGCTGACCCAGGACCCGGAGATCGAGGGTGTGCGGCACGCCCGCTGGGATCTGGCGGACGGCGCGCCGCGGTGGACCTATGACCGTCCGGCCGCAGGGTGGGACGATCCGATCCAGATCACGTATCGGCTCCCGATCACGGCCGAGCGTCCGCTGAACGCCTGGAGCGTCGGCCTCGACCGGGACCTCCTCTACGCGCCCGCCGAGGCCCTCTTCCTCCTGCCGGTGATGCCGAGCCGGACCGCCCAGCACGCCCCGGTCCGGGTCGAGTGGCGCCTGCCCTCCGAGTGGCGGCTCGTCACCGGCTGGCCCGACGGCTCTTCCTTCTACGGCACCCGCACGCTCGTCAAGACCGACATCCTGGCTGGCGAGGTCGGGATCAGCGAAATCCATGCATGCGGGATCGTCATCGAGCTCGGGATCGCGGGGGAGTGGGGGTTCGATCCCGAGGACGTCGCCCAGGACATCGGGGCGATCGCTTGCGCCGCGCAGCGCCGGCTGGGCGCTCCGCCCGTCTCGCATCTGGCCGTCATGATGGCCCCGGCCCGCTTCCCGGTCACCAGCGGGAACCGGAACGGACCGCGCGCGGTCGGCTTCATTCACTGGAACGACGGTGGGCCGCCGAGCGCCCGGCTCCTCGCCCACGAGATCGTCCACCTGTGGCAGCAGTTCGACGCCCCGGCCTGGTTCCAGGAGGGGGTGAACGACTACCTGGCGCTCCGGATCGCCCACGAGGCGGGCCTGGTCGGCGACGAGGCATTCGCCGAGCAGCTGGTCGAGATCGACCGGGCCTACCGCAAGAACCCGCACCGCCAGCGGTGGACGTTCGCCGAGGAGCAGCTCGCCGCGAAGCCCTTCGGCACCAGCGACGGCTACCTGGCGTACCGCAAGGGCGCGCTGGTCGGGCTCGGCCTCGACCGCGAGCTCCGGCTCCGGACCGACGGCCAGGTCGATCTGGCGGCCCTGTGGCGGGAGATGAATGGCCGGACCGCCTGGGGTCACGTCCGCTGGACGGACGAGGAGATCGCGCGCCGGGCGGCCGCGCTCGTCGATGGCAGCCTCGAGACCTTCTTCGGCGGCTACGTGGAAGGCACCGAAGACATGCCGAGACCGAAGATCCTCCTGGCCGACCTGCCTCCGCTTCCCGCGCCGGCCGCCGAGCGCGGTCGTCTGGGCAGCGTGGCGGCCTTCCTGCAGGCGACGTTCGACTAGCCCCGGCGGGGCGCCGTCGCGGCTTCCCGCTTCCCCGGTCGAAATCGGCCACCTACACTATCCTGGTCATGAAGCCGCCCAGCATTCTCGGCATTTCGGCCTTCTACCACGACAGCTCGGCCTGCCTCCTGCGCGGCGGGGAGATCCTGGCCGCGGCTCAGGAAGAGCGCTTCACCCGAAAGAAGGGAGACGCCGGTTTCCCACGCCGGGCCGTGGACTACTGCCTCGGCGTGGCCGGCCTCGAACCCACCGATCTCGACTTCGTCGGCTTCTACGACAAGCCGCTGCTGAAGTTCGAGCGGATCCTGGAGACCTACCTGAGCGTCGCGCCCCGTGGCATCCGTTCGTTCCTCATGGCCGGCCCGCTGTGGATCAAGGAAAAACTGTACATGGACCGCGAGCTCCACGACGCGCTGGGCTACGAGGGTGAGATCCTCTACGCCGAGCATCACGAGTCGCACGCGGCGAGCGCATTTTTCCCGTCACCGTTCGAGGAAGCCGCCATCCTCACGATGGACGGGGTCGGCGAGTGGGCCACCGCGTCGATCGGGATCGGCCGGGGGAACGACATCGAGCTGCTCGAGGAGCTTCACTTCCCCGATTCGCTCGGGCTCCTGTATTCGGCGTTCACGTACTACATCGGCTTCAAGGTCAACTCCGGAGAGTACAAGGTCATGGGGCTCGCTCCTTATGGCGAGCCGAGATATGTCCAGACCATCCTTGACGAGCTGATCGATCTCCGCGAGGACGGTTCGTTCACCCTGAATCAGAGGTACTTCAACTATTTGTCCGGTCTCACCATGACGAACGGGGCGTTCGATCGCCTGTTCGGGGGGTCGCCGCGGAAGCCGGAGGCCCTCCTCGACCAGCGGCACATGGACCTCGCGCGCTCGATCCAGGAGGTGTGCGAGGAGGTCATGCTGCGGATGGCGCGCAAGGCCCATCTGGAAACGGGTCTCGCCAACTTGTGCCTCGCGGGGGGTGTCGCGCTCAACTGTGTTGGCAACGGTCGGATCCTGAGAGAGGGACCCTTCCAGGAGCTTTGGATCCAGCCGGCCGCCGGGGACGCGGGGGGCGCCCTGGGGGTAGCGCAGCTCGTCTGGCATCGTCACCTGGGCTCTCCGCGGGTTCTCCCACGGAGGGACGGCCGTCCGCGGGACGGCATGCAGGGGGCCTATCTCGGCCCCGCATTTCCGGCGGAGGAGATCCGGGAGTACCTCGACTCCCAAGGGGCCCCGTTCGAGCGCCTGGAGCGCGACGAACTGATCGAGAGGACGGCATCGCTCCTGGCCGAGGGGAAGATCGTCGGCTGGTTCGCGGGTCGGATGGAGTTCGGCCCGCGCGCCCTGGGGGCTCGCAGCATCCTGGGCGATCCTCGGGATCCGGGCATGCAATCCCAGATGAACCTGAAGATCAAGTTCCGGGAGAGCTTCAGACCGTTCGCCCCGAGCGTCCTCCGGGAGCGGGTGGAGGACTATTTCGAGATCGACCGGGAGTCCCCGTACATGTTGCTCGTCGCGCCGGTCCGGAAGGATCGGCGCCTGCCGGTCCCGGTCGAGGACCGAGGCCGATGGGGGATCGAGAAGCTCAAGGTGCGCCGGTCCGAGATCCCGGCCGTCACCCACGTGGACTACTCCGCGCGAGTGCAGACGGTGAGCCGGGAGGACAACGCCGAGTACCATGATCTCATCCGCGCGTTCGAGCGGCGAACGGGATGCCCGATTCTCGTGAACACGTCGTTCAACGTCCGTGGCGAGCCGATCGTCTGCACGCCGGCCGACGCGTACCGCTGCTTCATGCGGACGGACATCGACTACCTGGTTCTGTGGCCGTACCTGCTGGACAAGACAATCCAGCCGGTGTGGCACGAGGAAGGGGATTGGCGGAAGCAACTGCCCCTCGACTGACCGTTGCGGAGGGCCGCAAGTTCGCCTTCACGCTGGCGCCCGCGTTCGCGGCGCTCGGCGGGCTGGTCTGGTGGCGCGGCGACCCCCGTGTCGCGATCCTGCTGGTCGCGATCGGGGTGGCCCTTGCCGTCGCGGGCGTGGGCGTCCCGCGGCGTCTCGGGCCCATCCAGCGGGGGTGGATGGGCCTGGCCATGGCGATCTCCAAGTTGACGACGCCGATCCTCCTCGGCATCGTCTACTACGGCGTGATCACCCCCACGGGTCTGCTCCGCAGGACGATCGGGCGCACCCCGCTGCGACGCTCAAGGTACCAATCGACCTGTTGGGTCCGCCGGGGGGACACCACCAGGAGCGATCTCGAACGGCAATTCTGAGGGCCAGGAGCCGTCACGATGGGCAGGAGTTCGTTGGTTCGCGAGCTGTGGGCCTTCATGCGCGTCCGGAAGAAGTGGTGGCTGGCGCCCCTTCTGTTGATCCTGCTCCTGCTCGGCGGGCTGCTGATCTTCGCGCAGACCTCGGCTCTCGCGCCCTTCATCTACACGCTCTTCTGAGCCTTCGTCCGATCGTCAAGCTCCACCCGGGCGGTCCTCGGGTCGTGATTAGATTGACGGCGACCCCCGGAAGCCCTGTTCCCATCAGCCAGGATCGTCCGAGACATGAGGAACGTCGTCGTCTTCGCCGCTGTGATGGCCGCGAATCTCACCCTTGCCCCGACCCTGCGCGCTCAGGCCGTGGCCGCCGTCGAGGTCACTCCCTCGACCACCGAGGCCGGGGTCGGCGAGCGGGTCTCCTTCACCGCGACCGCGCGCGATTCGGCCGGCCGCGAGCTCGACCTTCGACCCACGGCGTGGGTGGCGATCCCCTTCGACCTGGCGGCCGCCGATTCGACCGGCACGGTCACGGTGTACGGTCCCGGGATCGCCCGGGTCGCGGCGATCGTCGGAGGCCAGGCGGGGTTCGCAACCGTCACGATCCGCCCGGCGCCAGTCACCCGGATCGACCTGACGCCCCTGTCCGGCCCGCTTGTGGTGGGGGGAACGGTGGCGGTCGGAGCGATCGCGCGAACCGCCACGGGCGTCCCCCGCGAAGACGTGGCGCTCACCTGGAGCTCCGACGCTCCGGCGGTGGCGGTCGTCGACCCCACGGGCGCGGTGACCGGTCTGGCGCCCGGCGGGGCCACGGTGACCGCCACGGCCGAGGAGGCGGAGGCGGCCGTGACGATCGAGGTCGTCGAGAATCCGGTCCAACGGCTCGTCCTCGAGCCTCGTTCGAGCACCGCGCGGGCGGGCGACGTGCTCCGGCTCGAGGTCACCGCGGAAGGGGGCGACGGGCGGCCCCTGGCCGATCCCTTCGTCCGCTGGTCGGTGACGGGCGAGGGCGCCACGATCGAGCCCGGCGGCGCGTTCGTTGCCGAGCGTCCCGGGCGGTACACGGTGACCGCCACGAGCGGGGACCGGGTGGCGGTGGGCTCGGTGGCCGTGACCCCGCGCGAGGCCGACCGCCTGATCCAGGTCGTGGGACGGACGCCCGTGTCGGAGCACCAGGCCGCCGAGCAGTGGATCGCCGGCGATTTCCTGTACCTCTCCTCGATCGCAGATCGGGTGTGGGTCTACGACATCTCCGATCCGGCCCATCCCGTCAAGACCGACTCCATCATGGTCGACGCTCGGACGGTGAACGACGTGAGCCTGACGCCGGACGGCCGGATCGGCGTCCTGACCCGTGAGGGAGCTTCGGATCGTCGCAACGGGATCGTCTTCTTCGACGCCTCGGATCCGGCTCACCCCAAGGTGGTCTCGGAGTACACGGAGACCGTCACGGGAGGCGTCCACAGCGCGTTCATCGACGACCACTACGTCTACCTGACCGACGACGCCACGGGATCCCTCAGGGTCATCGATTTCGCCGACCTCGAGGCCCCGCGCGAAGTGGCCCGCTGGCAGGTCGAAAACCCGCTGGCGGGCACCATCGACATGATGGGGCAGATGATCTCGGGCGGACGCTATCTCCACGACGTCCAGGTCGTGGATGGACTTGCGTACCTCGCGTACTGGAAGGACGGTCTCGTCATCCTCGACGTGGGGAACGGCATCCGGGGCGGAAGCCCGGAGAGCCCCCAGTTCGTCAGCCAGCTCAGGTTCAACCATCGTGAGTTGTACGGGCCGGAATGGCTGTCGGGAACCCACGAGGTATTCCGCTACAAGAACTACGTCTTCGTCGGCGACGAGGTCTTTCCTCCGACCTTCGACATCTCCGGCAGGACGCGCCTCGCGCCGCGAGGGATCGTGCACGTCGTGGACGTCACCGACATCGAAGCGCCTCGAAAGGTGGCGGAATATCCGGTTCCCGAGGCGGGCGCCCACAACATGTGGGTGCAGGACGACCTGCTGGTCATGGGATACTACGGGGGTGGGGGGCGCGTGCTCGACGTTTCCGGGGAGCTGAGCGGGAACCTGTACGCCCAGGGGCGCGAGGTCGCCAGCCTGTGGACGGGGGACCCCGAGGGGTACCGGCCCAACCTGCCGCTGACCTGGGGGGCACGCTGGCACGGCGACCTGATCCTCTTCAACGACATCAATTCCGGTGTCTGGATCACCCGACTGGGGGAGCCGATCGATCGGGGAACCACGACCTCGCCGCCGTTCTGAGCCGCCCCGCGGGTGGAGTCGCCCCCACCTCAATGACGGCCTCCAGAGCGCCGAGTAGATTCTCCAAATGCCCGCCGCGGTCACGCTCATCCGCGGGGACGGGATCGGCCCCGAAGTGGTCGATGCCGCCCTGCGCGTCCTCGATTCGGCCGGCGCCGAGATCGAGTGGGACGAGCGTGTGGCCGGTCTGGCCGCGATCGAGCAGGGGGAGGCCGCCCTCCCCGAGGATACGCTCGAATCGATCCGTCGGACGAAGGTCGCCCTCAAGGGACCGCTGACCACCCCGGTTGGATCCGGCTTCCGGAGCGTCAACGTCGCCATCCGCAAGGAGTTCGACCTCTTTGCCAACGTCCGGCCGGCGAAGACGATGGTGTCCGGTCTGCGCTTCCAGGACGTCGACCTGGTGGTCGTCCGCGAGAACACCGAGGGGCTCTACGTTGGGATCGAGCACTACATCGACACCAAGAAGAGCGCCGCCGAGTCGATCACGATCGTGACCCGGGACGCATCGGCGCGCGTGATCCGCTACGCGTTCGAGCTGGCCCGGAGCCGCCCGGATCGGCACCTGACCCTCGTCCACAAGGCGAACATCCTGAAGTTCACGAGCGGTCTCTTCCTGGATGTCGGCCGCGAGATGGCGTCCGAGTATCCCGACGTCACGTTCGACGAGCGGATCATCGACAACATGGCGATGCAGCTCGTGGTCGATCCGCTCCAGTTCGACACGATCGTCACCACCAACATGTTCGGCGACATCCTGTCGGACCTCTGCGCCGGGCTGGTGGGGGGCCTCGGCATGGCCCCGGCCGCCAACGTCGGCGCCGAGATCGCCGTCTACGAGGCGATCCACGGGTCGGCGCCCGACATCGCGGGGAAGGGGATTGCCAACCCGACCGCGCTCATGCTGGCGGGCGCGCTTCTGTGCGAGCACATCGGGCAGGCGGAGGCGGGTCGGCGCCTGCGGGAGGCGGTCGAGCGGGTCCTCGGGGAAGGGCGCGCGCGAACGCGGGATCTACGTGGACGTTCTTCGAGTGCTGAGTTTACACAAGCTGTTATCGAGATGATTGAAAGAGTACCTGCAGAGTTGTCCGGAGTAGACTAGTTGGAAACGACGGAAAGGATTGTCGAGGCCTACGTTCGTTACATAAAAGGATGGTTCACCCTTCCGAATATCAAGTGCGAAGGTCAGCTCGAGATCGACTTATTGGCACTAGATCCAAGGCGTCGAGGGAAGCGGAGTCGATATCACATCGAAAGCGGTGTCTCCATCTCTGGATCCTACTCCATGCTCACGAGCAGGCCGTTTTCTTCCGATGATCTGAAGATCAGAGTAAAAATGGCAGGTCAAAGGAGAACGCTTGGCTACTTCGTCGATCGAAAATTCGGAGATCCACGAGTAGTGAAGACTCTCGAACAATATGGGTTTAAGCAAGGCGCCTATCAGAGGGTTGTTGTTTCTTGGGGATGGCGAGAGGATGTGGTTGAAAAGGCGAGATTCGCTGGAGTGGAATTGTGGGACTTCCGTGAACTTCTCGCCGAAATCGCCGATTCAGCGCGTGAAATCAGGACTTACTCCACAGATGACACCATCCGGACCTTGCAGTTGATGTCGAAAGCGTTAGCGAGTCAAGCACACCGAGATACGCGGGGTTAGATGGCTTTCAAGGGCGTCGACTACATGGACTTGGATGACGAGCTCTCGACCGAGGAGCGGATGACCCGCGATACGGTGCGGCGGTTCGTCGACGAGCGGGTCCTGCCCGTCATCGAGGAGGCCTACCTCGAGGGGCAGTTTCCGGAGGAGCTGATCCCCGGGCTCGCCGAGCTGGGCGTCCTGGGCGCCAATTTGCCCGAGGAGTACGGCTGCGCGGGAATGAACAACGTCGCCTATGGGCTCATCATGCAGGAGCTCGAGCGTGGCGACAGCGGGATCCGCTCGTTCGTCTCGGTCCAGGGGGCGCTCGTGATGTACCCGATCTTCGCGTTCGGCTCGGAGGAGCAGAAGCGGCGCTGGCTTCCCGCCATGGCGAAGGGCGAGGCGATCGGCTGCTTCGGGCTGACGGAGGCCGACTACGGCTCCAATCCCGCCGGCATGGCGACCCGCGCCGAGCGGAACGGGGGCGGCTGGGTCCTGAACGGCTCGAAGATGTGGATCACCAACGGCTCGATGGCCCACGTGGCGGTCGTCTGGGCCAGGACCGACGACGGGATCCGGGGCTTCCTGGTCGAGAAAGGGACTCCGGGGTACTCGACCAAGCGGATGCATGGCAAGCACTCGCTCCGGGCCTCCGACACCTCCGAGCTTGTCTTCAACGACGTCGAGCTGCCGCAGGATGCGATCCTGCCCGAGTCGGACGGGCTCAAGAGCCCGCTCTCGTGCCTGACCCAGGCCCGTTACGGCATCGCATGGGGCGCGATCGGATCGGCGATGGCGTGCTACGAGGAAGCCGTCCGGTACTCGAAGGAGCGGATCCAGTTCGACAAGCCGATCGCCTCGTTCCAGATCGTCCAGCAGCGGCTGGTCGAGATGCTCGAGGCGATCACGCTGGGGCAGCTCCTCGCCTACCGTCTGGGGCGGCTCAAGGACGCCGGAAAACTGAAGCACACGCAGGTCTCAATGGCCAAGCGCCATAACGTGATGGCGGCCCGCGAGGTGGCCGCCTCCGCGCGCTGGACCCTGGGCGCCAACGGCGTCCACAGCGAGTACCAGGTCATGCGCCACATGTGCAACATCGAATCGGTGTTCACCTACGAGGGCACGCACGACATCCATACGCTGGTGCTGGGACAGGACATCACGGGAATCCCCGCGTTCACCTGATCACGAACGGAGGTACCACATGGCCGAGGCCGTAGCCGAGAAGACGCTCGTGTCGGTCGAGAAAGCGGACGGGATCGCCGTCTTCACGCTCGACGACCCGCCCGCCAACACCTACACCCACGAGATGATGCGGCAGCTCGACGAGGCGATCCTGGACGCCCGCTTCGATGTGGAGGTCCAGGTAATCGTGATCAGGGGCGCGGGGGACAAGTTCTTCTGCGCCGGCGCCAACATCGACATGCTGTCGAAGAGCGACCCGATCTGGAAATACTACTTCTGCCTGCACGCCAACGAGACCCTGTCGCGGCTCGAGCACACGCCCAAACTCGTGATCGCCGCGCTGAATGGGCACACGGTCGGCGGCGGGCTCGAGGTCGCGATGGCGGCCGACCTCCGCATCGCCCGCAAGGGGGCGGGGAAGATCGGCCTTCCGGAGGTGACGCTCGGCGTCCTGCCGGGGACGGGCGGCACGCAGCGCCTGACCCGCCTGGTGGGGAAGTCGAAGGCGATCGAGCTCATGGCGACGGGGTCCAACATGGAGATGGAGGACGCCGTCCAGCTCGGGATCGTGAACCGCGTGATCGAGGCCGACTCGACCGACGCGTTCATGGAAGCGGTCAAGGAGTTCGCGGGCCAGTTCACAACCCCGGGTAAGGCGGCGATGGCCGTCGGCCACCTCAAGCGCGCCTGCCAGTCGGGCGCCGAGGTGGCGCTTGAGCAGGGGCTCGCGATCGAGCGCGAGCTCCAGGCCAAGCTCTTCTCGAGCCAGGACGCCAAGGAGGGCCTGACCGCCTTCGTCGAGAAGAGAAAGCCGCAGTTCGCCGGCAGGTAACGGGAGGAAGAGTGGACAGTGTTGACCATGGTC
>DASRVA010000051.1:0-4865 GCA_035687745.1 Gemmatimonadota bacterium
GGAATCCCGTACCGCGCCTTCAGCCAGCCGTGGAGATCCTGGAGCTCCTGATCGGTCAGGGTCCGATTGTAGACGATGAGCTCGGCTACCGACCCGTCCAGGCGCGCGCTGTAGGTGCCCTGTCGCGCGAGCAGAAGGGTCGCGGGGTTCTCGAGATTTGTCGTCTGGCCTCTCAGAGACCCGTCGATGAACTGCTGGGCGAGAGACGACGACTGCCGGAAGGTCTGGATGAGCCAGCGGCCTCCGCTTACCGCCGGGCCGTTCAAGTACGCGCCCGTGTAGGTCCGGTAGACCCCGGTGTACGGCCCCATGAAGAAGCTGAACCCGCCGTTGAGGAGGTAGCCCGACTGCCCGGCCCGCGAGGCGTAGACCGCGACGATGGTGGTGGCCGTGGCCGGGTTCACGGGCGTCGCCATCCCGTCGTCGCTGGCATCGAAGAAGACGGCCGGCAGCCCCGCCACCTGGTTCGTCCGGTAGACGGGCCGTTTGGAGGCCGTCGACTGCGTGGCGTGGTTCCCGAGCCCCGACCGATCCGGCCAGGTCGCCACCGGGGAACCGTCGGCGAGGCCCTGGATGGCGCTCGCGTCGAGCCAGATCGAGAGGTCGGAGATCGAACCGGGACCGTCGAACGAGCCCGGCGGCGGCTCGGTCACCGTCACCGAGCGCAACGCCTCGTCCGCGTCACCGTCGTCATCGGTGACCGTGAGCGTCACCGTGTACGTCCCTCCAGCGGCGTAGACGTGGGACGGGTTCTGAGCAGTGCTCGTGGCGCCGTCGCCGAACGCCCAGCTCCACGCCACGATCGTCCCGTCGGCATCCGTGCTCTGGTCGGTGAACGAGCAGTCGAGGTTCGTGCACGACTCGGAGAAGGCCGCCGTGGGGGGCTGATTGGGCGGCGGCTGGGTCACCGTCACCGATTTCGTGACGTCGTCGGTGTCGCCGTCGTCGTCGGTAGCCGTGAGCGTCACCGTGTAGGTGCCCGCGGCTGTGTACGTGTGGGTCGGGCTCTGGGCGTTGGACGTCCCGCCATCGCCGAACGCCCAGCTCCACGCGACCACCGAGCCGTCGGTGTCGGTGCTCTGGTTCGTGAACGCGCACTCGAGGCCATCGCAGCTCTCGGCGAAGGCCGCCGTCGGCGGCTGGTTCGGCGGCGGCGGACCGATGTACTTGTTCTCGAGCCAGTCATGCACGGTCTGGAGCTCGCCATTCGTCAGGGTCCGAGTGTAGACGAGCAGTTCCGCCACGTAGCCGTCCAATCGAGCGCTGTAGGTCCCCTGACGCGCCAGCAGGATGGTCGACGGGTTCACCAGGCGCTTGGTGGAACCCCGTGCCGATCCGTCGATGTACATCTCCGCAAGACTCCCCGACTGGCGGAAGGTCTGGAAGATCCATCGTCCGGAGGTGACCGCAGGGCCGGTTATGTACTGGCCCGTGAAGACGCGGTACCTGCTGGCATACGGCCCCATGAAGAAACTGGGGCCCCCGTTCAGGAGGTACCCGGACTGGGCCGCCCGTGAGCTGTATACGGAAAAGATCGTCGTCGACGTGGGAGGATCGACGGGTGTGGCCAGACCGTCATCGCTGGCGTCGAAGAAGACCGCGGGTAGGCCATTGAGCTGATTGACACGATACGTCGGGCGTTTCGACGCCGTCGATTGGGTGGCGTTGTTGCAGCTCCCGGACTGGTCGGACCAGGTGGCGACCGGGTCACCGTCGCTGAGGCCCTGGATCTTGTCGGCCTGCAGCCACATCGCGAGCCCGGGGATCGTCCCCGGACCCTCCGGTGCCACGCTGGCCGATACCGTCACGCTCTGCGTCATCGACCGCGACCGCCCCCGATCGTCGGTGACGCGCAGGGTCACGCTGTAGGTCCCGCTGCAGGCGTATGCGTGGGACGGATTCTGCGCCGCGCTCGTCCCGCCGTCCCCGAACGTCCAGCTCCAGGCCACGATCGATCCGTCGGGGTCGCTGCTGGCGTCGGTGAAGTCGCAGGCGAGCCCAGCGCAGATGTACGAGAAGGCGGCCGTCGGCGGCTCGTTCGGGTCGCCGCCCGAAAGATCGGCCACCGCGTTGAACACGTTGATCCGGCCGTGGCCGAACTTCTCATCCCACCCCGCCGGGCCGAGATCATCGGCCGTGTCGCGCATCCGATCGAGAACGGCGGCGTCGTCGGTCAAACCGAGGGCGTAGAGGAGCGCCCCCAGCCCGGTCGCCTGCGGCGTCGCCATCGAGGTGCCGGCCTTGTAGCAGTACTCGTCGTCCGCGCCGAAGCAGCTCGAGGCGATCTGGCTGTAGCCGGCCGAGTTCTCGCCGTCCCCGCCCGGCGCGGAGAGCTCGACCTCGGGGCCGAAGTTGGAGTAGCTGGCCAGCCCGTCGCCCCAGTCGGTGGCGCTGACCGCCACGCACTCGGGGAACTTCCCGGGATAGAGGACCGTGCCCTCGGCGTTGTTCCCCGCCGCGCAGAACGGCAGCACGTTATTCTGCCGGGCGTACTGGAGCGCCTCCTGCTCGGTCAGCGAGAGGTCGGTACCGCCGAGAGAGATGTTGATGACGTCGGCGCCGTTGTCGACCGCCCATCGGATCCCGGCCGACAGCGCCGACGAGGAACACTCCGCGCTCAGCCCGAACAACGTGACGTGGCACACCTTGGCGATCACGAACTCGATGTCGGGCCCGTACGCGACGCCGGCCAGGCCGACCTCGTTGTCACCGGCCGCCCCGGAGATCCCGGCGACGTGCGTCCCGTGCCCTTGGTCGTCGGTGGCGTCGGGATCGTTGGCGTCGAAGTCGAACTCGGCGGCGATCCGCCCCGCCAGGTCCTCGTGCGTGCGGCGGATCCCCGTGTCCATGATCCCGATCCGCGCCGAGCCCGTCATGGACGGGCCCAGATGGTCGAACGCCTCGAGCCAGTCGATGTCGGCGTCGGCCGCCCCCGTCGCCGCGACCGGGCTCCCCGGGGTCAGCTCGACGTCCCCGTCGTTGTGGAGATCCCACTTCAGGCCGAAATAGATGTCTCCCGGGATCGCGCACCCGGGACAGGTCGGATCGTCGAAGGTCCGCAGCCAGTCGGGCTCGGCGAAGACCACGCCCGGATCTTTCCGCATCGCCTCTACCGTGCTCATCTCCCGGCCCCGCTCCACGCCCAGCACGTAGATGTCGCTCAGGACGCGAGCACCGACCACAGCGCCATGCGAGCTGGCGACCGCGAGACCGCGGGCGCCGGGACGAAAGCGGACCAGGATCCGACCAGGGGCGTACCGGGCGGACACCGCGGGACCAGCCGGTCCCTGCGTGACGTGCTCGCGATCGGTGGCCGTGGGGATCGGCTCGTCGGAGCACGCGACGGCTCCCATGGCCGTCAGGAGGAGGAAGGTCACGGAACGTCGGATGGACATGCTCGTCTCCGGATTCGAGTCGACTCGGCTCGAGGTCGTGCACCCGAAGAGTTGAGCACCCGCGGCCTGGAACGGGTCGCCCGGGGCGGGTCGACCGCGATCCTCGTACCAGGTTCCTGGTCCAATCTGTCGCGCCACGCGTGGCGTGTCCAGCCTGGGGGCAGGGATCGTGCCTGCGGCAAGGCGGACCCCGCCGGGCCGTTGGCAGGGCGCGGGAAAAACCGCGACCGGTCCCCGCCTTCGCCGGACCGCGAAAGGGGCGGCTCGCTTCCACCGTGCCCGGGGGCGATCCCGGAAGGGTCGCGGCGAGGGGCCTCTGTGTCGCCCGCCTTCCCCCCCCGTACCCGGCCGTTTCCCTAGGGCCGTCACGCCGGCGGCCCAGATCGGGACGACTTCCCGGAGTCATCGACGCTCCCCCATCCCCCACCGCCCGGGGTGGCGATCGAAAGGAGATCGCCGGGTGCGAGGTCGAGCCGGACTTTGGCCGGGATCTCCTCGCGGACTTCTCCGCGGACGACGGCGTCCATTCCGGTCGCCCCCGGCTCGCCTCCCTGAAGCCCGTACGGGCGGAAGCGCCGGCGCTCGGCCAGGAGGGTCCCCGTGCAGGGCGCCAGGGCGCGGACTTCTCGAAGGACACCGTCGCCGCCCCGGTGCGCGCCCCGCCCCCCGCTGCCGCGCCGGATCTCGTACCGCTCGACCCTGAGCGGGCAGGCCAGCTCGAGCGCTTCGACGGGCGTGTTCCATGTGTTGGTCATGTGGGAGTGGACGGCGTCCCGGCCGTCCGCGCGCGGCGTGGCCCCCGATCCCCCGGCGATCGTCTCGTAGAAGGCGAACGGTGCTCCCCGTCGGGCGTCGACCCCGCCCAGCGCGAGGTTGTTCATCGTCCCCTGGGAGGCCGCCGGCACGACCCCGGGCAGGGCGCTTGCGAGGGCCCCGAGGACGACGTCGACGATCCGCTGGGACGTCTCGACGTTCCCCGCGGCCACGGCTCGCGGGGGTCGGGCGTGGACCACGGTCCCCTCAGGGGCCACGACACGGATCGGGCGGAAACAGCCGGCGTTGAGCGGCGGATCCAAAAGCCCGCCCGCGTCTTCCCCCCACGGGGTCACGAGCAATCCCAGGAAGACGTAGAGGACGGCCGAGCGGGTGACCGCCAGGACCGCGTTGACGCCGCCCGGGCACTCGGGTGCGGAGCCGGTGAAGTCGACGGTAGCCCGGTCGCCACGGATCTCGATCCGAACCCGGATCGGAATGTCGGTCGCCCCCGCGCCGTCCCCGTCCAGGACGTCCTCGAAGCCGTACTCGCCGTCCGGGATCCGTTCGATCACCGAACGCATGAGCCGCTCGCCGTAGTCGAGGAGCGCTTCAGCCTGGCGGGCGAGCCCGGAGGCGCCGTGCCGCAGGATCACCTCGCCCATCCGCCGGTCCCCGGTCCGGTGGCACGCGATCTGGGCCTTCAGATCCCCCTCT
>DASRVA010000052.1:0-10113 GCA_035687745.1 Gemmatimonadota bacterium
TGCCCCCGGTCCTGCATGCCGTCCAGCTCTTCTTCGCGGGGGCGCTCGCGGCCGACCTGGGCCGCGAGGCCGACCGCTCGGCGGCCCGCGGGGCCCTCCGCGACCTGGGGGCCCAGCTCCGGGTGGACGGCGACTCCACGAACGCCCGGTTCGCAGACGGCGCCGGCCTCGCGCTGGACGGCCGCCTCGCTTGGCAGCGCGGCGACCGTGCGCTGGCCGAGAGGTTCCTCGAGGAGGCGCGGACGACCGCGACCGGTCACGGACCGAAGTGGGCCGTCAACGACGTCGTCCGGCTGTGGCTCGGAGAGCTCATGGTCGAGGACGGCCGGCTCCACGACGCAGAGAAGTACTTCGCCAGCTTGTGGTTCGACCCGCTCGCTTACCGTCGGCTCGGGGAGCTGTACGTCGAGATGGAGGAGCCGGAGAAGGCGCGGGAATTCTACGAGGGCTTCCTGACCGCCTGGCGCGACGCCGATCCCGAGCTCCAGCCGATGGTCGTGCGGGTCCGACAGGCCGTGGCGGGCCTGACCCCGCTCCGACGGGAGTAGCTCCGCGCACCGCTGCGTCTCGGACGCCCGCTATATTGCGCCGCCTGTCATGCCTTCGATCCGCTCCATCGCCACCGTTCTCTTCACCGACATCGTCGGGTCCACAGAGCGCGCGATGGCGCTCGGGGACCGCCGCTGGCGGGAGGTCCTGGGCCGCCACAACGAGGTCGTCCGCGCGCGGATCGCCCGATACGGCGGACAGGAGATCAACAACGCGGGCGACGGCTTCCTGGCGCTTTTCGACGGCCCCACGCCGGCCCTTCTCTGCGCGGCGTCGATCCGCGATGCGCTGGGTGAGCTGGACCTCCAGATCCGGGCCGGCGTCCACATGGGCGAGATCCGGCGGGAGGCCGAGGGCGCGAGCGGCGTCTCCATCCACATCGGATCGCGGGTCGCGGGGCTCGCGGCGCCCGGCGAGATCCTGGTGTCGAGCACCGTGCGGGATGCCGAGACGGGCTCCGACTTCACGTTCGAGGAGCGGGGCCGGCATCTGCTGAAGGGGGTCCCTGGGGAGTGGCGCGTCTACGCGCTGGCCGGCCTCCCCGACGAAATGGAAGCCGTGCTCCCGCCCGCGCGGGAGCGCGCCGCCGGGATCACCGACCGTCTGTCGCGGAGCCGTCCTGCCCTTGCCGCCGCCATCGCGGGAGTTCTCCTTCTCGCGGCCGGGATCGGATACCTCGCCCTCCGGAGCGGGGGGTCATCCCCCGACGCCGCCCTCGCCGAGGCCGCCGGTCCCGGGATCGCCATCCTCCCCTTCGACGTGCGCGGCGCGGAACACGGCAGCATGCGCGAGGGGATGGTGGACCTCCTCTCGACCAATCTGGACGGCGCGGGGGGTCTTCGGGCGATCGACAGCCGGACCGTCCTCGCCGAGTGGCGCGAGCGGGTCACCGGGGACGAGACGCCCGCGCTCGCGACCGCCCTACAGGTGGCGTCCGCGACCGGCGCCCGCTACGCGATCCTGGGCAACGTCATCCCGATCGGGGACGACATGCGGGTCCTGGTCGATGTCCACGACCTGGAGACGGGCCAGCAGCTCGGAAGCGAGCAGGTCGAAGGGTCGCCGGACTCGATCTTCGGCCTCGTCGACGACCTCTCGATCCGCCTCCTGACCCTGATCCTGGAGGACGAGGAGGACCTGCCCCGGATCGAGCTGGCAGGCATCACGACTCATTCTCTCCCCGCGCTCAAGTCGTTCCTGGAGGGCGAGGTGCTCTACCGCCGCTCGGACTTCGACCGCGCGATCCCGGCCTACGAGCAGGCGGTCGAGACCGACTCGACGTTCGCTCTGGCGTATCGGCGGCTGAGCGCCGCTCACGGATGGGTGGAAGGAGGCGAGAGCCCTCTCGTGACCGAGTACCTGGAGCTCGCGGACCGCTACGCGGAGCGGCTGCCGCCCCGGGAGGCGGAGCTCCTGGAGATCAGCCTGGCCATGGCGCGGAGCCACCCGAGGGCGACCGAGTTCGCCCGCGCGGCGACCGAGAGGTATCCGGACGATCCCGAAGCGTGGTACCTGCTCGGCGATACGTATCACCACCTGCGTAACCAGAGCCTGGCCGGGCGCGAGGAGACCGACGACGCGTTCCTGCGCGCGGCGCGCCTCGATCCGTCCTATGCCCCCGCCTACATCCACCCGCTCGACAACGCGCTCACCTACGCGGATAGCGCGCGAGCGGACCGGTTCATGACATTCCTCGAGCGCTATGCCGCCGGCAGCGCCTACATCAACCGCTACCGGCTCTCCATGGAGGTGGCGTTCGGCGACTCGACGGCGCGTGGAACGGCGCTGGTTGCCCTGGATACCGTCCCCGGAACGGACGTCGGCGTGGTCGCACGAAACACCATGCATCCGAGGTTCCTGGACCTGCAGGCCCGGGTCCTCGAGGCCGCGCGGCGGAACCCAGGCGCGCCGGATGGCGAGGTCAGCCTCGGGGAGGCCACGAACGCCATGCTGCGCGGGCGGATCCAGGAAGGAGTCGAGCTTCTCTCGGCGCCCGAGATCGATCCCGAGGACAGGTTCGACGCCCTCACATACTCCTACATCATCGGGGTCCCCCTTCCGGACTCCATCTACGAAAAGGCGTTCACGCTCCAGCCCGGCGACACGGTGGCCAGCGAGGAAGGGTGGTTTGCCGCCTTGTACGCGCTCGAGGAGGGCCGGACGAGCGAGTTCCGCCGCCTCCACGGGCTTGCCGCTGGGGAGATCCCGCGTCTGGAAGCGAGCGGCGATTCCACGCTCGCGCGCCTCGTTCGGCTGGGAGTGGCGGCTCTCGAGGGGCGGGCCCTCACCCTGAAGGGGGACGGCGCCGGCGCCCGGCGCGCGATCGAGCCGGTGTTTCGGGAGGCTGGCTTTCCTCCGCTCGCCCTGTGGATGTCGGAGATCCTGGCCGAGACGGGCGAGGAAGAGGAGGCGATCCGGTACCTGGAGACCTTCGGCCCGGATCCCTGGGTGGCGCGCCGGCTGGCGCCGCTCTACGAGAAGGTGGAGGATCGCGAGAAGGCGCTCGACGCGTACGGCTGGATGGTGCTGGCATGGGACGAGGCGGATCCCGAGATCCAGCCCCTCTACCGTCAGGCGCGCGCCGACGTGGCGCGGCTCCAGGGGCTGCGGCGGGAGTGAGCAGGAGCCTTGTGGCCGAAGCTGTGTGTAAATGGATTGGACAAGTTCAATTACACACCGGTCGAGCATGAGGGCCGCGACCCGACGTCCAAGTGGTCAAGCCGGTACTGGCGGACGGCGCGCCTTCCACGGCCGCGCCTCCTCGAGCTGGGCGGCCAGCCGGAAGAGGGTAGCCTCGTCGGCGTAGCGCGCGGCGAACTGGACGCCGATCGGGAGCCCGGCTTCGCTCCAGCGGAGCGGCACCGACATGGCCGGCTGGCCGGTGACGTTGAAAAGCGACGTGAAGGGCGTGAAGTCGAACGCCCGCCCGATCGCCTCGTCGAGGCGATCGCCCGGGAGATCGAGCGTGCCGAGCTCGAGAGGCGGCTCGGCCAGGGTCGGCGTGAGCCACAGGTCGTGCGCGAGGAAGAACCCGGCCACCGGACGCGCCATCTGTTGAAGACCCTGGAGGGCCAGGAGGTAGTCGGCGGCGCCGATCCTTTTCCCGCGCTCGTAGAGGGCCCAGGTGAGGGGCTCGAATCCTTCGGCGGTCGGCGTCCGGCCGGTCACGATCGCGAGCCCGTCCACGCTCCACGCGCAGCCGCCGGCCCAGAGTGCCATGAAGAGGGGCAGGTAGCGCCCGGCGTCGAGCGGCGGGGCGCCCTCCACGACCTCGTGCCCCAGCTCCTCGCAGAGCGCGGCCGCCTTGCGGACGGCCTCCCGGCATTCCGGATGGACCCCACCACCCAGCGGCGAAACGTCGGAGAAGGCGATCCGGAGCCGGCCCGGAGGGGCGCCCACCTCCTCGCGATAGGGCCGTTCCGGCGGCGGCGCGACGTACGGATCGCCTTCGTCCGGACCGGCGGTCGCGTCAAGGATGGCGGCCGAGTCCCGGACCGTCCGCGTCAACGCGTGGTCGGCCACCAGCCCGCCCATGATGTCGCCGAAGTTGGGGCCGAGCGGATTCCGGCCGCGGGTCGGCTTGAGACCGAAGACCCCGCAGCAGGAGGCCGGGATCCGGATCGATCCGCCGCCGTCGTTCCCGTGCGCCGCCGCCACCATCCCTGCCGCCACAGCGGCGGCCGAGCCTCCGCTCGAGCCGCCCACGGAGCGGGTGGGATCCCACGGATTCCGGCACGGGCCAAGGAAGTGCGGCTCAGTCGTCGGCGCGATCCCGAGCTCGGGGGTGTTCGTCTTGCCGACGACGACGAAGCCGGCCGCCTTCAAGCGCCGGACCAGCTCCGAATCGATCGGCGGGATGAAGTCGGCGAGGAACGCCGAGCCGCCCGTCATCCGGACCCCGGCGTAGCTCGCGGTGAGGTCCTTGAGGAGATACGGGACGCCCCGGAAAGGACCGTCCGGGAGATCCCCCCGCGCGGCTTCGAGCGCCTGCTCGAACATCGGAGTCACGACCGCGTTGATGGCCGGATTCAGCCCCTCGATCCGCTCGATCGCGGCCTCGACCAGCTCGACCGGCGTCGCCTCGCCTCGGCGGACGAGCTCGGCCAGGGCGGTCGCGTCCATCAGGGCGAGCTCGGGCGGCGCGGGCACGGGCGCGACCCTATCGCGCGGGCTGAGACGCGGCAAGAGCAGGGACGGAGCCAAGCCGGCCACCGGCATGGCTTGTGCTGAAGCAGCCGTAGTAGCTTTCGGAACCTGTCGAGAGATGATCCGAGGGGAGGGATGGGCACGCATCCGGAGACCACCGAGCGCCTCTACACGCTGTCGGAATACGAACAGCTTCCCGAGGAAGACGGGTATTGGGTCGAGCTCGTCGAGGGCCGGCTCATCCGTGAGCCGCGCCCCAACGCCGAGCATTCGTGGCTCGCCATGGAACTGGCGGGGCGAATCCGCGAGCACGTGCAGAAGAACCGCCTCGGCCTGACTCTCGCTGAGCCCGGCTTCTTGCTGTCCGACGATCCGCCGACGGTCCGAGGGCCCGATGTCGCGTTCATTGCCCGGAAGAACCTACCGCCGGGGGGCTTCCCTCGCGCCTTCTGGACAATTCCCCCCGACCTCGCCGTCGAGATCGTCTCCCCGTCGAACACGAGAGCGGGGATCAGGGAAAAGGTGCTGGAGTACCTGGCGGCGGGTACTCGGCTCGTCTGGGTTGTGGAGCCGCGGAACCGATCGGTGACCGCCTACCGCTCTAGGACCGAGGTCCACATCGTGACGGGGTCGGACACCCTCGAAGGCCATGATGTGCTACCAGGCTTTCAGCTGCGGGTGGCCGACCTCTTCGCCCCGCCCGACTTTCCCAGCAACTGATCGCTCGCGGAACTACGGTATCGCCAGGTGGCCGTTCAGCGCGGGAAGCCGGGATCGCAGCGCTGGACCTGCCACCCTTCGGCCGCACGGCTCAGGACGCAGTCGTAGCCGGTCGAGAAGCTCGGGTCCTGAACGTATTCCACGTACACCCGCGCGGTGTCCGCATCCGGGAAGCTCGGCTGATCGACGAAGAAAGCGAGGGACGGCAGCCGGCTCAGGGTGTCGATCACCTGCCACCGATGGGTGCGGCTTCCGACCCGGGCGCAGCCCGAGAGACGGGTGACCTTGGGATTCTCGAGGGCCTGGAGGAGCGCCACCGAGGGATCGGTGTTCAGGAGGCCCGTGCCCACTCCCACGCAGTAGGAGCCGGCCGAGATCCCGAGCGAGGAGTCGTTGTTCTGGAAGACGTGCCGGAGCGCGGCTGCCTGGACCTGAATCGCCGGCTCGACCGGCGAGTCGGAGGCGGCCGTGCCGCCGCTCGCGCAGGCGGCGGCGATGCCCATCGCAACGACGGCGAGCGCTTTCCTGGTAAACATGAAAGGTCACCTCCAATACGGTACAGCGATGCACGAACTCTCGTTCCGAGATACCCCGTCGGGCGGGATGTGGTCCGTTTGACCGTGACGGTCGGCATGAGCCGTGCTCAATACTACATTGACTCGACATCCGAACGTCAAACGATCGACGGAGGGGCATGGGCGCACAGCGAACGACGACCGATCGATTGTTGACGATCGAGGAGTTCGAGCAGCTGCCGGAGGAAGACACCGCCCGCGTCGAGCTCGTGCGCGGCGTGCTCGTGCGGGAGCCCAGGCCTGCGGCCATGCATGGCTGGGTCCAGGTCAAGCTTGGCAGCATGCTGCTGAATCACGTCGAGCAGCACGGTCTAGGCCACGTCTTCAGCGACATCGGCGTGATCCTTTCCACCGAACCCGCAACCGTACGCGGGCCGGATCTCGCCTTCGTCTCGATCGAGCGGCTCCCTTCGGGTCCTCCGGAGCGGGGGTTCCTGGCGTTCGCTCCCGATCTATGCGTCGAGATCGTCTCCCCGTCGAATACTTCCGCCGAGATCCACGAGAAGGTGCTCGATTATCTCGAAGCGGCCGCTCGTCTCGTCTGGGTGGTTCACCCGGAAGCGCGGACGATCACGGAATACCGTTCACCGACAGAAATTCGCATCCTGGGTGTGGCGGAGGAATTGGAAGGTGGCCCGGTCATACCGGGCTTCCGCGCCCCGGTCGCCAGCGTCTTCGCGCGATAGCCTACCGACGTTCAGCGATCAACGGATAAGCCCGCCAGGCCTGCTTCATGGGATCCCTGATGGGTCGCCGTTCGAAAATCCATCAGGGCTCAGGTCAGGTTTGCATTGACCAGTATTCGGAGTTTATTCTGGTGTTTCAGGCCTCTTTCCGGTGGACGAGCTGGAGGGTGGAATTGGGGCCAGATGCGTCGGGAAGGGTCGACCCCGGTCAGGAAACGGTGACCCGTCTCCTGCGAGAGATCGAGGCGGGGAATCGTGATGCATTCGACGAGCTCTTCCCCCTCATCTACCACCAGCTTCACCAGGCCGCCGAGCGGCAGCGGCGGCGCTGGCAGGGCGACGAGACCCTCAACACGACCGCGCTTGTCCACGAAGCCTACCTGAGGCTCGTCGACCAGACGGCGGCGCCATGGCAGAATCGTGCCCATTTCCTGGCCGTGGCCTCGAGGGCCATGCGGCAGATTCTGATCAACTACGCCAAAGCCAAGCAGGCCGAGAAGCGCGGCGGCGGAACCCGCCCCATCCCGCTTCATGAGATCGAGGCCTCCCTCAAAGGAGGTGGAGACCCGGCGGAAGCCAGGAACGAGGCGCTGGCGGCCCTGGATGACTCCCTCCGCCGTCTGGAGTCGCTCGATAGCAGGCAATGCCGGATCGTCGAGTGCCGGTTCTTCGGGAGCATGACGATCCACGATACGGCGGAGGCGCTGGGGATATCTCCGGCCACGGTGAAGCGGAGCTGGGCTTCCGCCCAGGCCTGGCTCTACCGGGATCTCAGGCAGGCGCTCGAGGGATCGGCATGATCCGTCCTGGAGACGGTGGAGACCGGCGGATCTCGCGGGATGCCGTGGATCGGCTGTACGAACGAGCCCGCGCGCTCGAGCCGAAGGCCCGCACCGCCTTCGTCGAAGCCGCGGCGCGGGAGTCTCCCGAGATGCGGGACGAGGTCCTGTCACTCCTGGAGCGGACCGAGGCGGCGGAGGAATTCTTCGGATGCCTCTCGAAGACCATGCCCGTCCCCAGCCCGGGATCTTCGCGTCTCGACCTGTCGACCGGCCAGACGGTCGGCCATTACGAGATCCTGGAACCGATCGGCGCCGGCGGCATGGGAACCGTCTATCGCGCCCACGACACGCGCCTTGACCGCGACGTCGCCCTCAAGTTTCTTCCGCCCCATTTGACCTATTCGGGCGCGCAGGTTCGACTCCTCGTCGAGGCGCGGGCCGCGGCGACGCTCGAGCATCCCAACATCTGCACGGTCTACGAGATCGGGGAGAGCCAGGACGGCCGGCCGTTCATCGCCATGGCCCTCTGTCAGGGCCGGACCCTCAAGGAGAGACTCGCGCATGGTCCCCTTCCGTTGAAGGAGGCGATTGCGATCGCCGCCCAGATCGCGCGCGGCCTGGCGGCCGCCCACGCGCGCGGGATCGTGCACCGGGACGTGAAACCCGGCAACGTCGTGCTCACGGTCGACGGGACCGTGAAGCTGCTCGACTTCGGGCTGGCAAAGACGGCGGAGTCGACCGTCACGCGCTCCGGTATGACACCGGGAACGGTGGCCTACATGTCGCCCGAGCAGGCGCGAGGCGACCCGCTCGATCAGAGGACGGACCTCTGGAGCCTGGGTGTGGTCCTGTACGAGATGCTCACGGGCGTCCGGCCCTTCCGCGGCGGGAACGACCGGGCGCTCCTGCAGGCGATCCTCCACGAAAGCCCTGAACCCGTCTCGAAGCTATGCCCCGAGATACCCGAGGCAGTTCCGCCGATCGTGGACCGGCTCCTGCGGAAGACGCCGGAGGAGCGATACTGCAGCGCCGGGGAGCTACTGGCCGACCTCGAGCTGACCGGCTCCCCCGACGTCACCCCCCGGCCCTCTTGGATGCCGCAAGCGACCACTCGCCGCGTGACTCTGGGCGTGGGGGGCGTGCTCGCCGCGCTCGCTCTCTTCCTCGGGATTCGCACCCTTCGAGACTCCGATGCCTTTGTCCCCGCGGCCGGCGCGACGGGCGCCGCGCCTGCGATAGCCGTCCTCCCCTTCAGCGTGCACGGCCAAGGTCTCGAGGTCTGGCGGGAAGGGATGGTCGATCTCCTCTCGACCGGCCTCGACGGGGCGGGCGGTCTCCGCGCGATCGACAGCCGCACGCTTCTCGCCCGATGGAACGAAGCGATCGGGGACGAACGCGTGGCCGACCTCGCGCTCGCACTCGGAGTAGCTCGAGCAACCCATGCCAGCTATGCGCTCGTGGGCTCCGCGGTCGCGGCCGGGCCGCGGGTGCGGTTCGCGGCCGATGTATACGACGTCGAAAGCGGCCGATCGCTGGGGCAGGCCGTCGCGGAGGGACCCCCGGACAGCATCTTCGCACTCGTCGACCGTCTGGGAATGCAGACCCTCGCGGTTGTGTTCGTGAGAGATGCCGACGATCTCCCCCCGATCGACCTGGCCGGGGTGACGACCTCGTCGTTGCCTGCGCTCAAGGCGTACCTGGACGGCGAGGTCCACTTCCGGAGGGGCGAGCTCCTCGCCGCCATCGAGGCGTGGGAGAGAGCCGTCCGCGCCGACACGCTGTTCGCGCTGGCGTACTACGGGCTGTCCGAGGCTTATGCCTGGGACGAGGGCGGGAACTTCGGGAGTCCCGGCAGGGGCCGCGAGATGCTCGACCGCGCCCACCGCCTCGCGGATCGACTGCCGGCACTCGAGGCGGCCCTGGTTCGAACGAAGTCGTCCCGTTGGAACAACGAGCCGAGGAGTGTCGCTGCCGTCGAGGCGGTGGCTCGCCAGTACCCCGACGTTGCCGAAGCGTGGTACAACCTGGGCGAGGCCTACTACCATCAAGCGCAGGCGATGCGCGGGCCCGAGGAAGCCGAGCGTGCCTTCCGTCGGGCGGCGGAGCTCCAGCCAGCCGCGGCTCTCTATCGCGCCCATCTCGTCGACCTGGCCTTCCTGTGGGAACCCGACAGCGCCCGCGTCGGCCGCGAGGTGGAGGCATATGGCCGCCTCGCCCCCCGGGCGGCCCGGACCCAGGCCGGCCGGATCGCCTTCGGTCTCGCCTTCGGTGCCCCCGAGACGCGCGCCTGGGCACGGTCCGCCCTCGACACCCTGAACGCCGAGTCGGCCTCGCAGATCTACATGTTCCTTCGCCATCCCCGTCTGGGATCGGCGCGGGAGGCGGTGTTCCCGATCATCGACCGCCGCCTCGACGACGACAGCCGGGAGGTCGTACGGCTATTTCGCTTCCATGACCTCGGGGGGAGGGAAGGGAAGGTGAGGCAGGCGCTGACCATCCTGGACATTCCCGGGACGCCGGAAATCGTACGGCATTGCGGGCCCCTGCATCTCTCGGCCCGGGGTCTCCCGGTGCCGGAGCGGGTCCTGGAGGAGAGGCTCGCACTGACCCATGCCGACAGCTCGGACCTCGACAGCCCCCTCTGGGTGGCCTGCG
>DASRVA010000053.1:0-11730 GCA_035687745.1 Gemmatimonadota bacterium
CGCCTCAGACGCCCCTTCCATTCTCCTCCCGCTCCTTGCACGCGATGCACAAGGTCGCGTAGGGGAGCGCTTCCAGGCGTTCCCAGTGGATCGGGTCGTTGCACTGGATGCAGCGGCCGAAACCGTCCGGCTGGCGGTACAGACGGCGCAGCGCCTCGTCGATCTGGTAGAGCTGGCGACCCTCCTTCGAGGCGAACAGGAAGGCCTTCTCGCGTTCCATGGCGTCCGTCCCCTGATCGGCCATGTGGAACGAATAGGCGCTCAGATCGCCCGAGGCGGCGCGGGTCGACTCGTGGTAGTTCTCGTCGAAGAAGCCGAGCTCCTTCATGACGCGCTCGCGCTCTTCGAGGAGACGCTGTTCCAGCTGGCTCAATTGGGTCTTCTTCATCTTCATCGTATCTCGGCCCTCGGTATCAGGATAATCCGCTGAGGATGGACACGCACTCCGCACACACGGTGGGATGGTCGGGGTCGTCGCCGACGCTCGCGCGCCAGCGCCAGCACCGATCGCACTTTTCGCCGCTCGCGGGGCGCGCGCGCACCCGGAACCCTTCCGGCGCGGCGTCCCCGTCGAGAGTTTCGCGCACGTGGACGGCGCTCACGATGAACGCTTCCTCGAGCGCGGAAAGATGGCGTTCCAGGGTCGCCCGGTCCGCGTCGGACAGCGCGGCGATCTCGACCTCGGCGGCCAGTGAGGACCCGATCTCCTTGCGCTCCCTGAGCCCCTCGAGCTCGCGCGTGACCGCTTGCCGCGCGCGCAGGATCGTCTCCCATTCGGCTTCCAGGGCCGGTTCCCGGCGTTCGGGGCGGAACGGAAGGAACTCCTCCAGGTGGACGCTCGGACCCGGGGTTTCGGTCGGCAACGCACCCCAGACTTCGTCGGCGGTAAAGGGCAAGATCGGGGCCAGTAGCCGCACCAGCGATTCGAGCGCCGCCTGCAGCACGCTCTGCGCGCTGCGTCGGGCGGTCGATCCCGCCGGCTGCGTGTACAGCCGGACCTTGATGCCGTCGAGGTATACGCCCGACAGCTCCACCGTGCAATAGTTGACGAGCTGCTGATAGGCGACGTGGAACTCGAACCGGTCGTAGGCGCCCCGCACGCCCTCCTGGAGCCGCTCGAGCCCGGCCAGCGCCCACCGGTCGAAGTCCTCGAGCTCGGCGAGCGGCACGGCGTCCCGGGCGGGATCGAAGCCGGTCAGGTTGCCGAGCAGGAAGCGCAGCGTGTTCCGGATGCGTCGGTACGCCTCGGAGACCTGGTCCACCGCGTCCCATGAGAAGCGCCCGTCGCGGGTGATGTCGTTGGCCGCGGTCCACAGACGCAGGATGTCGGCTCCGCGCTCGTCCACGATCTCCTCGGGACGGATGATGTTGCCGAGCGACTTGTGCATCGCCCGCCCCTCGGCGTCGACCATCCAGCCGTGGGTCAGGACGGCCCGATAGGGAGCCCTCCCGCGGGTTGCCATGGCCAGGATGAGGGACGAGTTGAACCAGCCCCGGTGCTGGTCGGGCCCTTCGAGGTAGAGGTCCGCGGGCCAGGCCAGATCCTCGCGGTCCTCGAGGACGGCGCGCTGCGAGACGCCCGAGTCGAACCAGACGTCCAGGATCTCGATCTCGCGGCGGAAATCGGTCGCCTCGGGGCCGCACTTCGGGCAGTGGATGCCGGCCGGAACGAGCTGCTCCATCCCCGCGGCGAACCAGTGGTCGGCGCCCTTCTCGCGGACCAGGGCGGCCACGTGACGTACGAAGCCGGGGTCCAGGAACGGCTCCTCGCAGCGGCGGCAGTAGACCGCCGGGATGCCGACGCCCCAGGCGCGCTGGCGGGACAGCGTCCAGTCCGGCCGTCCCTCGACCATGGTGCGGATCCGGTTGGCGGTGGAGGGTGGGATCCACGCCACGCCGTCGATCGCCGCCAGCGCGCGCCCCCGGAGATCGTCGTGGTCGATCGCCAGGAACCACTGCACGGTGGCCCGGAAGACGACCGGGTTCTTGCACCGCCAGCAATGCGGGTAGCTGTGCTCGACCTTGGCCTGGTCGACGAGACGCCCGGCCGCTTCGAGGTCGGCCACGATCCGCGGGTTCGCGTCCCAGATCAGGACCCCGGCGTAGCGCGGGGTGTCCGGCAGGTACACGCCGTCGGGGCCGACCGGATTGTAGATCTCGAGCCCGTTCCGGCGGCCGACCTGAAAGTCCTCGGCCCCGTGGCCGGGGGCGGTGTGGACGACGCCGGTCCCCTCCGTCACCGTGACGTGGTCGGCGAAGAGGAGCGGGCTCGGCCGGTCCTCCAGGGGATGCGTGAAGACAAGGCCCCCCAGATCCGCCCCCGGGACCCGCCGGACGACCTCGGCCCGCTCGAAGAGATCCTCCAGCGCGGAGTGCCGCGCTGCCGCCCACAAGAGCCGACCGCGCTCGGTGTCCACGACCACGTAATCCAGGTCGGGATGGATCACGACGGCCCGGTTGGCGGGGATCGTCCACGGCGTGGTCGTCCACACCAGAACCCCCGCCGACCCAGCCTCCCCGCCTTCGCCGAAGACTCCGCGCGGATCCTCGCGGAGCGGGAGGATCACGGTGATCGAGGGCGAGATCCGGGGGCGGTACTCGATCTCCGCCTCGGCCAGGGCGGTCCGATCCACCACGCACCAGTGGATCGGGCGCAGTCCACGGTAGACGTATCCCGCGTCGACGAGGTCGGCGAACGTCTCGACGATGTCGGCCTCGTAGTCGCGCGACATGGTGAGATACGGGTCCTTCCACTCGCCCCAGATCCCCAGCCGCCGGAACTCCTCGCGCTGCACCTCGACCCAGCTCGCGGCGTACTCCCGGCAGCGCGTTCGCAGCTCGAGCAGCCCGGGCTCCTGGTCCCGCTCGCGGAACTCGCGCTGGACGTTGATCTCGATCGGCAGGCCGTGGCAGTCCCATCCCGGGACGTAAGGGGCGTCGTACCCCATCATGGACCGCGTCCGGACCGCGAAGTCCTTCTGGATCTTGTTGACCGCCGTGCCCAGATGGATGTGGCCGTTGGCATACGGGGGGCCGTCGTGCAGGATCCACCTCTCGCGCCCCCGGCGACCCTCGCGAAGGCGGTCGTAGAGCGCCTGCTCCTCCCAGCGGGCCAGGACCTCCGGCTCACGCTCCGGGAGACGGGCCCGCATCGGGAACTCGGTCCGTGGGAGGTTGAGGGTACCCTTGTAGTCCCTCAGGCGGGTCGCGTCGACCATCGGCGGCTCAGGCGTCCGTTCGGACCAGGTCGGGATCCTCGACGGTCGCTTCGTCGAGATGCCGGACGGTACGCCGGATGAGCTCGGTCAGCCGCGGCTCGGCCTCACCGGCGACCCGGATGATCTCGGTCACGTCGACCGGCTGCAGGGCGTCCGGGAAGCATTCGTCGGTGACGATCGAGAGACCCAGGACGCGCATTCCGCCGTGCCGGGCCACGATCACCTCCGGCACCGTGCTCATCCCGACGACGTCGGCCCCGATCGTCCGCAGGAAGCGGTACTCCGCACGGGTCTCGAGGTTGGGGCCGGCGACCCCCACGTAGACGCCCACGTGGAGCCGGATGCCGGCCTCCAGAGCGAGCCGGTCGGCCAGGTCCCCCAGACGCAGGTCGTACGGCTCGCTCATGTCCGGGAAGCGCGGCCCCAGCTCGTCCATGTTGGGTCCGCGCAATGGATTGTCGCCGATCAGGTTGATGTGATCGGCGATCCGCATCAGGTCGCCCCGCCGGTAGGTCGGGTTCATGCCCCCGCAGGCGTTGGAAACGATGACGATCTCCACGCCCAGCCGTTGCATGACACGGATCGGGAAGGTGACCTGCTGGAGGGTGTATCCCTCGTAGATGTGGAAGCGGCCCTGCATCGCCATGACCGGGCGCCCTTCGAGCACGCCGAAGATGAGCCGGCCGCTGTGGCTCTCCACGGTGGAGACCTGGAAGTGCGGGATCTCCCGGTAGTCGATCGCCTCCTCGATCGCGATGTCGTCGGCGAGGGCTCCGAGCCCGGTACCCAGGACGATCGCGGTCTCGGGCCGGCCGTCGTAGCGGGACCGGACATGCTCGACCGCCTCGTCGATCCGCCGCAGGTGCTCCTTCGCGGTCATGCCGGTCACGTCATCCACTCAGCGCTCCCTTTCCCCGAACAGGGCGGTGCCCAGTCGGACCATCGTCGCCCCCTCCTCCACCGCCCACTCGAAATCCCCGGACATTCCCATCGACAGCGTGTCGGGCCGCCCGTTCATCCGTCGCACGAGCTCATCGTAGACCCGCCGGGCGATCCCGAACGCACCGCGGACCGACCTTTCATCCGCCGTCCAGGGCGCCATCGCCATGACCCCCCGGACCTCGAGACCGGACAGCTCATCGATCTCGAGCGCGGCCTCGATCGCCTCTCCCGGATCGAAGCCGTGCTTCCGATCCTCACCGCCGGCGCTCACCTGGACGAGCGCCTGGATCGGCGGAGCGTCCTCGGGGGCGCGCTCCGAGATCGCGCGCGCCAGCCGCCGGGAGTCCAGCGACTGGAGCCAGTCGAACAAGCCCAGCGCGTCCCGAACCTTGTTCCGCTGGAGATGTCCCACCATGTGCCAGCGGACGTGCGGACCGGCCTGTGCGCGAACGCCGGGGACGAGCTTCTCCAGCGCCTCCTGGACACGATTCTCTCCGATGTCCGTGAGTCCGACCCCGATCGCCGCCCGGACGATCTCGGCCGAGTGGCCTTTGGTGACGGCGACGATCCTGATTCCGGCGGGCTCGCGACCCGCCTTCACGCACGCGGCGGAGATCGCGTCCCGGGCGGCCGCCAATCGATCGGCGACCACCTCGTCGGTGGGTCTCTCACCGATCGTGATCATGACAGACCGTCAACTTACCCACGCTTCGGGGGGTCAGCAACACGAAGCGGGCGCTTAAACCGGGGTCCGTCTTTGCCGGTTTAGCGGCTGAGCCCGTATACTACGCAAGGACGCTTTTGAACGACCGGAGGTCCGCCGATGTCCGATTCGGTCCGTTCGCCCGGACCCCTCGCCTGGCCCGTTGTGGCCCTTCTGGCCGCCTTTCTTGCCGCCCTTCTTCTTATGCTTCCTCCGACGCCCGCTTCGGCCCAGTTCATCGACCAGCACTTCAGCCCGGTACCGGTCGCGCCCGAGCCCGGAACGTATCCCGAGCCCGTCCAGCAGGCGATCGAGGAGGGATTGCGCCAGCTCGAGCAGGTCGCCGCACCCGACGACGACGTCCATCTCGACGCCGCCGAGGTGGCGTTCGAACGGGCTCTCGAAGCGGACCCGCGAGCCGTCCACGCGCTCAACGGTCTGGGGATCTACGAGCTCGGCAAGGATGAACAGTGGCTGGTCATCCTGGAGAGTCTCAAGAAGGTTCTGAACCGGGACCACATCTCGATGGCCATCCAGGCGTTCGAGGACGCCCTGGAAGCCGACCCCGCTTTTCACGCCGCGCGCTTCAACCTGGCGCTGGCGTACCGGCAGGCCCGCGGCGAGGACGACTACGCTAAGGCGATCGTCCAGCTCGAACGGCTCCTGCGCGAGGCGCCCGAGTTTCCGGACGCGGCCCTCGTCCTGGCCGCCACCTACCGGGATGCCGGCGAGCTGGAGCGGATGGCGGCGGCGATCGAATCCATTCCGGCCGGGCCGGCGTTGCCGCTGGCGGGCCGGCAGCTCCTGCTGGCCTATGCCCTCTTCAACACCGAGCAGGTCGAGGCCGGCGCCCAGGCCTACTGGGCCGGCCTCGACGCCATCACCACCGACCGCGAAGCCGCCCTCTTCTGGTTCGACGTCCGCCCGATCGTCGACGAGGACGCGGACGCCGCCTTCCAGAGCCTGGACGCCGCGGGTCGCCAGCGGTTCCTGCGCGACTTCTGGCAGGGGCTGGCCGACGCCTCGTTCGTCGCGACCGACGAGCGGCTGGCCGAGCACTACCGCCGGCTCGACCACGTCTACCGGAACTTCCGCATCGATCTCCCCGAGCGGCGCCACTACTCGGGGTCGGCGGCGTACGTGCCCCCCTGGCAGACCGGCTTCGACGACCGCGGCGTCATCTATCTGCGGCACGGCCCGCCCGACGACACCGCCACTTATGCCGGCCCCGAGGTCCAGCGGAACGTCTCCTGGAAGTACGAGCGGACGTCCGGCGATCCGCTGGTGTTCCACTTCGTGAGCGACGAGGACGTGAGCGACTACAAGCTCGTTCGGCACCTCAGCGACGCCATCATCAGCAACGCCAGCAAGATGACCGGCCAGACCGTGCTCAGCAGCGCGACCTGCACCGGCGCCTCGGGCTCGACCTGCGACAGCTACGACAGCCGGATCCTGGCCGGCGACCGGCGGGCCTTCCGCGAGCTGTACGCCTCCCGCGGCAGCCTGGATCCCTACTACGACCGGGCGGCCACCGGCCTGGATGCGCAGACCCTCGAGAGGGAGGAGGTCAACCTCGCCACCGACATCAAGGTCGGAACGACCACCCAGTCGTACGACCCGGCGACGGGCGGGGATCTGCCGGCGCCGGTCTACGCGGTACCGTTCAAGGACCCCGGGGGGGCCACGACGATCGCGTTCTACTACGCCCTGCCGACGACCGAGGTATCGGTCCTTCCACGGCCGGCCGGCGGCAGCCAGATCGACTACCGCTACCAGCTCGTCGTGAGCGGCACCGACCAGGAGACCGCCACGCGAGACGAGGACGACGTCACCATCGCCAGCGCCAAGCCGATCCCCCGTGAGGCCGGCGTCCTGGTGCCTGGCGTCCGGACGGTGAGCGTGACCCCCGGCCAGTACAGCTACGGCATGAAGATGACGGATCTCAACTCGGGACGGTCGGGGATGTCCCGGGGCGCGGTCACGGCCGACGACTTCTCGACCGGCTCGCTGGCCATGTCGGGGGTCGTGCTGGCGAGTCGCATCGAACCGGCCGCCGACCCCTCGAACCCGTTCGTCCGGTGGGACCGGGTCAAGGTCCTGGCGCTCCCGTCACGGACGTTCATGCGCTCGCAGCCGGTGTTCGTGTACTACGAGGTGTACGGCCTGGGCGGCCCCGAGGCCCGCTACCGGACGACCTACACGCTCTCGTCCATGGAGCCCGACCGGAACATCGTGGCGCGCTTCTTCTCGGCGGTGGGCGAGCTCCTGAGCGACGACGAGCGGGAGGGCGCGATCACGTACTCGTTCGAGCGCTCCCAAGGCGGCGACACGGATCCGCTGCTCGAGTACTTCTCGCTGGACGTTTCGGACTCGCCGGCCGGCGACTACCTGCTCACCGTCGAGATCGAGGACCTCTCGACGGGCGCGCGGCTCGAGCGTCAGGTTCCGCTGTCGCTGGTGGGCTGAGCGGCCGTCACTTCGGGCTCGCCCGACGGCCCGGGAGCTCCGAGGCCGACCCGGTAGGCGACGATCTCCCGGGCCCCGTCCTCCCCCGCCACGATCGTGAACAGCCGGCCGTCGGGAGCGAACACGGTCCGCTCCACCCTTCCCGGCACGTCCACCCGCAATAGGTACTCGCCCTGCTCGTTGAAGACGTCGTACGAGGTGGCGCCGCCCGAGTCGGGGCGGCGGGTCCGGACCCATAGCCGGCCCGTCGGGTCGACGGCCAGCTCCTCGAGGAGGGGCCACAGGGAGTCGGGCCGGGCCGCCTCGCGGAGCAGCTCCTCGTCCATCGCCGGGGCCTGTTCGTGCAGCCGGGCTAGGTTCTCCTCCTCTTCCCGGCGCAGCTCCGCGGCGCTCTTCCGGAGTCTCTCGCGGTCGAGGTCGATCGTCCGCACGGTCCGACCGTCCGGCTCGAGCACGCGCACCGGATAGCCATCGTAGAAGCCCACGTAGAGCCTTCCCTGGCGATCCACCGCGGTGTGGTAGTGGACCGCCCGCGCCTCCTCCCGCAGCGAGGCGTCCACGGGTACCCGCACTTCGTAGGTGGTGGCCAGGGAATCGTAGGGGGCGCGCATGTGCAGGACGACCGATCGCTGTCCCTCGGTGTCCCACTTGTGCAGGTAGAACTCGCCGAACCCGGGCAGCCCGAGGACATCCAGGGCGACGGCCGGGTCGACCTCGACCGACAGCGCGAACGTCCCGATGACGAGGTAGCTGTCCAGGGTGTTCCGCCCGCGGTCGATCACGAGGACGGTCCGCCAGGGGGTAAGGTCCATCTCGATCCCGGAGACGATCCGCTCCTCCTCCTCGCGGGCCCCGAACCGGAGCAGGAACTCGCCCTCCGGGCCGTACTTGAGGATCCCCGAGGGCGGCGCGAAGTCGAGCACGTAGACGTTCCCGGCGTCGTCGACGGTCAGGTCCCTGGGCTGGGCGAGCCGGGCCGGGTCGGAGAGGCGGAGGACCTGCTCCAGACGGACGGCGTCGCGGGACAGGAGGGGCCGGTCGGGTGGCCGCCCGGATGCGGGGGCGGCCTCGCCCGGCCCGTCCGAAGCCGGACCGCCGCACGCCGTCAGGGCGACCAGGAGCCCGGCGAGCCACCGCCCCCTCATGGACGTCCCGGCCTCTGGCGAACGGCCTCCCAGGCCGCCCGCAGAGCGCCGGAGAGGGCCCGGATCACGGCCCCCGGGTCCGCCGCCGCCTGGATCGCCCCCGACACGGCCACGCCGGTCACCGCCGGGACCTCGAGCGCCCGGCCGACGGTGGCGGGCACGATTCCCCCGATCGCGAGGACGGGGATCTCGAGGCCGCCCACAGGCCCGGCCAGCCCGGCCGGGACAGGCTCCAGCGGCTTCGCGTCCGGCTTGGTGGAGGTCGCCGAGAAGGCCCCCAGCCCCGCGTAGTCCGCCCCCGCCGCCTGGACGGCCAGGAGCTCCTCCCGATCGTGGCTCGAGCCGCCGATCACGAACCCGTCCGGGGCGAGCTCCCGCGCGGTTCCGAGCGCGAGGTCGTCCCGGCCCAGGTGGACTCCGTCGGCTCCCGCCGCGAGCGCCACGTCCAGGCGATCGTTCACGATCACGCAGCTGGGAAGGCCCGCCAGACGCGCCACCCAGCCGCGGGCCAGCCCCTCCAGGTCGCCCGCCCCCAGCCGCTTGCCACGGACCTGGACCAGGTCGACGAGCGACCACGCGAGGTCGTCCGCCCCCCAAAGCTTGACCGGCGGCCGGGCGTCCCCGGCGTCGTGGACGAAGCACAGCAGCGGCCGGCTCCGGTCGAAAACCCTCGTCATGGGACCGCGCAAACTAATCCGGGAAGTCCGCTCGGGAAAAGGGAATGCACGAACTTGAATGGGAGTTGGTTTTTGTTGCGGCGAGAGGAGGTCGCTCAAAACGGCCGAGATCAAGGCGCGCGCCCGAGGACGCCCGAGGCGTACGCTTTCTGTACGCCGCAGGGCGGCCGAGGAAGCGCAACGCAGATATCGGCCGTTTTCAGCGACCTACTGTAGATCGCCCGTAGTCGTGCGGTAGGTGCGGATGTCTTCTATGATCCTCTCATACCCCCTCCCCGCCGGCAGGAACGACGCCCGGCCGCTGGAGGTCATGTCCACCTGGGACTGGATCTGGGGGTCACCCGCCCAGCGCTCATCGGTCGAGTAGATCAAACGGTAGTTCCCGTCCCGCCGGAAGTCTCCGAACGCGAAGGTCTCGCCCTGGCTGCTGTAGTTCCAGATCTGATAGGGGCCCAGCGTTGCCTCGACGGGACGGTCGATCCGCTCGGTGGGGTCGCCATACAGGACGTAGATCAATCCGCGGTCGGTGTTCCTTCCCAGACGCTGGCTGCTGGTGAAGAACTGGTCGGCGTAGGCCACTCGCTGCTCGAAGATCTCCTTGGCCTCGTTCTCGGGCGTCGACGGATCTCCGATCGACGGATCGGCGTCCAGGCTCTCCCAGAAGCGGTTCAGGAACTGGAGCTTCCCCTGCGGATTCAGCGTGGCCAGGAGCTGCCGCTGCGGCGGGGTGAACCAGACGTCCATGGCCTTCACCACGCTGTCCACCTGGGCCGGGCTCAGCGATGTGTAGTACTTCAGGGGCGGGCCCTGCGTGGCCGCGGGCGCGGCGGGCTGCAGGAAGGCCAGCTGCTCCTGCGCGTCCCGGACCTCGAAGACGTCCAGCAGACGGGCCGAGTCCGGGCAGCTCGTGCAGCTCACGACCAGCTCGTAGCGACCCGGGCGGAGCCCGCCGATGTTGAAGGCGCCGAGGTCGAAGTTCTGCCCCTCGCTGACCTTGATCTGTCGGGCGCCGAAGTCCTTCACGGTCTGGCTGCCGTTCCGCAGCGCCATGTTGAGGTCGATCGTGCCTTCCGTCTGCTCGATCGCCTCGGGATTGACTTCGTAATAGAAGTAGATCAGGGGGGAATCCTTGTAGAACACACCGCGCGGGCTGGGGTGGAACATGGTCGTCCCGATCAGGTACGGCAGGTAGCTCCCCTCGTCGAGCCGGACATCCTTCTGGATGTGGTTGGAGAGCAGCACGTCGCTGAAGAAGGGACGGCTCTGGGGGACGTTCAGGTTGCGTGTCACCTCGACGCTCTCGTTCGAGGTCAGGTCGGTGAGCTTCGCGCGTGCCGAGTAGTCGCCGGCCGGGGCGTAGATCGCGAAGGTTTCGATCGTCGAGACCCGGTCGGAGTGGGCCATCTCCTCGTTCATGGCCTCGGGGCGGATCTCGCGCTCCATCCGGTACACCTCTTCGCCCGCTCCGTTTTCGATGATGACCTCGATCCTGCCGTTCGCTCGGAACGTCTCTCCGTCGGGGGCGAAGGCCAGCAGCGGGAAGGGGATCTCGACGGATCCTTCGACCAGCGCGCGCTCCTGCTCGCCGTAGTAGCGATTCACCTCGAGGGCGAGGCCCGCCGTGTCCTGGGATCGCGCCGTCGCGGGGACGAGCAGGGCGGCCAGCGCCACGAGCGCACGCCGGCCGATCATGGTGGACGGGATCATTCGCATCGACTCCTGAATCATCGCTTCGAAGGGTAAGAGCGCCCGGCGCCGCCGGGGCCGGCTCCGTTCCATGGCCAAATCCCCGCTGGCCAGGTCCGGTTTAATCTCGTCTACCGGGCCCCGACTTGCAATGGAAAGCGCCCGGGCGGCTTGCCCGGGCGCTCCCCATCCATCCTGGTTCAGCCGGGAGGCATCGGTGGCTGGCTGGGACCGCCCCGACGCCCCCGCGGCCTCGTCTTCTCCTAGAACAACACGCTGACGGAGAAGTTGTTGGTGCCGCCCAGGCGGCCCCAGTCGCGGTACGCGTAGTCGAACGCCGAGCCGAACGTCGCGAAGTCGAACTGGAGCCCCGCCCCGAAGCCCAGGCCCCGGAACACGTCGTTGTCGCAGCACGGGCCCTCGCCCAGCTCCTCCTCGTCCTGCTGGTACGTGTACCCGCCGCGAGCCGAGACCGTCGTCGCGATCCCGCCGTTGTTGGCCGGCACCAGGGTCTGCGTCCACTCCCCGCCCAAGGAGAACGTCGTCTCCTGGTTCCGGGGCGCCGCAAACTCGCCGTTGACGATGAACGTCGACGCCTCGTTCTCCAGCACGTAGTACGCCAGCGCCGTCTTCAACGACGTCGGCGGACGGAAGTCCTCCGTCCGGAACTCGGCCGGCAGGTTACCCGCGTTCGGGAACACCGGGAACGTCGGCGGGCGGGCCGCAAACTGCAGCCGCGAACCCTCGCTCTTGAAGTTCGTCCCCATGTTCTGGACCACGAACGCCAGACGGATCCCACGACCCGCAAACGTCGTGTGGTAGTTCGTTCCAAAGTCGAACTGGAACGCATCCGACGTGATCCCGAAGATGTTCTCGTGGGCCCACTTCATCGA
>DASRVA010000054.1:0-4320 GCA_035687745.1 Gemmatimonadota bacterium
CGGCTGACGTTGTGCTTCTCCTGGTACTCCGACATGTCGATCCGGATCATCGCCTTCTCGTCGTCGAACAGGAACTGGGCCAGGGCCCGCGCCAGTTCCGTCTTCCCGACGCCGGTCGGCCCCAGGAAGATGAAGCTCCCGATCGGCCGGTTGGGATCCTGGAGCCCGGCCCGGGCGCGGCGGACGGCGTCCGACACGGCGCGGATCGCCTCGTCCTGGCCCACCACGCGACGGTGGAGGCGGTCCTCCATCCGGACCAGCTTCTCGCGCTCGCCCTCGACGAGCCGTGAAACGGGGATCCCGGTCCAGTTGGCGACGACCTCGGCGATGTCCTCCTCGTCGACTTCCTCCTTGAGGATCCCGCCGCCCGCCTGGGTCTCGGCCAGCTCGGACTCGAGCCTTTCCAGGTCTTTCTGGAGTCCGGCCAGCGTTCCGTACTGGAGCTCCGCCGCCTTCGCCAGGTCGCCCACGCGCTGGGCCTGCTCGGCCGCCGCCCTGGTGTTCTCGATCCGCTCCTTGAGCTCGCGGATGGCCTGGATCTCGGCCTTCTCCCGCTGCCAGGCCGCCCTGAGGCCATCCGCCTCCTCCCGCAGGTCGGCCAGATCCTCCTCGATCCTGGCCAGCCGCTCGCGGGCCCCCGGGTCGTCCTCCTTGGCGAGCGCCCGCTTCTCGATCTCGAGCTGGGTCATGCGGCGCTCGATCACGTCGATCTCGACCGGCACGGAGTCGATCTCCATCCTGAGGCGCGAGGCCGCCTCGTCGACCAGGTCGATCGCCTTGTCGGGCAGGAACCGGTCGCCGATGTAGCGGTCGGCCAGAGTCGCCGCGGCCACCAGCGCCCCGTCGGTGATGCGGACGCCGTGATGGACCTCGTACCGCTCCTTGAGTCCCCTCAGGATCGCGATCGTGTCCTCGACCGACGGCTCCCCCACGAAGACGGGCTGGAAGCGCCGCTCGAGCGCGGCATCCTTCTCGATGTGCTTCCTGTACTCGTCGAGCGTGGTCGCCCCGATCATCCTGAGCTCGCCGCGCGCCAGCGGCGGCTTGATCATGTTCGAGGCGTCGACCGCGCCCTCGGCGCCGCCGGCACCGACCAGCGTGTGGAGCTCGTCGATGAATGTGACGATCTCGCCCTCGGACTCGGTGATCTCCTTGAGGACGGCCTTGAACCGCTCCTCGAACTCGCCGCGGTACTTGGCGCCCGCCACCATGGCCCCGACGTCGAGCTGGATCAGGCGCTTCTCCTGGAGGCTCTCGGGCACGTCGCCGGCCACGATCCGCTGGGCGAGCCCTTCGACGATGGCGGTCTTGCCGACCCCCGGCTCGCCGATCAGGACCGGATTGTTCTTGGTCCTCCTGGCGAGGACCTGCATCGTGCGCCGGATCTCCTCGTCACGGCCGATGACGGGATCGAGCTTGCCGCGCCGGGCGAGCTCGACCAGGTCTCGACCGTAGCGCTCGAGGGCCTCGTACTTGTCTTCGGGGTTGGGATCGGTGACCCGCTGGGCGCCGCGGACCTCGCGCAGGACGGCCAGGACGTCGTCCCGCGCCACGCCCGCCGTCCTCAGGATATCGCCCAGCGCCCCGATCCCGGTCTGGATCCACGCCAGGAGGACGTGCTCGATGGACGTGTACTCGTCCTGGAGCCCGTCCCGCTCCTTCTCCGCGCGATCGAAGAGCTTGGTCGCCTCGCGCCCGATCCTGGGCTCGGCCCCTCCCGAGACCCTGGCCAGCCGCCCCACCGCGTCCTCGACCCGGCGTGTCGTCGAGGAAACGTCCACCCCGAGACGCCCGAGCAGGTTCGGCAGGAGCCCGCCCTCCTGCCGGAGGAGGGCCTGGGCCAGGTGCTCGGTCGTGATCTCGGGGTTGCCGTTCTTCCGGGCCCCGTTCTGGGCGGCGACAAGCGCCTCCTGGAGGCGCTGGGTCAGGCGGTCGAGGTCCATGGTGCTCTACCCTATTCCAGGCGTCGGCGGACGGCAAACCCGCGCCCGGTGCCCCGCACGCCGGGAAAGGATCCCCGCGGCTTCGGTCGCCCGAGTTCCATGTAGATTGCCATGGCGGGGTCGAAAAAGGAGTCATCTGTTGGCGCAGAGCGAGCGCTCTCTCCTCACCGTCCTCTTCACCGACATCGTCGCTTCAACGGAGCGCGCGACGGAGCTCGGCGATCGCGCGTGGCGCGAGACGCTGGCCGGGTTCCACGCGCTGGCCCGCCGCGAGATCCGCCGCTTCGGGGGGCAGGAGGCGAACACCGCCGGGGACGGGTTTCTGGCCACCTTCGATCGGCCGGCGCGGGCGATCCGCTGCGCGTGGACGGTCCGCGAGCAGGCCCGGGCGCTCGGGCTCGAGGTCCGGAGCGGGATCCACGCCGGCGAGGTCGAGGGGTCGGGAGCGCAGCTATCCGGGATCGGCGTCCACATCGGGGCGCGTGTGGCGGCCGAAGCCGATCCCGGTGAGGTGCTTGTCTCGAGCACGGTCCGGGAGCTCGTGACCGGAGCCGGATTCCGGTTCGAAGACCGCGGGAAGCGCGCCCTCAAGGGGATCCAGGAGGAGTGGAGGCTCTTCGTCCTCGAGGACCTGCCGGCCGGCCTCCCGACCCGGACCGGGCGCTGGATCCCCGAGCTGAGTGGCCGCCAGCTCGGCTTCGGCGCGGCGGCCATCCTCGCCGTCGTTGCCCTGCTTCTCCTCGTCCGCATGGCTCGCGATACGGGTGGGCTGGTGCCCGAAGCCGAGGCGACCGGGGCCGCCCCCGCCATCGCGGTCCTCCCCTTCAGCGTGCGAGGGCAAGAGCTCGACGTCTGGCGCGAGGGGATGGTCGATCTCCTCTCGACCGGGTTGGACGGAGCCGGCGGCCTCCGAGCGATCGACAGCCGCACCGTGCTCGCCCGGTGGAAGCAGGAGGTCGGGGCCGAGACCGAGGCCGACCTGTCCCAAGCGATCCTCGTCGCCCGGCGGACCGGAGCCCGATACGCGCTCGTCGGCTCCGCCGTCGCCGTGGGGCCCGAGGTCCGGCTCGTTGCCGACGTCTACGAGATCCGAAGCGGCCGGTCGATGGGCCAGGCGCAGGTCGAAGGGGCGGCCGACAGCGTCCTCGCCCTGGTCGACCGCCTGGCGGTCCAGGCGCTCGGGGTCATTCTCGAGAAGGAGCCCGGCGAGCTTCCGCCCATCGACCTGGCGGCCGTGACGACGACATCGCTGCCCGCCCTCAAGGCCTATCTCGAGGGCGAGGTCTTCTTCCGCCGGTCCGCGTTCGAGGCCGCGATCGCGGCGTTCGAGCGCGCGGCCGCCGCCGACTCGACCTTCGCGCTGCCGTTCTACCGGCTCTCCCAATCCTACGGCTGGGTCGAGAACATCGAGAGCGAAAGAGCCCGTGAGGCGCTGGATCGGGCCGCCAGGTTCGCCGACCGGCTCCCAGAGCGCGAGGCAATCCTCGTGCACGGCGAGATCTCTTTGATGGCGGGCACCCTCGATCAGACAGATCTCATGCGTGCGGCCGTCCGCAAGTACCCGGACGACGTCGATGCGTGGTACGTCCTGGGCGAGCTCTACTTTCACCTCGGTCAACAGGCGCTGATCCCGATGGCGGAGAGCGACCGGGCCTTCTCGCGCGCGGCGGCCCTCGATCCGGGTTTCGCTCCCGCCTACATCCACCTCATCGAGAACGCGTTCACCCGCGCCGACAGCGGGCAGGCGGCCGCTTTGCTGGAGACCCACGGCCGACTCGCGCCGGGAAGCCTCCAGGACCGCCTGAACCGTTTCGCGTTCGACCTGGCGTTCGGCGACCCGGCCGCACGCGCCCGGGCGCTGGCCTCGATGGACACGTTGGACTTCCTGCCGCGCCGGTCTCGATCCATCGGGCGGATGCTCTTCCACCCGCGCTTCCTCGTCCTCCAGGAACGAGCGCTGCGGGCCGCCCGGGCACACCCCGAGGCGCGCTGGTCGGTCCCCATCAACCTGTTCCTGAACCATTACTACCGCGGGCAGCTCCGGACGGCGCTCGCCGTGTTGGACGATCCCCTGTTGCCACCCGAAGTCAGGCCGGCGGCCCTTTACCGCCTCTCCCAGGCGGGGTTGTCCATCCCGGTCGAAGGGCTCGGACCGGACACCGGTACGGGCGTTGCCTTCGGTGGATTCTATCTCGGCGCGTACGCGGTGGATCGCGGTCGCCCGGCGGACCTCGCGACTGCGGTCATGGTCCTCGAAGCACAGGCCGAACGGGCGCGCGTCGATCGAGACTCCGTGCTCGCCCGGGCGACCGTCGCCGCGGCGCGGGCGCTTGACGGCTACGACCGCTGGAAGGGCGGCCACGGCGGGGAGGCGCTG
>DASRVA010000055.1:0-19053 GCA_035687745.1 Gemmatimonadota bacterium
CGACCACGTGCTCGGCTTCGGACCCGCGCTTCCCATCGTGGGCACGATCGAGGAGGGGCTGGCGCTCGGCCCCGACACGCTCCTGATCGGGGTGGCCCCGCGCGGAGGCGCCCTGCCGCCCGCCTGGCGCACGGTCGTGACACGGGCCCTGGAGGCGGGGCTGACCGTGGCCAGCGGTCTCCACACCTTCTTGGGGGACGACCCTGAGTTCCGGGCGGCCGCCGAACGTTCGGGGGCGCGGATCGTGGACCTCCGGCGGGTGCCGGAGGACCTGCCCGTGGCGTCCCGGAAGGCCGCCGCCGTCGACGCGACCGTCGTCCTCACCGTCGGCACGGATTGCAACGTCGGGAAGATGACGGCGGCCATGGAGCTCACGCTGGCCGCTCGGCGGATGGGTCAGCGGGCCGTCTTCGCCCCGACCGGCCAGACCGGGCTCTTCATCGACGGGAAGGGCCTCGTGGTGGATCGGGTGATCGCCGACTTCGTGGCCGGCGCCGCCGAGCGGATCGTCCTCGAGAACGCGCAGGGCCACGACCTGGTCTTCGTCGAGGGCCAGGGATCGCTCCTCCACCCCGGCTACAGCGGGGTGACGCTGGCCCTCCTCCACGGCTCGATGCCGGACGTCCAGGTCCTGGTCCATCAGCCGACCCGTACCCGCACGCTGAACGACGAGATCGAGATCATGCCGCTGCCGGAGTGGATCGCGCTCTACGAGCGGATGGCCGGGTATCTCAAGCCGGCCCCGGTCGTGGGCGTCGCGATCAACGGCCACGACCTGGACGACGCGTCGGCGCGGGCGTGGGCGGAGCGGATCACCGCCGAGACCGGGCTCCCGGCCGTCGATCCGGTCAAGTTCGGCGGCGAGCCGCTGGTCCTAGCGGTCCTCCGGGCGGTCGAGGCCGGCAAGGCCGCGGCGGCCGGCGCCGCGAGGGGCGGCTGATGCGCTGGGAGACCCGGAGCGTCATCCTGACGCCCACCCACCCCTTCCGGATCGCGCGCTCGGAGCACCGCTCGTACGAGCACCGGCTGGTCCGTCTCGAGGACGGCGGCGACCTGGGGTGGGGCGAGGCCGCCCCCTCCCGGCGCTACGGCGAGACGGCGGCCACCGTGGCCGCGGCCCTGGACGAGCTCATCCCCCTGGTCGGGGACGACCCGTACGCCCTGGACGCGATCGAGGGCCGCCTGAACGGGCATCTGTGGGAGAACGCCAGCGCCAAGACCGCGATCTCGATGGCCCTCCACGACCTGCTCGGGCGCCGCCACGGGCTTCCCCTCTACCGCTGGTTCGGCCTCGATCTGGCCCGGATTCCCCCCACCTCGTACACGATCGGGATCGACGACCCGGGGCGGATGCGGGAGAAGGTGGCCGAGGCCGAGCCCTACCCGATCCTCAAGATCAAGATGGGGTTCGAGGGGGACCTCGCGGCCCTGGAGGCGATCCGGCGGGCGACCGACAAGCCGATCCGGGTCGACGCCAACGAGGGGTGGTCCCGGACGGGGGCGCTGGCGCGGATCGCCGCGCTCGAGGAGCTCGGCGTGGAGCTGCTCGAGCAGCCGGTCCGGGCGGCCGATCGGGAGGGCCTGGCGCTTGTGGCGGCGGCCACCGCGATCCCGGTCGTGGCCGACGAGTCGTGCCGGACGAGCGCCGACCTCGTGGATCTCCTGGGGGTCGTGGACGTCGTCAACGTCAAGCTCGCCAAGACCGGCTCGCTCCTGGAGGCGGTCCGCCTCATGACCGGCGCCCGGGCGCTCGGCATGGGCGTCTTCCTGGGGTGCATGGTCGAGTCGTCGCTCGGGATCGCGGCGGCCGCCCACCTGGCCCCGCTCGCCGACTACGTGGACCTGGACGGGCACCTGCTCCTCTCGGACGACCCCTGGACGGGGCTCCGGTTCGAGGCGGGGCGGGTCCTGCCCGACCCCGAGCGGTTCGGGCTCGGCGTCGAGCCGCTCGCCGAGCGGGTCGCCACGGACTGACCGCCGGCGGGGACGGTGTCGTCCTACGCCGCGGTCGGCACGCGGCTTGCGCATTCTCCGGGGGCGACGACGCGGGCGCGAACGGGTCGAAGCAGGCCAAAGCGTCCGCGTTCCATGAGTTACGGAAGGTGCAGCGCGATCTCCGCCCGGGTGGCGGAGGGCCGCGCGGCCTCAGATATCTGAGCTTTTCTCAGATATCTGAGGCAGGACCGGAGTGTCTCCGGAGCCCGCCTTCCCACGAGCGGGCCGCCTCGAGCGGCCGACGGAGACTGGATACGCAAACCGGAAACGCAAAACCAGCGAGGAGGTGGGCCGAGCGCAGGGATACGGTTTCGGTTTCGCTTCGAGTGATTCGGGCGCTCCCGGAAATGATTCGGGGTCGCAACACTCTTCAGAGGAGAACAGAGGAGACACAGCCAGCATGAGTTCTTTCAAGAAACTCTGGCGGGTTCCCGCCCTGGCGCTGGTGGTGGCGCTGCCGCTCTTCGCGGCCTGCGCCGACGACGAGGGGGCCGGTCTGCCGCAAGGCGGCGACGGGATCGGCACGATCTCGGGCACGGTGACGAACTCGGCGACGGGCGATCCGATCGCCGGGGCCCTGGTCGGGACGAACCCGGCCACGACCACCGCGCTCACCGACGCCAACGGGGACTACCAAATCGACAACGTCCCGATTCCCACCAACCCGACGACCTACGCGGTGACCGCGGTGGCCGATGGGTTCGATGCGAAATCGGAGACGGCTTCCTTGACGACGACGGCGCCCAGCGACGTCGTCGACATCGCGCTCGACCCCGGTGGAGCGGGGACGGAGGGCGACCTGAACGTCCTCGTCGTCCGCCGTACCGGTGAGGCGGTCTCGGGTGCCACGGTGACGGTCAGTGACCCGGCCGGAGCGCCCGTCGCCAACATGACGACCAACGACGCCGGGTTCGCGCTGTTCGACAACCTGGCCGTCGGCTCGTACACGGTCACGGCCACGGCGTCGCTTTCCGGGATCGACTTCTTCGCTTCGGGCGGCACCAACGTTCGTGGCGGGGAGACGTCCTTCCTGCAGCTCACGCTCGGTCGCGACTTCGATCAGAGCGTGTTCCCGAACATCGACGGCGAGTCGGTCGTCCTGACCGACGCCGCCGACATCCGCTTCGTGCCGGTGCCTGGACAGCCGGATGACGACCCGCTGGTCGACTGCAACATCATCCGGACCCAGCACATGTTCATCGCCGAGGTGGTGGACGACGGTTCGGCCACGGCGCCGAATCTGGTGTCGGGTGTCAAGGTGCAGTGGGACCTGAACATCTCGACGCAGGGGATCTGCTCGATCTTCTTCAACGAGATCAACATCTTCCGGTGCGAGGATCTGCTGCCCGGGACGACCGGCTCGGTCGTGGATTCGGATGATCCGGATCTCGATCCGAACACGGCCCGGACGGGTCTGAACCCGGCGTTCAACGTGACCCAGAACAAGGCCGTCACGTTCACGAACGACAGCGACCAGGTGATCGCGTTCAACAACCAGAACGTGACGGTCGGCCCGGGTCAGACGTGGATCATCATCACCTCGCCGGTCGAGGGTGTCACCGACGTCATCGCGGCGACGCCCGACATCCCGGCGTCGGATCCCGACTGCGCCAACGATGGTCCGGATCAGTGCGACAAGGAGTTCGCGATCAAGCGGTGGGTCAACTGGGACACCTCGGTCGCGGAGCTCGAGTGGGACGGCAACGGCGGCGACCCGAACCTGGCCACCGATCCGCCGGCCGTGTTCACGGACATCGAGCCCGGCTCGACACTGTCCAACGTCCTGGCGCGCTCGGAGGACGTGTGCACGATCCTGCTCCTTCAGGGCGTGCAGCCGGCGCAGCTGCCGGGCGAGTGCGTGCTCAGCGGGAACAGCTTCCTGATCTACGCCGAGGTGGACCGCCTGCGGGCGGACTCGCCGTTCACCCTGAACCTGGGGGTGATCGAGGCGGAGATTCTGGATGACGCTCCGGCCCTCGAGATCTTCGGCGAGGGTGTGGGGAACGACGGGCCCGGGGTGGTCTTCCCTGACCTCATCCCGAACGTCGCCAACCGCGGTCTCGGGACGGATCCGGAGTGCGATCTGAACGCTGCCGGGAACGGCTTCCTGCAGTGCGACGATCAGTACCAGGTCGAGCTGGGCACCGGGCTGGGGAGTCCCACCGTGGACACGACCAATCCGGCGTTCCGCGACCTGGCGCAGGGCGAATTCTTCGCCCCGCACAACTTCGGGACCGACGCGCCCGGGTGGGTCATCTTCCAGATGCGTCTGGATCCCACCGTCTTCTTCTGCGTGGACGTCGACCTGAACAACGTCTGCGATCCGGGCAACGTCGGGTCGCCCGACTCGTTCAACACCGCCTACCAGCAGCTGCTGAACGAGGGCACCGACAACACGAACACGATCGCGATCCGCTTCCTCGACGAGTTCGGGGAGATCTGCGACGACTTCATCTTCGACAAGGAGTGGGTCGCCAGCCGCCTGCGGATCATCAAGACCACGCCTGATGCGACCGTCCAGACCGTGGACGAGGCGGACGGTGGGCCGGACGTCGAGCCCAACGACACGCCGCGCCCGGTCAAGACGCACACCATCCAGGTGGGTCAGGAGTTCACCTACACGATCACCGTCATCAACGACGGCGAGGTCGCGTCGCAGAACGTCCGCATCACGGACACCCTGCCGCGCTTCGGCGTGCAGTTCGATGACGACGGCGCCGATGACGGCGAGCCGACGCGTCGCGAAGGCCATCAGGCGTTCGCGTACGTCACCGATCGTCCGACGTTCGATCCGGTCGCGGTCGTCTACGCGATCGATACGGACAACGACGAACCGGGCGATGAGATCAACATCTGCATCCGGGGTGACGATGGCTCGGTCGACGGGAACGCCTACGTCGAACCCGTGGCGTGCGTCCTGGAAGGCGCCACGATCGTGGACGCCGGCACCGTCGAGTCCGCGAGGACGGCGGCGAGTGAGGCGTCCGGCGAAGGCGACCAGGTCGTCTGGATCCAGTGGTTCGACCTGGAGATCCGCGAGAACATCGGCGGATCGGTCGAGGGCGAGGACACCGTCGAGGTGACGCTGACCTCCGACGAGGATCTGGTGGACTTCGATCCGCTGGACGACCTCGTCAACGGCTACCCGGAGCTGCCCGGCACGTGGTGCGACATCGCCACCGTGACCGACGGTCCGGGGAACCTCGACAACAGCGCCACGGAGTCGCTCGACGCCGACACGCTGTGCCACGAGGTCCGCGAGGCGCTCCTCGAGGTCGTGAAGACCACCGAGGACGCGGTCGTGAGCGGTGGCGCGGTGGCAACCTTCCGCGTCGAGATCGCCAACAACGGCAGCGCGCCGTTGGAGAACGTGGTCATCGTCGACACCCTCGACCAGGCGCTCTTCGATGCGTCGCAGGTTGAGGGCGCCATGTTCACCGTGACGATCGACTCGGCGTTCGGTGACTCGGTGATCAACCCCACCAGTCGGATCTTCGAGGTGCCGATCGGCACGCTCGACCCGACGGATGGGTTCGTCCTGGCCTACACGGTCGAGATCACGACCCCGGGTGACGAGGGTCTGTTCTGCAACCGTGTGACCGCGAGCGGCGACACGCCGGTCGGAACGATCTCCGATTCCGACATCGCGTGCGTGACCACTACGGTGACCATCGAGCTCGACGTTTCCAACGAGGACGGCTTCATCGATGAGGCTGGCGCGTTCCAGTCGACGAAGGAGCAGTTCCTGGTGGGCGAGGGCGGCGATGACGCCGACAGCCTGGCCTTTGTTTACGAGGTCACGGTCACGAATCAGAGCCTCTTCTCGGCGACCGGAGTCACGATCGTCGACGAGGTGGCTCCGAACACCGGCGCCATCGAGTGCCGCGGCATCCTCGCCACGGGTGAGGGCGGTGGCGCGAACCCGAGCGTGGGCAGCGTCGTAGGCGGCGACTGCGCGCCTGGCGGGTTCACGTGGGACATCGGGACTCTGGACCCCGGAGTGGAGGCAGTACTGCTGTTCCGCGCCGAGGCTCTGGCCCCGCAGAATGACGTCGGCAACCGGGCCACGCTGACTGCCGATCAGCTGACCGGCGAGATCGTCGACGAGGAGCCGACCACGGTCACCGGCACCTAAGACCGTGACTCGGCGCCCCTCGTGGGCATCGGGATCCGGGGAGCGGCTCTTGCCGCTCCCCGGCAATCCCGCAACCTTGGAGACGGTTCAACGACGTTGAAGCGGAGGGAGCAACCGATGAGAAAATTGTTCACGACCCTGGCCGTGGGGGTGCTGACCTTGGTCGGCGCCTCGATGGTCTACGGTCAGACCTACTACCGGGCCTGGGAAGTGACCGGCCTGGGAGGGATCCGGGCGTACGACGACGATGTCGTATTCATGGATCCCGGATTCGTGTTTGGAGGGAAGCTCGCGTGGTTCCCGCACCCCAACATCGGGGTCGAGGGAACGGTCAGCTTCTCGAGCGCAGACCTCGTGGCCGAGCAGGACCTGGAAGACCAGCTCGGCGAAGAGGTGGATCTGGAGGCCGTCGACGTTTTCGAGCTCCGGCTCGACGCGGTCTACCAGTTCCTGTACAACTTCGACCAACGGCTCGTACCGTACGTCTCGGCAGGCGTGGGTCAGTTCGTCTTTGAATCGGACGTGTCCGAGTTCAACGAGCCGAACACCACGTTCAACTGGGGCGGCGGTGTGAAGTTCTTCTTCACGCCGCAGGTCGGCATCCGCCTGGATGCGCGGGACAACGTGGCCATCGTGGAGCGTCCCTTCCGCGAGACGGGCGCCCTGCCCGGAGCGGATACCAAGACGTTCCAGGCCAACAACCCCGAGTTCCAGGGCGGCATCGTCTTCAGCTTCGGCGGGTCGGATGAAGACTTCGGCATCCGTGACACCGACATGGACGGTGTCCGCGATGCGGACGACCTGTGCCCGAACACGCCCCGCGGCGTGATCGTCGACCAGACGGGCTGTCCGGTCGACTCCGATGGCGACGGCGTGCCGGACGGGCTGGACGCTTGCCCGAGCACCCCCGAAGGTGCCCAGGTGGACGAGCGCGGCTGTCCGCTCGACTCGGACAACGACGGTGTGTACGACGGGCTCGACCAGTGCCCGAACACGCCGGCCGGGGTCCAGGTGGACGAGAACGGCTGCCCGATGGAAGTGGAGGAGGAAGAAGCACTGGCCTGCCTGGACGATCAGTCCTGGTACACCGGTGACGCCACGATCAGCTTCGACGGCCGGCAATGGGTGAAGTTCGGCGCCACGCAGACGGCGTCGATGGACATCCTGACCCAGGTCGGCGAGTACGAGGGCGTCCCGATCTACGTCGGCCAGAACGCGCCGCGGCCCTACCGTGAGGTATGGCTCCCGCTGTGTTCGCCGGCGGACACGTACCAGCCGTATCGTCGGGTGAGCGAGGTTCGCGGCACGACCGGGTTCATCCGGGACGCGAACTGAGCTAGACAGGCTCCTCCGCGAACGTCATCGACGTGTAGGGCCCTCGCGAAAGCGAGGGCCCTGCGCGTTATGGGGCTGGCGGGAACTGGCGTGGGTAGCGTAGGTTATATGGCTCAAGCGACACGAGACTGCAACGAGGTGATGCGATGCGTTTGAACCGTTCGGGACTCGGGATGGCGGTCCTGGCGCTGGCTTCGGTCTTTGGAGCCCGGCCCGCGGACGGCCAGACCTTCATGGCGCTCGGCGAGGTCGCCTATGTGGACTATGCCGGGATGGCCCCCGGGGGCGCCTACCACGCGCCGGGGGACGACGAAACCTTCCTCCAGGTGTCGATCGGCGAGCGCCGGCTACGCGTTCTTCGCGGCTCCGAGGTGCTCCACGAGTTCCCCGTCGCGGTCGGGAAGGGTGCCTATCTCCGCCACCGCGACGCCGAGAACGGCGGCTGGCTCTTCGAGACGCCGGTCGGGGTCTTCTCGATCGGCCGCAAGGAAACCGATCCGGTCTGGTACGCCCCGGACTGGCACTTCATCGAGAAGGGGCTTCCGGTCCCGTCGTCCGACAGCACGCGACGGTATTTCCCCGGCGAGATGGGCAAGCACGCGGTCTACCTGGGCGACGGGCTCGCCATCCACGGCACCAAGGCCAAGGCGTCGATCGGTCGGGCCGTGAGCCACGGCTGCATGCGCCTCTCCGACGAGGCGATCGAGACCGTCTACTCGCTATCGAAGGTGGGAACGACCGTCATTATCACGCCGTAGCCGTCGGGTCCACGGTCCCGCCAAGGCGACTTATAACGAAATAGGGCACGTCCCTGGGGGGCGTGCCCTTTTCGTTCGGTCAGGCGTTTCCCGGGGCCGACGACTAACAGCCTGGCGCGAAGTTGAATGTCTTCAGATCCTCGAGCGGCTGTCCGTCCACCCACACCAGGGCGATCCGGCCCTGGTCGGACGCGGACGGACGATACTGAAGCACGATCTCTCCGCTTCCGTTCGTCCGCCAGCTCGCGAACCCCGGCCCCGGCGTCGTCGGCAGGACCTCGAGCTCGGCCAGAGGCCCTGTCCTCACAATCGTGAATCGATCACGGGCTGGACCGCCGGCTCCGGGTGCTCCGGCGCGGACATCCACGTCTACGGAAATGTTGACGAGCTCGCCGGGGCAGTATCCGCCTGAGCCCCCGGCGGAACGGATGGCCACTCTCCCCGTCTGGGGTCCCACAATCGTCTCGGCGTTCAAGCCCTCTAGGACCTCGAGTGGGACCATCTCCCCATGACCCCGATCCGCCTCGACTTCCACGTCAAAGGACTTGAACGAGATCTCGGGAGCGGCCTCGACCCGGGTCGAAGTCGTGGTACGGAGAAGGACGATGGCACGCCCCTGCGCGTTCGTGCGCGGATCCGCCGGAGAGATCGTGACCGGCGAGCCGAGGTTCCGTGCGTCGGGCGCGAGAAGGTCGGGACGGAGCACGCGGAGGCTGACCGGAACGTCCGCCAACGGAGCCCCGTCGGGGTCGCGGACGTCGACGGTCACCGTGAAGGCGTCCTGCCCGTCGGCCCAGATGGCCGGGGCGATGGCCGCATTCGCGAACGTGGCATTCGCAGTCGCGGTTACCGCGGACCGACCCGCGCTGATCTGACGGAAGACGAGGATCTCCTCGTCGGCCTCGATCACCGAGGCGTCGCCGTCGTCGTCGGTGAGGCGGAGCTTGGGGACGTAGGCGTCCTCCCGGTAGACGTAGGACACCTGGACGGTCTGGTTTGGCTGGATGACCTGGTAACCGTCGCCCTGGTCGAGATCGAGCTCCCACTTGATGATCTCGCCGTCGGCGTCATTGCCGCTGGTCCGTATCGTAATCGCCAGGGGCCCGTCTCCCTCCGTGGACCCCTGAAGGGTCAAGGAGCCCGTCGGAAACTGGTTGGGCGGCAGGGCCTCCACCGTGTCGCGGATGTCGACCGCCACCCCGTCGTCGTCGAAGACGATCGCCCGGACCTCGTACGTCCCCTGGTCGGGGAAGACGTGCTCCTGCTGGATGGCGCCGCCCAGAAGGCCGCCGCTGAGGGTGACCGGGTCCGAATCGTCGCCGAAGTCGAGCACGACGCGCTGGAGGCTGCCGTCGGTATCGACGGCGGACAGGTTGAACGTGAACGTGTCGGTGACCGCTTCGGCGGTCTCGGGCACGTGGTTGAAGGACGACACCGCGGGCGGCTGATTGCCGGGCACCTCCACTCCCACCGTGAAATCCTGGACGTCGGGCGCGGCGGTGGAGCCGATCGGAATGACGGAGACCCGCACCGCGTGCTCCACCAGGATCGGCGTGAAGTCGAAGGTCGGCCCCTCGTGGACCGTCTCGCCGTCGACCTGGTACTCGACCCGGAATCCGGTCGCGCTGAGCTGGACCTGGAAGTGAACGGTCTGGCCCGGCAGCACGGTGACCCGACTTTCGCCGGGGCTGAGGATCGAGAAGTGGGTGGGGCCGGACGGTCCTGAATCGCAAGCGGTCAGGAGGGCGCCGAGCCCGGCAATGAGCGAGACTATGGCGAAGGACGACGAAAATCGTCTGGAATGCATGATGGGAGTCTTCTCCGGACAGGATTCATGGCCTGGGTCGGGCCCATTCCGGCCGGGCCCCGTGCAGATTCTGGATTGATCACGGATGGGGGGAAGAACGATCCGCGCGAACAAGGAACCGCCCCATTATAGAGGCGAACCCGGCATAGATCAACCCGCGGAGGCGACGGAGTCGGGGGGTCTCGTCGAGGTCGCGCTCCCTCTGCCCATCGACCGTGGCTTCACGTACCGCCTTTCCGAAGCAAATCGCGTGCCGCCCGTGGGCGGACGGGTCGTGGTCGGGTTCGGCCGCCGCCGGATGGTGGGTTTCGTGGTGGGGCCGGTGACCGAGCCTCCCCCCGGAGTGCGCCTCCGACCCGTTCTCGAGGTGCTGGATGCCGAGCCCGTCCTCTCCTCCACCGAGTGGCGGCTCGCCCTCTGGATGGCGCGGTACTACGTAGCCCCGGTGGGGCTGGCGTTGCGCCTTTTCTTCCCGCCCGGCGCCACGTATTCGGTAGGAAGAGAGGAAAAGGGGCGGGCCGCGCGCCGGGAGGAGCGCCTCCACGTCCTGCCGCTCGGGCCGCTGGCTCCTGAGGTCCTGGCCGAACGACGGGAGGCGCTCGGCTCCGCTCCCGGGCAGCTCCGCGCATGGGAGGCCGCGGGGCTCCTCGACCGGCCGGTCGAACGCGCCGAGTTCTGTCGTCGGGCGGGCGTGTCGGAATCGGTCCTCAAGGCTCTCGCCGGGCGCGGCTTTCTCAAGGTCGAGCCGAGGCCGATCGTCCGCGATCCCCTCCTGGCCGGCGACGCCGTCTTCCCGGCCGTGGCGCCCGAGGGGGCCCTCACCGGAGACCAGGAAGAGGCGGTGGAGACCGTCCGCGAGATGCTGGCCGCCGGCTCCGGGGAAGCCGTCCTCCTCCAGGGGGTGACGGGAAGCGGGAAGACCCGGGTCTACGTCGAGGCCGTGGCGTCCGCCGTCCAGGCCGGCGGGCGGACCATCGTGCTGGTTCCCGAGATCGGGCTCGCAGCCCCCGTCGTCAGCCGCTTCCGGGACCGGTTCGGCGACCGGCTGGCGGTCCTCCACAGCGGGCTCTCGGACGGCGAGAGGTTCGACGCCTGGACCCGGATCCGGGCCGGTGAGGTGCCGATTGTGATCGGCGCCCGGTCGGCCCTCTTCGCCCCCGTCGGGCGGGCCGACCTGATCGTCATCGACGAGGAGCACGAAGGGGCGTACAAGCAGGACGAGACGCCACGCTACCACGCCCGCGACGTGGCCGTCGCCCGGGCCGCCCTGGAGCGGGGCGTGGCGCTCCTCGGCTCGGCGACGCCGTCCCTGGAGAGCCGCGCCAACGCGGGGAGCGGGAAGTACCGGCACCTCCGTCTGGAGCGGCGGATCGCCGAGCGGCCGCTCCCGGCGGTCGAGATCGTGAGCCTCGCCCGGCGCCGGGGAAACGGGGGCGACCCGGCGACCGAGGACGGCCGCGCCGGGCCCGAGCCACCCGAGATCGTGGCCCCCGGCCTCTCCAGGCGGCTGGCGCAGGCGCTGGAGGAGAACCTGGCCGCGGGCGACCAGGCGCTCCTCCTCCTCAACCGGCGCGGGTTCTCGGCCTTCGTTCAGTGTCTAGACTGCGGCTGGGTGGCGGAGTGCCCGGCATGCCGGATCTCGCTGACCGTCCACCGCGACCGGCCGCGGCTCCTCTGCCACTACTGCGCCCACGGCGAGCCGCTGCCGGACGCCTGCCCGGAATGCCGCGGGATCCGGCTGGACACGCGCGGGCTCGGGACCCAGCAGGTCGAGCGGGCGGTCCGGGACCTCCTGCCGGGCGCACGGGTGACCCGGATGGACGTGGACACCACGTCCGCCAAGTGGTCCCACGCCCGGATCTACCGCGCCATGCAGGACCGCGAGGTGGACGTCCTGGTCGGCACCCAGATGATCGCCAAGGGATTCGACCTGCCCGGCGTGGCGCTGGTCGGCGTCGTCTCGGCCGACACCGCCCTCCACCTGCCCGACTTCCGGGCCTCCGAGCGCACGTTCCAGCTTCTCGTCCAGGTGGCGGGCCGGGCCGGCCGGGGCGACCGGCCGGGCCGCGTGCTCGTCCAGACGTGGCTCCCGACCCAGCGGGCGATCGTGGCGGCGGCGGGTCACGATTACGAGGGGTTCTACCGCCACGAGGTCGGGGAGCGCCAGGGGCTCGGGTACCCGCCCGCGACCCGGCTCGCCAACGTGGTCGTGAGCGGTCCCGAGAAGGGGTCGGTGGCGAGCGGGGCGGCGGCGGTCGACCGGTACCTCCGGGAGCGCCGCCTGCCCGGCCTCAGGATCGTCGGCCCGGCGCCGTGCCCTCTCGAGAGGCTTCGCGGCCGGACCCGGCACCACCTGCTGCTCAAGGCCGAGGGCGCCCCGGTCCTTGACGACGCCTTGTGGGACCTGGCGCGGCGCCAGGAGACGCTACTGGCAAGCGCGGACCGGCTGGAGATCGACCGGGATCCGCTGAGCTTGCTGTAGTCGACTACCCGGCCCCAGGATCGATCGCGAGCCCCACCGTCTCGACCCGCCCGTCCAGAACCTCCCGGACCGTGAACCTGAGAAGGCCGGAATCGAACGTGTCCCCAGGCGCGACCCCATCACCCAGCTCGGCGCGGAGGAGCTCGTCGAGGGTCCTCTCCCCGGGGGCCTCGACCCGGATCCCGTAGAACTCCTCCAGCTCCGCGATCCGCGTCGTGCCGCGGAGCGGAAACTCCAGGGCGGGTGTCCCCAGGGCCTCGCTCTCGGCGGGGCCGAACACCCGGTCGACCAGGGAGTGGACGCCCAGCCGCAGCAGCACGAAGACGTGATCTTCGGGCAGGATCTGGGTCGAGCCTCGTGGCGGCATCACCTCCTCGCCGCGCACGATCATGGCGATCAGGACGCCGTCGGGAAGCGCGAGATCCCGGACCCGGAGGTGGGCAGCGCGGGAGTCCTCGCCGACCACGTATTCGACGATGTCGCTGCCGATGTCACGGAGCGCCGTGATCTCCAGCGTGGCCGGCGGACGTGGCGCCGCGGGGAGCCGGAGGCCGAGCAACCGGGCTACCGGGGGCAGGCTCCAGCCCTGGGCCACGGCGGAGACCAGCACCACGAAGAACACGACGTCGAAGTACGTCTCTGCGCCGGGCAGCCCCCACATGAACGGGTACGTCGCGAGGATGATCGGAACCGCGCCCTTGAGGCCTCCCCACGCGATGAACGCCACCTCGCGCAGCGAGTAGCGAAAGGGAAACAGGCAGGTGCCCACGGCGAGGGGCCGGGCGACCAGGATCAGGGAGCCGGCGACCAGGAGCGCGGGAACGGTGACCGAGGCCAGGCGGCTCGGAAAGCTCAGGAGACCCAGCAGCGTGAACATGGCGATCTGGGCGATCCAGGCGAGGCCGTCGTGGAAGTGGAACACCCCCCTGCGGTAGGGAAGGCGGCTTCCGCCCAGCACGATGCCGGCGATGTAGACGGCCAGAAAGCCGCTGCCGCCGACGGTGGCCGCGGCCCCGAAAGCGAGGAGACCCGCGGCTCCGATGAGAACGGGATAGAGGCCGGCGGCATCCAGGTCGATCCGGTTGACGACCGCCGCGGCGCCCCGTCCGACGAGCCAGCCGACGAGGCCGCCCAGGGCCATCTGTCGGACGAAGAACCACGCCACGCCGACACCCGGCGCGAGCTCTCCCTGCAGAACCTCGATGCACGCCACCGTGAGCAGGACCGCCATCGGATCGTTCGATGCGCTCTCGATCTCCAGCGTGGCGGACACCCGCTCCCTGACCCGCATGTCCCGGGATCGGAACACGGCGAAGACGGCGGCCGCGTCGGTGGACGAGACGATGCTGGCCAGGAGGAAGGCTTCCAACCACGGGAGATTCAGGGTCATCACCGCCGCCGCGCCGACGATCAGCGCGGTCAGCACGACCCCCACCGTGGCGAGGATCAGGCTCGGACCGAAGACCATCCGGAAGTGTGCGAGGTCGGTGCGCAGGCCGCCGTCGAACAGGATCACGGCGAGGGCCAGCGTTCCCACGCCGTGCGCCAGCGTGTAGCTCTCGAACGCCAGGCCCCCCGGGCCTTCCTCCCCGGCCAGCATGCCGACCACGAGGAACAGCACGAGGACCGGAAGCCCCACCCGGGAGGAGAGCTTGCTCGAGACGATCCCGAGGACGAGCAGGACCCCGGCCAGCAGGATCAGGCGATCCACGGCGAACATGGCTCGAACCTAGTGCGGGCGGGCTCTTTGGGCGGCCCCCTGGAGCGGCGTAGATTCCTTCCCATGCAGGACCGGATCCGGAACTTCGCCATCATCGCCCACATCGATCACGGAAAGTCCACGCTCGCCGACCGGCTCCTCGAGATGACGGGGACCCTGGGCCAGCGCGAGATGCGGGCGCAGGTCCTGGACGCCATGGACCTCGAGCGCGAGCGGGGCATCACGATCAAGATGCACGCGATCACCATGCGCCACGTCGCCGCGGACGGGAAGGCGTACGAGCTGAACCTGATCGACACCCCCGGGCACGTGGACTTCTCGTACGAGGTGTCGCGCTCGATGGCCGCGGCCGAGGGCGTGCTCCTGGTGGTCGACGCCGCGCAGGGGATCGAGGCCCAGACCCTCTCGAACCTCTTCCTGGCGCTCGAGAACGACCTCGAGATCATCCCGGTGATCAACAAGATCGACCTGCCCGCGGCGCGGCCCGAGCTGGTCCAGGAGGAGCTGGTGAACCTGCTGGGCGTGGATCCGGCCGAGATCGTCTCCGTCTCGGCCAAGCTGGGGACCAACGTCGACCAGGTGCTGGAGGCGATCGTCGAGCGGGTCCCGCCGCCGTCGGGGGACCCGTCCGCCCCGCTCCGGGCCCTGATCTTCGACTCCCAGTACGACAAGTACCGCGGGGCGGTGCCGTACGTTCGTGTCGTCGATGGCCGGATCGCCCCCGGGATGGAGATCGGTTTCTTCGCCCACCACGCGACGTACGAGGTCCTGGAGGTCGGCCGGCTCCGCCTCGGGATGCACCCCGCGGAGTCGCTCGAGACGGGGGAGGTGGGGTACGTCCTGGCGAGCATCAAGCGCGTCTCCGACACCAAGGTCGGCGACACGATCGTGGATGCGGAGAACCGGGCCGCCGAGCCCCTGCCGGGCTACCGCGAGGTCCACCCGATGGTGTTCGCGGGCCTCTACCCGACCGACGCCGACCGCTACCCGGACCTGAGAGACGCGCTCGAGAAGCTCAAGCTCAACGACTCGTCGCTGACCTACGAGCCGGAGACCTCGACGGCGCTCGGATTCGGCTTCCGGTGCGGCTTCCTCGGGATGCTCCACCGCGAGATCGTGCAGGAGCGGCTGGAGCGGGAGTTCGACCTGGACCTGATCACGACCGTCCCCAACGTGGAGTACCACGTCTACCCCGAGCACGGCGAGATGATGGTGATCGAGAACCCCAGCAAGATGCCCGACCGCGGGAAGATCGGCCGCGTCGAGGAGCCGTTCGTCCGCGGCCGGTTCATCCTGCCTTCCGAGTACGTGGGCGGCGTCCTCAAGCTGTGCGAGGAGCGGCGCGGGACGCACGTCAAGATGGAGTACATCGACTCGGAGCGGGTCGAGATCGAGTACGACCTCCCGCTGGCCGAGATCATCACCGACTTCTACGACCGGCTGAAGTCCGTGACCCGCGGCTACGCGTCGTTCGACTACGAGTACCTGGAGTATCGCGAGAGCGACCTCGTCAAGCTGGACATCCTGGTGAACGGTGATCCGCTGGACGCTCTGTCGGTGATCCTGCACCGGGACCGGGCCTATCACTGGGGCCGGCAGCTTTCGGAGAAGCTCAAGGAGCTGATCCCGCGGCAGATGTTCGAGGTCGTGATCCAGGCCGCGATCGGGACGCGCGTGATCAGCCGCGAGGTCGTCCGGCCGCTCCGGAAGAACGTCACCGCCAAGTGCTACGGCGGCGACATCACCAGGAAGCGGAAGCTCCTCGAGCGGCAGAAGGAGGGAAAGCGGCGGATGAAGCAGGTGGGAACGGTGGAGATCCCGCAGGAGGCGTTCCTGGCGGCGCTGCAGCTCGGCACGTGAGGAGGCCTAGGACCGCGTGACGCCCGGCGTCGTCCTGCCGGCGGAGGGTATCGAGCCGGCGTCGCCGGCCGCGGATCGGCCTGTCGTCCTGCGGGTGCCCAACTGGATCGGGGACGCGGTCCTGGCGTTGCCGGCGGTGGCGGCCCTGGTCGAGCGGTTCCGGGGCCATGAGATCGTGGCGGTCGCCCGCCCGCTCATAGCACCCCTCTTCGCCGGTCTCGATGGGATCGACGAGGTCATCCGGATCGCCGGGAGGGGGCCGGAACGGTTCGGCCAGGCGCGAAAGCTCCTCGCCCCGCGGCGGCCGGCCCTGGGCGTCGCCCTCGTCCACTCGCTGGGGGGGGCCGCCGAGCTTTCCGCGGGGGGCGTCGAGGAGGTGTGGGGTTACGGCGGGTTGGGGCGGCGGCTCGCGACCGACGTCCGGCTTCCCCGGCGCTGGATCCGGGGCCGGCATCGTTGGGAGACCTATGCCCTTCTCGCCGCGGCCGTCACCGGCCGGCCGGTGACCGAGCGGTACCCGCTCGCCGTGGGCTCCGGCGACGTGGCCCACGCGGACCGGCTCTTTCAGGACACGCGCCTTCAGGACGGCGCCCCGCGGGTCGGGCTCGTCCCCGGCGCCCACGCCAGCTCTCGGCGCTGGCCGGTCGAGCGGTTCGCCGAGCTCGCGTCGCGGCTGGGAGCGGACGGTGTCCGCGTGATCCTGTTCGGCTCGGACGGCGAGCGGCCGCTCACCGCCAGCGTGGCGGGGGCGGCGCGACCGGAGCCCCTGGACTGGGCCGGTCTGACCCCGCTCCCGGTCCTCGCCGAGTGCTTCCGGCGGATCGACTTCCTGGTCACCAACGACACCGGACCGATGCACCTGGCCGCGGCCGCAGGGACGCCGCTCCTGGACCTGTGCGGCGCGGCGAACGAGCGGGTCACCGGTCCTCGCGGCCCGGCGAGCGGGATCCTCGTCCACCCGGTCCACTGCCGGCCATGCGTGAAGAACGTCTGCGCCTACAACCTGGAGTGCATGCGGGGGATCGACGTCGACACGGTCCACCGGCTGGTCGGCGCGCGGCTGGGGCGGGAGGCCGTCGCCCTCGGCTCGTCCCGGTTCCGTTAGCGTCCTACATTTCGCGCCGTGCTCGGCGACATCGAGAAGGACGCCTTTCCCGCCTGGGGGGTCGACGTGGGCGGCACGCGCTGCAAGGTCGGCGTCGTGGACCGGACCGGCACCGTCCTGGCGCAGCGCCAGATCCCGACTCTGCGGAACCCCGAAGCCATGGTCGAGGCCATCGCCCGCGCATGCGAGGAGGTGGCCGGCGAGGCCGGGGGCCCGATCGCCCGGCTCGGCATCGGCGCTCCCGGCCCGCTCCGGTTCGAGGAAGGTATCGTGCTCCACGCCCCGAACCTGGGATGGCGCGAGGTGCCGCTGCGCGCGATGGTCGCGGACGCGGTCGGCTGCCCGGTCGTCCTCGACAACGACGCCAACGCCGCCGCGCTGGGCGAGGCGTGGATCGGGGCCGGCCGCGGGGCGAGCGTGCTCCTGCTGGTCACCCTCGGCACCGGGGTCGGGGGCGGGGTCGTCGAGAAGGGGCGGATCTTCCACGGCGCGCGGGGGCTCGCCGTCGAGGTGGGGCACCAGGTCGTGGTCCCCGGGGGCCGTCCGTGCCCGTGCGGAAAGCGGGGCTGCGTCGAGGCCTACTTCAGCGGGCACGCCCTGACCGAGCAGGCGAGCGAGCGGTTCCTGGAGGGCGATCCGACCGAGCACAGGGCCATCTTCCAGGCCTACGCCGCCGGCGATCCCGAGGTGGTGCCGTGGATGGACGGGGCCATCGACGCCCTGGCCCGAGGCATCGCGCTGGCGGGGGTCCTGTTCGACCCTGACCTGATCGTCTTCACCGGCGGCCTGGCCCGGTCGTGGGACGTGTACTCGGATCGCCTGGTGGCCAAGATCGAGGAGGAGATGGGCCCGGCCGGACCGTCGAGCGACCGGATCGGGCTCTCGACCCTGGACGGCCAGGCGGGGGTGATCGGCGCGGCGCGCCTCGCCTTCGACCAGCGGGGCGCCCGGTGAGCCGGACCGACGGAGCCGGGCGGCCCGGGACGGACCGCGGGGCGGACGGGCTCCGGGTCGGGGTGACGGGGACGATCGTCGAGGACACGATCGACACCGTCGACGGCGTCCGGATCGAGGACCTGGGCGGGATCGCCTACGCGCTCCACGGGCTGGGCGCCTTCCTCCCGGACGGCGCGGTCGCGCATCCCGTGCTCGAGGTCGGGCGCGACGCGATCGACCGTGTGCGAGAGGATCTCCGTGGCCTCAGCGCGCTCTCGGCGGGCGACTTCCGTCCCGTCCGGCACGTCAACAACAAGGTCCATCTCGTCTATCATCCGGACGGATCGCGGGACGAGACGCTGACCGGCGGCGTGCCGCCCGCCACCTGGAACCTCTACGAGCCGTGGCTGGAACGGCTGGACGCCTGGCTCTGGAACTTCATCTCGGGGATGGAGACCGACCTCGAGACCTTCGGGCGCGTCAAGGCGGGTTTCCGCGGGGACGTCTACATGGACGTCCACAGCCTCTGCCTCGAGCACGTGCCGGGCCAACCCCGCCGCCACCGCACCCCCGAGCGGTGGGAGGAGTGGGTCGAAGGGGTGCGCTGGCTCCAGATGAACGAGGCGGAGGCCGGGCTCCTGCAGCGAGGGGAGCCGCGAAGCCTGCCCGAGGAGGACGAGGAGGCGCTGGCCGTCCGGCTGCACGGCCTCGGGGTCGAGGCCGTCCTGTTCACGCTCGGGGCCCGCGGGGCGCGGGTCTACGGCGCCGACGGGGCGGTCGTCACCGAGCCCGTGCCGGAAGGGGAGCCGGCCGTCGACCCGACCGGCTGCGGGGACGTCTTCGGCGCCACGTGGCTCTCCCTCAAGATCGGGCACGGCCGGACGGCGGGCGAGGCGCTGGCCGGGGCCGTCGAGGCGGCG
>DASRVA010000056.1:0-9513 GCA_035687745.1 Gemmatimonadota bacterium
ACGTTGTCGCACGCCCCGACGCCGGGACCGGCGGTGAAGCGCTCGGCCCCGCAGGCGGCCAGCCGGCCGATCCGGTCGCCGCAGCGCGACGCGCAGCACGAGCCGTCGCACCGGCCGTCGCAGCCGCAGGCGGCGGAGGACCCCGTCTGGCGCAGAAGCTCGGCCGCGATCAGGTCGGCGATCCGGTCGAGGCGCTCGGCGCGGCTTCCGGGAGGCGCGATCATTCACCGCCTCGGCCGCGTGGAGGCTCGCTGTCGAGCAGGTCGATCCGGTCGACCACCCCGATCACCAGGTTCTGGAGCGGGATCCGGTCGCGGCCGGTGACCTGGCGCGCGGCGTTCCCCTCGCGGGAGATGAGCACCCGATCGCCGACCCCGGCGTCCACGCGGTCGACCGCGATCACCTCGTCCCCCTCGGGCTGGCCGTCCAGATCGAGCGGCTGGACAATCAGCAGCTTGGTCGCGGCGAGCTCGGGATCCTTGTCGCTGGCGGTGAGCGTTCCGGTGACGCGGGCGAGGATCACGGAGCCGCCGCGCGCGGCGCGAGGTCCAGGACCGTTGTCCCGTCTTCCAGGTCGACCCGGTCGACCTTCCCGACGACCGCGGCGTCGACCGGACAGAAGGGATCGCGAAGGGGCAGCGAGGCCTCCCGGCTGGTGACGTAGAAGACCCACTCGTCGTCCCCGTACTGGCCGGTGTCGACCGCCACCAGGGGCGGGCCCGCGACCTCTCCGCGAGCGGTGGTGGGCTCGATCAGGAGCAGCCGGTAGCCCTGGAGCGGAGGCACCTTCCGGGTGCTCACGACGCGACCGATGACGCGGGCGAAGCGCACGTGGGCGAGAGTACCGCGCCGTCCCGGGCCCGTCAATCGAGGCCCGCCGATCCATCGCTCGACACGACCCGGCGAAATGCCTGCCAGAATGGCGCGGAATCCGGCGGCACAACGCTTGCACATTGGATCAGGCGGATTACTCACGGGCCCTCATGACCGCCGAAAATGCAGGTCCGGCCCGTCATTCCTCACATCCTTTGAGAGGCAGGCCATGAGCAAGGTGATCGGAATCGACCTCGGCACGACGAACTCGGTGGTGGCGGTCATGGAGGGCGGCGACCCCGTCGTCATCCCCAACGCCGAGGGCTCCCGCACGACCCCCTCGGTGGTTGCGTTCACCAAGGACGGCGAGAGGCTCGTCGGCCAGGTCGCCAAACGCCAGGCCATCACGAACCCTCAGAACACGATCTTCTCCATCAAACGGTTCATGGGGCGGAGATACGACGAGGTCGGGTCGGAGCGCGAGCAGATGCCGTACGGGATCGAGAAGGGATCCGACGGCCAGGTGGTAGTCAAGATCGGCGACAAGACGTACAACCCTCCCGAGATCTCGGCCATGATCCTCCAGAAGATGAGGCAGACCGCCGAGGACTATCTGGGCCAGAAGGTCGAAAAGGCGGTCGTCACGGTGCCCGCCTACTTCAACGACAGCCAGCGGCAGGCCACCAAGGACGCCGGCAAGATCGCCGGCCTCGACGTGCTGCGGATCATCAACGAGCCGACCGCCGCCTCCCTGGCGTACGGGCTCGACAAGAAGCAGGACGAGCAGATCGCCGTCTACGACCTGGGCGGGGGCACGTTCGACATCTCGATCCTCGAGATCGGCGACGGCGTCTTCGAGGTCAAGGCCACCAACGGCGATACCCATCTCGGCGGGGACGACTTCGACCAGCGCATCATCAACTGGATCACCGAGGAGTACAAGAAGCAGGAAGGCATCGACCTGAAGAAGGATCCGATGGCCCTGCAGCGCATCAAGGAGGCGGCCGAGAAGGCCAAGATCGAGCTCTCCTCGACGCAGCAGACGGACATCAACCTGCCCTTCATCACGGCCGACCAGTCGGGGCCGAAGCACCTGCACCTGACCCTGACGCGGTCCAAGTTCGAGCAGCTCATCGACGACCTGATCGAGCGCACCGTCGGTCCCGCCAAGCAGGCCCTCGAGGACGCGGGCATGAAGCCGTCGGACATCGACGAGGTGATCCTGGTCGGCGGCTCGACCCGCATCCCGAAGGTGCAGGAGACGGTGAAGAGCCTGTTCGGCCGCGATCCCCACAAGGGGGTCAATCCTGATGAGGTCGTGGCCGTCGGGGCGGCGATCCAGGGCGGCGTCCTGGCGGGGGACGTGAAGGACGTCCTCCTGCTCGACGTGACACCCCTTTCGCTCGGTATCGAGACGCTGGGCGGCGTCATGACGACCCTCATCCCACGCAACACGACGATCCCGACCAAGCGGACCGAGGTGTTCTCGACGGCCGAGGACAACCAGACGACGGTCGAGATCCACGTGCTCCAGGGCGAGCGGGACATGGCCTCCGACAACAAGACGATCGGCCGGTTCCAGCTCACGGGGATCCCGCCCGCCCCACGCGGCGTGCCCCAGATCGAAGTGACCTTCGACATCGACGCCAACGGCATCCTCCACGTCTCGGCCAAGGACAAGGCCACCGGCAAGGAGCAGAAGATCCGGATCGAGGCCTCGAGCGGGCTCGACGAGAACGAGATCGAGCGCATGATCCACGAGGCCGAGTCGCACGCCGCGGAGGACAAGAAGCGGCGTGAGAAGGTGGAGGTCCGCAATCAGGCGGACGCGCTCGCCTATCAGGTCGAGAAGGGCCTCAAGGATCTCGGCGAGAAGATCCCCGCCGATGAGAAGGCCCGCGTGGAAGGCTCTCTGGAGCGGACCCGCGAGGCGCTCAAGCATGACGACGAGACCGAGTTGAAGTCGGCCCTCGAGGAGCTTCGGGGGCGGTGGGGGGAGGCCGCGGCCAGGGCGTATCAGGCGGCCGAGACCGGTGCCGGGGCGGAGCCGGGCGCGGCGGGCGCCGAGGCTCCCGAGGCCGGGCCGGCCGAGGAGGACGTCATCGAGGCCGACTACGAGGTCGTCGACGAAGAGAAGTAGAAGCACCGACAGCCCGCCCTTTCAGGCGTGGGCGCATTGAACGCCGATCCGGCCCGGGCCCGTCTCTCAGGATGACCTCTCCGCCACGGCCGGGGGAACCCGACCCCGCCGTCGTCGTATAATGAAGCATGGGCCGGTGACGCTCCGGCCCCTCTTCTCCATGATTTGACAGGAGGTTCCGGCTCTATGCATCCCATCAGGACAAAGCTCGCCGTCCTGGCCGTCGGCCTGGCCTGTCTGGCGCTGGGCGTGCTGTTCGCGTCGACCGTGGACCGGACACCGGGCACGCTGGCCTCGGCCCAGACGGGACAGACCGTCCCCACAACGGAAGCCTCGCTGCGCGAGACCCAGAACGCGTTCACGAGGATCGCTCAGGAGGTCACGCCATCGGTCGTGTACGTGACCGGCCAGCGACGGGTGGATGGCCCGGATATGCAGCTCGACCTGGGGCCGTTCGAGGACTTCTTCGAGTTCCGCGGTCCGCAGCTCCAGCCGGGCCCCCAGTACCGACCCAGCGGAGGCTCGGGGCTGGTCGTGCGGGAGGACGGCTACATCGTCACGAACAATCACGTCGTGGACGGAATGGCCAACCTCAAGGTCACGCTGAACGATCGGCGGGAGTTCCCCGCCACCGTGGTCGGCCGTGACCCGTCGACCGACCTCGCCGTGCTCAAGATCGAGACCGACGGGTTGCCCGCCGCCCACCTGGCTCCGGCCGGTGACATCCAGGTCGGCCAGTGGGTGCTGGCGCTCGGCAACCCGCTGGGGCTGGAGTTCACCATGACCGCCGGGATCGTGAGCGCCATCGGCCGCGGCAACCTCCAGATCATCGACCGCGGGGACCAGCCGTACGCGATCGAGGATTTCATCCAGACAGACGCGGCGATCAATCCGGGCAATTCCGGCGGTCCGCTGGTCAACATCGACGGCCTGGTAATCGGGATCAACACCGCCATCGCCTCCCGCACGGGCGGCTATCAGGGTTACGGGTTCGCCATTCCGATCGCGATCGTGCATGAGGTCGTCGATGACCTGATCGAAACGGGCCAGGTCCGCCGGGCGGTGCTGGGAGTCTCCATCCAGCCGGTCACGCCGGCCGACCGGGAGGCGCTCGACCTGCCGTCCAGCGCCGGTGTCCTGATCGCGGACTTCGACCAGCGCGTGGCCGACAATCCGGCCCGCAAGGCGGGCCTTCGGCCGCTGGACGTCGTGCTGGCGGTCGGCGAACGCAAGGTCACGACCCCGAGCGAGCTCCAGCAGGCGATCGCCTTCCACGAGCCCGGCGACGACGTCGAGCTGACCATCTGGCGCGACGGCGACGAGCGGGAGATCGACGTGAGGCTGGGAGAGCGCCCGGCCCCCGAGAGCGAGGAGGTCTTCGCCGGCGGCGACGCGACCTCACGCGAGGCCGCCCTCGGCATGGAGGTCCAGAACCTGGCCGACCAGGGCCGACAGGCGCTGGCCCAGCGGACCGGCGTCCAGGCGACGGCCATCCCGCAGGGCGTCCTGGTCAGCACCGTGGATCCGCTCGGCCCGGCGGCCGACGCCGGGATCCCCCAAGGGGCGATCATCACCCAGATCGGCGATCGGCCTATCGCGTCGATCGACGATTACCGCGCGGCCGTCGAGGCCCTGGAGCCCGGCTCCGCCGTCTACTTCCGGATCTACATCCCCGTTGCGGGGAACGGCGGGCAGCAGTTCCGGGCCCTCCGCGTGCCCGAGTAGCACGACCATCCGGACGGGCGCGCCGTGCGCCCGACTCGAGCGGGGCGGCTCTCCGCCCCGCTCCTTTTTTGGCATCCTCCCCGTCGCGGCGCCGTTTGGTCGGGCCCGGGCCGGCTCCTTATCTTGGCCGTGAGCGCTCGAACGCGTGGGCGCGCTGCGGTGCGAGAGTGGTGGAACTGGTAGACACGCAAGCCTTAGGAGCTTGTGGCCGCTGGCCGTGGGGGTTCGAGTCCCCCCTCTCGCACCACAGCTCGGCTGGCTGGGCAGCCTCCAACGGTCCGAGTAGCAGCGACCCGGATGCGAACGGCTTTTTTCGGCAGGAGGGACGTGGGCGCGCAAAAGGTCGAGAGGGAAAGGGCGGAGGCCGGGGCCCCGGAGATCGGGACGCGGGTCGAGGAGCTCGAGCGCTGGCGTCGGCGGATGGAGGTCCACGTTCCCGCGGCGCACGCCGGCGTCGTGCGCCGCCGCCGCGTCCGGGAGTATGCCCGCCGGAGCCGGCTCAAGGGGTTCCGGCCCGGCAAGGCCCCCGACGCGCTGGTCGAGCGCCAGTTCGAAGCTGACATCGAACGTGACGTCCTCGAGGATCTGGTGCGCGAGGGATTCGAATCCGGGGTCCGGGAGGCCGGCCTGGATCCGATCGGGGCGCCACGCTTTCGGAACGTCCACTGGACGGCCGGCGGCGATCTCGAGTTCGCCGCCGAGTTCGACGTCCGGCCACGGATCGAGCTGGGCCGGGCCACCGGCTTCCGGGTCGAGGAGCGCGTCCGGACGGTAGGCGAGGCCGACGTCGAGCGAGTGCTCGAGCGGCTGCGTCACGAGCGAGCCGACTGGAGGCCCGTGGATCGGCCGGCCGCGGCCGGCGACCGGGTGCGGTTCGACAGCGTCCCCCTGGACGATCAGGGAACCCCCATGGAATCCGAGCGGATCGAGGATCACGTCGTCGAGCTGGGCTCGGGGACGATCCTCGACGACTTCGAGACCGGCCTGCAGGCGCGGCGGACGGGCGAAGAGACGACCTTCGACGTGCGCTTCCCCGACGACCACCGCAACGAGTTCCTGCGCGGTCGGACGCGTACGTTCCGCGTCCGGGTCGGCGAGGTCCTGGAGCGCGCCTTGCCCACGCTGGACGACGACTTCGCGCGCTCGGTCGGCGACTTCGAGTCGCTGGCCGCCTTGCGGGAGCGCCTGCGGGGGAACCTCGAGGCGGAGGCGCGCGAGCAGGCGCGCCAGGAGGTGAACGAGCAGCTGATCGACGCGGTGATCGAGGCCAACCGGATCGACCTGCCCGACACGATGGTGGAGCAATACCTGGCCAACCTCCTCGCCGACCGGACCGGCGGGGAGGTGGACGAGGAACGGCTCGCCGAGATCCGGCAGGCCCTCCGGCCGGGCGCCGAGCGCGCCCTCCAGCGACACTATATCTTGAACCACCTCGCCGACCGCGAGAATCTCAGGGCCTCGGACGAGGACCTGGACGCGGCCATCGCCGAGCGGATCGACGCCGAGAAGACCTCGGTTGCCGAGGCCCGCCGCCGTCTGGCCCGGTCGGGCGAGATCGAGGACCTGAGGTTTCATTTGACCATGGAGCGCGTGTTCGACTGGTTGCGACAGGGCTCCGAGATCACAACCGTGGAGGTCCGGAATGACCCGAACGAGTAGGTTGAAGGTCAAGGAGAGATGATATGCCGTTGATTCCCATCGTCGTCGAGCGAACCGGGCGCGGTGAGCGCTCGTACGACATCTACTCCCGGCTGCTGAAGGACCGGATCGTCTTCCTCGGCACGCCGATCACCGACGAGATCGCCAACCTGGTGATCGCCCAGCTCCTCTTCCTCCAGGCCGAGGCGCCGGACAAGGACGTCAACCTCTACATCAACAGCCCGGGCGGTGTCGCCTCGGCGGCGCTGGCCATCTACGACACCATGCAATATCTGGAGAACGACATCTCCACGATGTGCATGGGGATGGCGGCTTCGGCGGGGGCGCTCCTGCTGGCGGCGGGAACGCCCGGCAAGCGCTTCGCGCTGCCCCACTCCCGGGTCATGATCCATCAGCCGCTCGGCGGCGCCCAGGGGCAGGCCACGGACATCGAGATCCAGGCCCGCGAGATCCTGCATCTCAAGGAGAAGCAGATCGAGATCCTGGGCCGGCACACGCGTCAGGGACCGGACAGACTGCGGCAGGACATGGAGCGAAACTTCTGGATGAGCTCGGAAGAGGCCCGCGATTATGGCATGGTTGATGCTGTTTTGATGCCCCGCGATTCCAAGACCGACGGCCGGCCGTCGAAGGACGGAGGCAACGGGCGGTCGAAGAGCCGGGACGACGCGGGCGCCGACAAGGGCGAGGGCTAGGCGCGACGATGGCAAGCGGCTACGACAACCGTGGGGGTTCCGGGCGCGACGAGCTCCGCTGCTCGTTCTGCGGGAAGAGCAAGGAGCACGTCCAGAAGTTCATCTCCGGACCTTCGGTCTACATCTGCAACGAATGCATCAAGCTCTGCAACGAGATCCTCCAGGAGGAGGCGATGCAGGGCCAGGCAGCTCCGCTGCAGGAGCTTCCGACGCCGCATAGCATCAAGGAGCACCTCGACCAGTACGTGATCGGGCAGGATCGCGCCAAAAAGAGCCTCTCGGTCGCCGTCTACAACCATTACAAGCGCATCAACACGCGACCCGACGACGACGTCGAGATCGAGAAGTCGAACATCCTGCTGATCGGTCCCACCGGCGTCGGTAAGACGCTCCTCGCACAGACCCTCGCCCGCTTCCTGCAGGTCCCTTTCACGATTGCCGATGCCACGACGCTGACCGAAGCCGGCTACGTCGGCGAGGACGTCGAGAACATCATCGTCCGCCTCCTCCAGGCCGCCAACTACAACGTCGCCGAGGCCGAGCGCGGGATCATCTACATCGACGAGCTCGACAAGATCGCCCGCAAGAGCGAGAACCCGTCGATCACGCGCGACGTCTCCGGCGAGGGCGTGCAGCAGGCGCTGCTCAAGATCCTCGAGGGAACGGTGGCGTCGGTGCCGCCCCAGGGAGGCCGGAAACATCCGCAGCAGGAATACATCCAGGTCGACACGAAGAACATTCTGTTCGTCTGCGGGGGCGCCTTCGATGGCCTCGAAAAGATCGTCCAGCGGCGCACCGACGCGCAGGTGATCGGATTCAGCCGCGAGCAGCGGCACCAGGTGCCCAGCATGCAGCGGACGCGGGAGCTGCTCGGCAAGGTGGAGCCCGAGGACCTGATCCACTACGGGCTGATCCCCGAGCTGGTCGGACGCCTGCCGGTCGTCGCCAATCTGGATCCGTTGGACGTGGACACCCTGGTCGAGATCCTGATGCGCCCGCGGAACGCCCTCCTCAAGCAGTACCGGCGGCTCTTCGAGCTGGAGGACGTCACGCTCACGTTCCAGTCCGAAGCCATCCGCGCGATCGCCGAGCGGTCCTCCGAGCGGAAGACCGGCGCGCGTGGGCTGCGGGCGGTCGTCGAAGAGACGATGCTCGAGGTCATGTTCGAGATCCCGTCCCGCTCCGACATCGAGGAGGTCGTGATCACGCGGGAGACGGTGCTCGAGCGCAAGCCTCCCATCTTCGTTCTCAAACGCACGTCGGGCCGGTCCTCGCAGTCCACCAACCAGGCCCGCGAGGCCTGACCCTCCCCGTCGAGCAGGTCCGTCTTGCCCTGACCACCGCGTCTCCGCGCGAGCGCCCGTCCCCGGAGCTTCCCGAGATCGCGTTCACCGGCCGCTCGAACGTCGGCAAGTCGTCGCTTCTGAACGCCCTCATGCGACGGAAGAGGCTGGCCCGGACGAGCCGTACGCCGGGCCGTACGCGCGCCATCCACTACTACCAGGTCGGCGACCGGTGCTACTTCGTGGACCTGCCCGGCTACGGCTACGCCGCCGTCCCCGAGGGAGTGCGGCGGAGTTGGGCGCCGATGATCGAAGGGTACCTGGACTCCAGCGAGCGGCTCGCGGGCGTCCTGTCCCTGGTGGACGGGCGGCGCGAGCCGACGGATTCGGACCGGCTCATGATCGACGGGCTGGCCGCCCGCGGCCTGCCGACCCTGGTGGTGCTGACCAAGGCCGACAAGGTCCCCCGCGCGCGCCGGTCGCCAGGTCAGGACGACGCCGCGCGGCGTCTTGGCCTCGATTCCGATCAGGTGGTATGGTTCTCGGCGCTCACCGGAGAGGGCCGCGACGAGGTTCTCTCCGCGGCCGAAGTCCTTCTGGATGGGGTGGAAGCATGAGTGCCCGGCTCTGGATCGGGCTCGCGCTTGGCGCGCTGGGTTGCGCGGCACCGGCCCGGGAGACTCCCCCCGCCGGCGACGTCGCCACGGTGGCCGACACTCTTCCACGCCCCCCGTCCGCTCCGACGTTCGGGACCCGCGCCGCCGGAACCCTCAGCTGGGAAGAGATGAGCGTCCGGATGGTAGGCCGCGAGACGAGCGCCGGCTTGCAGATCGACGTCACGACCCTCGAGCCCGGCGCGCTCGAGGTGGCCGCCCCCGACATCCGCGTCTACCTCGAGGATCTCCTGCGGCGGGCGCGCGTGGACAGCGGTCTCTCGGAGCGCGAGATCGGCGAGATGAAGACGTTCCTGGTTGGATTCACCGGGTTCGAAAAGGAAGTTCATTACGACCCGTCCCTGCTCCATATCCGCAGCGAGGCCTCGACCTACTATCCGCTTCGGATCGTCCCGGTGAGCGAGCGATTCGAGCGGCGCGTCGTGGACCTCTACCAGACCGTCTACGCCGTCTACATCTTCGAACCGTCGGTGGACCTGAACGCCACGCTGGACTTCCGGTACGAGGAGCTCTCGTCCGGCGGC
>DASRVA010000057.1:0-2202 GCA_035687745.1 Gemmatimonadota bacterium
GGCCACGTCGACACGCTTCCGGGCGACGATCTCCTCCAGGATCCCCATGGCATCGAGTCGCTCAGAAGTCGCCGCGGACCCCGCCGGACCGCGACAGCTCGAGCGGCAGACGGCCGAGCTGCTCGAGGACGTGCTCGCGCAAGGTCCGCGGCGGCGGCAGATCCCGCGCGATGCGCCCCGCTCGGATCAGGGGCTTCAGCAAGTCCTCGTACGTTCCGCCGCAGGGGCACGCGGCCACCGAGCGCTGGGCCGCCACGACGACGGTATGCCCGCAGGCGCGGCACCGCAGGACCCGCTTCGAGCCCGAGTGCTTGCCCCGCTTGGCGATGGGCTCGCCCTCGATCTCCATGATGTCGAGCCCGAAGTTGAGGACCGGGGCGTTCGCGATCGCCGTCCCCACCCCGTAGGCGTCCACCAGGGGGTTGAGCCGCGGCATCTGGTACTCGTCGATCCCCCCCGTGGCGATGATCTTCACGTGCTCGAACCCGCGGAGGTCGAGCTCCCAGCGGACCTCCTCCAGGATCCGGTAGAAGTCCCCGCGCCGGGACGACGGGGTGTCGAGGCGGACCGCGTAGAGATCGCGCCCGAGCGCCTGGGCGACGCGGATCGCCTCGAACTTCTCGTCCTGGAGCGTGTCGATCAGCGCCACTCGGCGGACCTTCGGATCGATCACCTCGTTGAACGCGCGGAGCGCTTCCACCGTGTCCCCGAAGAGCAGGACCAGCGAGTGCGGGATCGTCCCCATGGGATCCGCGTCGATCAGCTCGGCCGACTTCGTCACGGCCACGCCGTCGCACCCCCCCAGGAAGGCGTTCCGCTCGATCATCGGCGCGAGTCCCGGGTGCATCCGGCGGGCGCCGAAGCTGATCACCTGGCGATCCCCCGCCACCTTCTTGCAGCGGGCGGCCTTCGTGGCGATGCCCGAGGCCTGGCAGAGAAGACCGAGGAGGGCCGTCTCGTACTCCGCCCACTCCACGTAGACGCCCTCGACGGTGAGGACAGGCTGGTAGGCGGCGAACACCGTGCCCTCGTCCATCGCCGTCACGTCGACCGGCAGGCCGTCCAGGAGGCGGGCGGCTTCCTCGATCCCGGCGAGGATGCCCCAGCCCCAGTCGCCGGGCAGGCTCTTCAGGTACACCTCGGCCTTGACCCGGGCTCGGTTGCCCCGGGCCCGGAGGATCTGGACCGTGCGGTTGAAGTAGACGTCGGCGACCTCGCCCGACTTGATCTCCTGATCGGTCGCCAGGTGGAAGGGGCGCTTGTCAGGCACGGTCAGCACTCCGTCCGGAGGACCCGGGCCGCCGCGGCGCGCCGGGGCGGGCGCCGCCCCCGACGGGGAAAGCCCCGCCGGTGAAGCGAGCCACCCGGTCACGCTCGAGCGAGGTCACGAGGTTCGTCCTGTTGGGCGAGAACGGTTAAAGGTGCCAGGATTCTAGCAAAAGCCGACCACCCCCACAAGCAAGGCGGGGGTCCCGGCGCGCTCGCGGCCCCCTATCGAACCGTGTCCAGATAGGCGCGGAAGGCGTCCCCGAGATCGGGGCGGGCGAGCGCCATCTCCACCGTGGCCTTGAGGAATCCGAGCTTGTCGCCCGTGTCGAAGCGCCGGCCGGTGAACCGAACGGCGTAGAGCGGCCGACGGGCGCGCAAGCGCCGCAGCGCGTCGGTCAGCTGGATCTCGCCCCGATGGTCCGGCGGGGTCTCGGCCAGGATCGGGAAGAGGTCCGGGGTGAGCACGTAGCGGCCGATGATGGCGAGGTCGGACGGCGCGGCCTCCGGGGCGGGCTTCTCGACCAGGTCCTCGACCAGGTAGACGTTCTCGGAGACGGGGGTGCCCTTGATGACGCCGTACATCGAGAGCTGCGAGCGGGGGACCCGCTCGACCGCCAGCACGGGATTGTCGAATTGCTCGTGGACGGTCAAGAGCTGGCTGATGGCGGGCGGATCCGCCACGATGATGTCGTCGCCCAGGAAGGCGGCGAAGGGCTCGTCTCCCACGAGGGGCCGCGCGCAGAGGATCGCGTGGCCCAGGCCGAGCGGCTCTTTCTGGCGCACGTAGGTGACGGACGCCAGGTCGGAGATGGTCTTGATCTGCGCCAGCTCCTCCCACTTGCCGCGCTCCTGGAGATAGAACTCCAGCTCGACCGAGGCGTCGAAATGGTCCTCGATGGCCCGCTTGCCTCGACCGGTCACGATGCACATGCG
>DASRVA010000058.1:0-19896 GCA_035687745.1 Gemmatimonadota bacterium
GGAGGGGCAGGTCATTCCCGGGTTCGCCGCCTGAGCCCGACCCCTCGACCCGGCCTCGCCGTGACGGCGTTCGCGGGCAGCCTGCGGGCCGGGTCCTACAACCGGGCCCTCCTGCGGGCGGCGGTTGGGGTCGCGCCGGAAGGGTTGACGATCGAGATCGTGGACATCTCGGGGATTCCCCTCTACGACGCCGATCTCGAGGCGGCGGGGCTTCCCGAACCGGTCGCGGCGTTCAAGCGCGCGATTGCCGCGGGCGACGGACTCCTTATCGCGACCCCCGAGTACAACCATGGCGTGCCCGGCGTCACCAAGAACGCGATCGACTGGGCATCCCGGCCGCCCCGCGAATCGCCGCTGGACGGCAAGCCGGTCGCGGTCATGGGGGCCTCGCCGGGGATGACCGGGACGGCGCGCGGCCAGAGCCAGCTCCGGCAGGCGTTCGGGTTCACCAACTCCTACTGCATGCCCCAGCCCCAGATCCTGGTGGCCCGCGCCCACGAGAAGTTCGACGCGGAGGGCCGGCTGACGGATGAGGCCACCCGCGGGCACCTGGCCAAGTTCCTGGCCGCCTTCGCCGGCTGGATCAGGATGTTCAGGGCGCCAGGTTCTTGACCCGCCGGCCGCGTCCCTGATAGCGTCGTTACAGTCAATTCCACCGGTCGAGGACCGGGGGACTCACGTGTACGCGCCCAGGAGGTCGCCATGCGACGCTTCGCGTTCGTGCTCCTCTGGCTGCTCTCTCTTCCCGTCACTGCCGCGGCTCAGACCGGCACGATCATCGGCACGGTGACCGACCAGGATGGCGTGGCGATCGCCGGTGCGCAGCTCCGTATCGTCGGGACAAATCTCGGCGCGGTGACCGACCCACAGGGCAGGTACGCCCTCCGCGGCATCCCCGTCGGAACGCACACGGTGCGTGCCGAAGCCCTGGGCCGTACCGACCGGTCCGAAGTGGTGACGGTCACCGCGGGCGCGACCGCGACCCGCGACTACGTCCTCGTGACGGAGGCCATCGAGGTCGAAGAGGTCGAGGTGTTCGTCGGGTCGCGCGCGGCTCATACGGCGGCCGATGAGCTTGCCGTGCCCGTCGACATCTTCTCCGCCGAGGACGTCCAATCCCAGGGGACGCCCGAGACCAGCGCGATCCTGGAGGAGCTCTCGCCGTCCGTAAACTTCCCGCGCCAGAGCGTCACCGATGCCACCGACATCGTACGTCCCTTCACGCTCCGGGGACTGTCTCCGGATCACACTCTCGTGCTCGTGAATGGCAAGCGACGCCACCGGACGGCGCTGGTCCACATCTTCGGTGCCGGGATGGGGGCGGGGGCGAGCGGCGTGGACCTCAACGCCCTGCCCGCCAGCATGATCGACCGGATCGAGGTGCTGCGCGATGGCGCCGCGGCGCAGTACGGTTCGGATGCGATCGCCGGGGTCGTCAACATGGTCGTGAAGGAGGGGGTCTTCCCGCTCACTCTGGGCGCGACGACCGGCCGCTACTTCCCGGGGGACTTCGACGAGGACGGGACGATCCGGGACGTGAGCGGCGGGGTCGGGCTGCCCTTGGGCGAGGGCTCGCTGAGCCTGTTCGCCGAGTGGCGTGACCGGAGCGCCACCAACCGGGCCGGGGCGGACCCGGAGGACCAGATCGTGGATGGCGATGCTGACCTGGTGGACGACGAGGGGAACGTGATCGACAAGCGGAACCCGGTCCCCCAGCCCAACCACCACTGGGGAGACGGCAACCAGGAGGACATCCTGACCTTTGCCAACCTCCAGGTGCCGCTGGCCGAGAACGATCGTGCCGAGCTCTATGCCTTCGGCGGGTACAGCTTCCGTGAAGGCGACGGCCAGGGCTTCCGCCGGCAGGGGATCAGCGACCGGAACTGGCCGGAGATCTACCCGCTCGGGTTCCTACCCACGTTCGATGCCGACGTCACCGACGGCTCGGCGGTTGGCGGGGTCCGGGGGCTGGCCGGAGAGTGGACCTGGGACGCCGGCGCCTCATGGGGCCACAACGCGTTCGAGTACAACCTCGCCAACACGCTGAACGTTTCGCTGGGGCCCTGCCTCGACGTCCCCTGTGCGCCGGGCCTCGACGGGATCCTGGGCAACGCCGACGACCCGGGCATCCCGAACCAGACCGAGTTCTTCGCGGGTGAGCTGAGCCTGAACGAGGTCGTGACCGGCCTCGACGTTTCGCGCGGGTTCGACGTCGGGTTTCTCACCTCTCCGCTCAACCTCGCGCTCGGCGCGGCGTACCGCTGGGAGAACTATTTGATCGAGCCGGGGGAGCCGGCCTCGTTCATCCAGGGCGGGCATCCGAACCGTAACGGCGACGCGGCGCCTCCTGGCGCCCAGGTCTTCTCGGGATTCCAGGTGACGGAAGACGAAGCGCGCAGCAACTTCGGGGTCTATGCGGACCTGGAGGGGAATCTCACCCCCGAGTTCCTCGCCAACGTGGCGGCGCGGTTCGAGTCGTACAGCGACTTCGGCGAGAAGCTGACCGGGAAGCTCGCGCTGCGCTTCCAGCCCGCCGAGCAGTTCGTGCTGCGAGGCGCGGTCAGTTCCGGATTCCGGGCGCCGGCCCTGTCCCAGATCTTCTATCAGAGCACGGTGACCAACTTCATGCTGGGCGAGGGTGGCGAGCCGGTTCCGTTCGAGGCCGGGATCTTCCCGGTCGAGCACGCGGCTGCCATCGCCCTGGGCGCTGAGCAACTCGACGAAGAGACGTCGGTGAACTTCAGCGGCGGCTTCGCGCTGACACCCGTAGAGCGGTTCACGCTTACGGCCGACGTCTTCTTCATCACGATCGACGACAGGATCATCCTGACCAGCGAGGTGAGCGGTGAGGAGATCGAGGAGATCCTGGATGAAGCCGGTGTGCCGGAGGTACAAGCGGCGCGTTTCTTCACCAACGGCCTGGATACGGAAACGCGCGGCGTGGACCTGACGGCGCGGTACGTGGTGCCCGCCGGTGGCGGCACGCTCGACCTGGCCGCCGTCTACAACTGGACCGAGAACGAGGTCACCCGGACCCGTACCCCGCCCGAGCTCGAGGGAACCGGAGCTGTGCTCTTCAGCCCCTTCCTCGAGGGGGGTCTGATCGAGCTCGAGCGTGGCCGGCCGAAGTGGCGGAGCACCTTCGAGGGACGGTGGTCCAACGACCGCTGGAGCTTCCTGGGCCAGGCCTCGCTGTGGGGACCGTTCACGTCGGTGCTCCTCGGGATCTGCGGGGAGGATTGTGTCCAGGATTACGATTCCAAGACGCTGGTCGACCTCGAGGCGGGCTACCGGTTCAGCGACCGCTTCGAGCTGGCTATCGGCGCGCGGAACCTCTTCGACGAGTTCCCGGACCGGGCGATCTTCGACAACAGCTTCGGCATCTTCAACTTCCCGTCGGCCTCGCCGTTCGGTTTCAACGGCCGGTATCTCTACGCCCGGACGGAGATCGTGGTCGGCCCATAGCCTCGCGGGGCGCAGGAGACAGCATGGACGTCGAGCGCTGGGACGAGAAGCGGGACGGCCCGTTCTCGGAATCGGCCCTGAGAAGGAAGCTGGAAGACCGGGGCTACCGGGTCTCGCGGTACGTCTATCCGCCGGGCACGTCGTTCCCTGACCACACCCATTCGGTCGAGAAGGTGGACGCGGTCGCGTCCGGCCGTTTCCGGATGACGACCGATGATGGTGAGGTCGTGCTCGAGTCGGGGGACTGTCTGCGGGTGCCGAGTGGCGCCGTCCACAGCGCCGAGGTCGTCGGCGACGAGCCCGTCGTCAGCCTGGACGCGGTGGCGAAATAGTCGTTTCCTCCAGGAGCGCGTCCCAGAACATCTTCTCGTAGGCCTGGAAGAGCCGCGCCGCCCGGTGGACGTCCGCCGCTCTGACGCCCTCGTCGAGCCCCTCCTGGATGATCGAGAGGGCCGGCTCGTCCAACGGCGGCATCCCGGCAAAGCCGTCCAGGAAAGCGGTTTCCCGGGGATCGAACCCGTAGTGTTCCTGGAGGCCCCGACTCAGCCGCCCGCAGCTCGAGCCCCAGACCGGAAAGTTGACGAGGATGCCGGCGACGAACTCAGCCGCCGATCCGTAGAGAGCCTGCCAGGCCATGAAGGCCCCGTAGGCGAAGCCGCCCGCGGAAACCTCGTACGACTCTAGCTCGGTCTCGGACATCCCGACCCGACGGGCAAGGACGACCAGACGATCCTGTGCCGTACGCTCCCCCTCCTGCACCCCGATCAGAAAGGGTCCCGCCGACGTGTGGCCGTAGCGGTGAACCAGGAGGGCGATCGAGCGCAGGTCGCTGGCCACGATGTGGCGCTGGTGACCGGCGAAGGCGCGGAGAGCCTCAATCGGAACGGACCCGGACTCTATCGCCCGGGGAAAGGCATGGTTCGCGATCTCCTCTTCGACCGGGCGGAGGTCGGTTCGGATCTCGTCGACGAGCCGCCGCGCGTCCACCCGGTCACTCGCTGGCGACCGGCGCGATGTTCTGGTTCAGGTGGAAGAAGTTGTCGGGATCGTAGCGGCGCTTGAGCCGGGCCAGCCGGTCGTAGTTCGGGCCCAAGGCCGCCTTTACGCGCCCGGTCTCATCGGCGGGCATGAAGTTCACGTACACGCCGCCCGTGGCGTGGGGGGTCATGACGTCGAAGAATTCGCGGGCCCACGCGACGCAACGGTCGTCTTCGCCCGGATTCTCCCAGCGCGTGTGCACGTTCATGAGATACTCCGCGTCCCTGTGAGGATACGCGGTTGCGTCGGAGGGCTTCCGGTTGATGGCGCCTCCCACCCGCGCCACGAAGATCTCCGACTGATCGCTGGGCAGCCGTCCCGCGTACTCGACGATCGCGTCGAGGGCTTCGTCCTCGAGCGCGGCGAAGTTGTGGGACTTCCAGTAGTTGCGTGCGCCGGGGGTGAGCAGGGGATCGAACGCCTGCTGCCATCCCGTGTAAGGATGCGGTCCGACTACGTCGGCGATCGGCTTTCCGATCGCGCGGAGGGGCTCGACCAGCGGCTTCCCCGCGTCCATGTCGCCGGCTACGAAGACGGGCAGGATGAGGATCATCCGCCCATGAACCTCTTCCGGCAGGAAGGGAAGTGGGGGTGCCTTGCGCAGGACGAACCACGGGGTGACTTCATCCGGGCTGTCGTCCGCGAACTCGCGATACCGATCGAGCACCTCGCGCGCGTGGTCGAACGGGTGGACGATCAGGCCCGATAGGACCTCTGGCCCGACCTCGTGGAGACGGTACTCGAACGACGTCACGACGCCGAAGTTCCCGCCCCCGCCTCGTAACGCCCAGAAGAGATCGGGGTTCTCGTCCTCGCTCGCCCTGAGTCGCTCCCCGTCCGCGTTAATCATCTCGGCGGCGGCCAGGTTGTCGACCGTGAGGCCGTGCATCCGGGAGAGCCAGCCGAAGCCGCCCCCCAGGGTGAGACCGGCGATCCCGGTGGTCGAGTTGACGCCGAGCGGCGTGGCCAGCCCGTGCGCCTGAGTCGCGCTGTCCATGTCGGCCAGGGTGGCGCCCGGAGCGACCCGGGCCGTTCGGGCACGAGGATCGACCTGGATCGCCTTCATGGGCGAGAGGTCGATCAGGAGTCCCCCCTCGCAAACCGAATTTCCGGCGATGTGATGGCCCGCCCCGCGAACGGCGACCTCGAGTCCGCGTTCGCGCGCGAACCCGATGGCCTCGAGGACGTCGTCGGCTACGGCACAACGGGCGATCAGCCCGGGACGGCGATCGATCATGCCGTTCCACACGGCCCGCACTTCGTCATAATCCGGGTCCTCCGGCGAGAGAACCTCGCCCTCGAGCCGGGCGGCCAGGCCGTCCACTTCGGCGTCGTCGACTGCGCTCACGTGTTCCCCGATGGCCCGCCTCCTCCGTTTGGTCATGACAAACCCCCGGATCTGAGTGGAAGCCGCGCCTCGCGAGCGCGGCATGTGAAAGGTACGTCAGCGAGACTCGCCGACGACCCGCGGCTTGGGAGTCATTCGCTCGGGCTGGTAGTCGATCCTCTCGTAGTGCAGGGTCGCGCCGACCGCTAGGACCAGACGACCTCGTGCAGCCGCACCGGTGCGGGAAAGCCCTTCAACGCAATCTCCCCCAGATCGTCGAAGCTGTACCCCTTTCCCACGCACAGATCGCGGATGACTGTCGGCACGACGATCCGTTCGGGGCTGGCGTATTCACACGCCCTGCGAGCGAGCTGGACAGCGGCTCCGAAAAGATCCTCGTTCTCCTCCACGGGCTCGCCCGCGCTCATCCCGATCCGCACCCTAACGGGGTGGTCGTCGGCGCGCTGGTTGTGGGCGGCCAGCGCGCGCTGGATCGCCAGCGACGCCTCGACCGCCGCCGACGGAGACGCGAACGAGGCCATGATCCCGTCGCCCGTGTGCTTCACCTCGCGACCCCGGCGGGCGGAGATCTCGCGGCGAACGATCGTGTCGTGGACCCGCAGGACGCCCATGGCCGCCTCGTCTCCTAATTGCTGGGTCATTTCTGTGGAGCCGGCCAGATCGGTAAAGAAGATGACCCGGTAGCCCGGGTCGAGATTCCCATTCTTCCACAGAGCGGTGCCGATGGGGGATTGCGACTGGCCGCCGAGAAACGCCTCGACCAGGTTGGTCTCGACCTCGATGATCTGGTCAGCCTCGAGCCCATGCGCCTCCCGATGGACGGCCTGACAGGCCTCCTTGCTCGGGCCCTCGACGAGACAGCAGACGGTCTTGGCGTCGGGATTGACCCAGTACTTGAGGTATTTCACGCCGTGCTTCCCTTGGGCCTCGAGATCGCTGAGGTGGGCCTTTTCGATCTCCTCCGGGGTGGCGTCCATATTCCGGTGGATGTCCATGTAGAGGGTCATGCAGAGAGAGCTCCTGCCTTTCGGGTCCTAGAAGCGGCGCTCCGGACCGGGCCACCCGGGTCCAGGAGCGAAATCACGGAAGCGGGAGTATAGCCGGCGAGCGGCGTCGCGTCAGGGTTTTCGAACGGCAGGAATGCAGGAAGCCCGGACCGTCGTGATCGGGGCGGCCCGGGCCGTCTGCGATGCACCGCGTTGCTGGCGGTGGAAGCTAGCCCCGGTAGATCTCGTCCCCACCGGCCTCGTCCCACGTCTCGGCCAGCCACTCGGCATCGGCCTCGTTCCGCGGCTCGACGGCCAGCACCACGCCGCCCTCCTCGATCGCGGTCTTGTACACGGTCGCCCGATCCTTGGACATCCCGACCCCCACCAGGCCGCCGACGATGCCTCCGGTCATACCACCCGCACCCGCGCCCGCGAGGCCGAAGAGGAGCGGCCCCGCCACGATCAGGCCGAGCCCGGGGATCGCGACCGCCGTGCCAACCGCGGCGATCGCGCCGGCGATCGCCCCCAGCGCGGTCCCGAGCGCCCCACCGACACCGGCTCCCTCCATCGCCTTGCTCTCTCTCTCGACTTCGACCCGCTCGCTGGGGAAGTACTCGTCCCTGGCCTGGTCGGACATGAGGACCATGACGTCCTCTCGCGAGTAGCCGCGCTCGATCGCCCGAGCATAAGCGTCCTCGGCGTTCTCGGCGTCGTGGAACACGGCGCTGACGACGTTCCGGCGCGCGGTCTTCATCCGGTTCTCCGCCCGGTATTCGTCGTGCTCATGATGGGTCATCGCTCGTTCCTTTCGGCAAGGAGAGATGGAATTCGTGAAGCTTCCGTGACCTCAGGGTAGTCGATGCCGGCTCGAATCGGCTGTCAGCGAGCTTACTCCGAGGCGGCTACTCGAAGCGCGGCGTGTACCTGTTGAGCGTGGAGTAGGGGTCCGGCCAGCGCAGGTCCCAGCCGAGGCGCCAGGCGGCGTTGCGTGTCCAGTAGGGGTCCCACAGGTGAGCCCGCGCAAGGGCGCAGAGGTCGGCCCGGCCGGCGGCCAGGATCGTGTTCACGTCCATGTAGGAGGAGATGTTGCCGACCGCCATCGTGGGGACCCCGACCTCGTGCCGGATCCGGTCGCTGAAGGGCGTCTGGAACTGGCGGCCGTACTCGGGCCTGGCGTGCGGGACGGTCTGACCCGCCGATACGTCGACGATGTCCACGCCGCGCTCCTTGAGGATCCGCGCGAACTCGATCGAATCCTCGATCCGCTGTCCCTCGGGGACCCAGTCGACGGCCGATATGCGCACCGATAGCGGCTTGGTGGTCCACTCGGCCCGGACCGCGTCGAAGACCTCCAGCGGAAAGCGCATCCGGTTCTCGAGCGGGCCGCCGTACGCATCGTCGCGGCGGTTGGTGGCTGGCGAGAGAAACGAGGCGAGCAGGTATCCGTGCGCCATATGGATCTCGAGGAGATCGAACCCCGACTCGTCGGCCATCCGTGCCGCCCGCGCGTGATCCGCTACGACCTGGTCCATGTCCTCCCGTGTCATCTGGCGCGGCACCTGGCTGTGCGGGAACCAGGGGATGGGGGAAGGGGCCATGATTTCCCAGTTGCCGTCGGGCAACGGCTCGTCGCTTCCCTCCCATGCGAGGCGCGTGGAGGCCTTTCGGCCGGCATGGCTGATCTGGATCCCGATGGCCGCGATGGAGTGTCGGTGGACGAAATCGACGATGCGTCGCCAGGCCGCGACGTGCTCGGGGTCGTACATGCCAGTGCAGCCCGGCGAGATCCGCCCCTCCGGCGAGACGTCCGTCATCTCGGCCATGACGAGCCCTGCGCCGCCCACGGCCCGGCTCCCGAGATGGACGAAGTGCCAGTCGTTGGGCGTGCCGTCCTCGGCGGAGTACTGGCACATGGCGGAGACGACGACGCGGTTATGGAGGAGGAGCTCCCGGATTCTGTACGGGGTGAAGAGCGGTGGCGGCGGGGGATCCAGCGGGACCTCGACCGCGCTCTGCTCGGCCGCCCGCTCGGCGAACCAGCGGTCCACACGCGCGGTGAACGCGGGGTCGCGCGTCTTCATGTCCTCGTGGGTGATCCGGAGCGATCGGGTGAGGAGGTTGAAGGCGAACTGGATCGGCTCGGTCTCCATGTACCGCTCGGTCCCCTCGAACCAGACGAGGCTCGCCTTGGCGGCCCGCTGGAGGCTCGCGACCAGCGGACGGCGCTCGGCCTCGTAGGCGGCGAGCGCGGCCGGCACCGACGCATGCGCGCGCAATGCGGCCGCGAGCGCGATCGAGTCCTCCATCGCCAGCTTGGTTCCCGAGCCGACCGAGAAGTGGGCCGTGTGTGCGGCGTCGCCGATCAGGACGACGTTCCCGTGGCTCCAGGCGCCGCAGGTCAGCGTGGGGAAGCTGCGCCAGACCGAGCGGTTGGCGATCAGCCGGTGGCCGTCCAGCTCCTCCGCGAAGAGCTCCTCGCAGAAGGCGAGGGTGTCTTTTTCGGGGCGGTCCTCGAGCCCGCTCCGGGCGAGGGTCTCGTCGGTGGTCTCGACGATGAAGGTGGAGAGGCTTTCAGAGTATCTATAAGCATGTACACGCCATAGCCCATTGGCATCGTACTTAAAGTAAAACTTGAAGGCTGGAAACGGGTGCGTGGTCCCCAGCCACACGAACTTGTTCGGGCGCCAGTCGATGGTCGGCTCGAACGCCTGCCGCCAGCGCTCGCGTACCGTGCTGTTGACCCCGTCCGCCCCCACCACGAGGTCGGCGTCGGCGAGGCTCTCCGAATCGTCGATCTCGGACTCGAAGCGCAGCTCCGCGCCCAGCGCCTGGCAGCGGTCGGCGAGGATCTCCAGGAGCGCCCGCCGCTCGAGCCCGCTGAAGCCATGCCCGGTCGAGGAGAGGACCTCACCCTTGTAGTGGATGTCGATGTCGTCCCAGTGGAAGAAGGCGCGCTCGATCGCCACGAACGTCTCCGGGTCGGCCGCGGCAAGGCTTTCGAGCGTGGCGTCTGAGAAGACCACGCCGAAGCCGTAGGTGTCGTCGGGGCGATTCCGCTCGTGGACGATCACCTCGTGGGACGGATCGGCTTTCTTCAGGAGGATGGCGAGATAGAGACCGGCCGGCCCGCCGCCGACGATGGCGACCTTCACGTGGCGGACGCCTCGATCAGCTTGCCGGCGATCACGAGGTGCTGGATCTCGGTCGTCCCTTCGTAGATCCGGAGCGCCCGGATCGAGCGGTAGAGCCGGTCGACGGGATGCTCGGCGAGAACCCCGCGCCCGCCCAGGATCTGGACGGCGTCGTCGACGATCCGCTGGGCGGCCTCGGTGGCGAACGCCTTCGCCATGGCCGCCTCGACCGTCACCCGCTCCGCGCCTCTGTCCTTCTCCCACGCCGCCCTGTAGGTGAGGAGCCGGGCTGCCGCGAGATCGGTCGCCATCCGGGCCAGCTTCTCCTGGACGAGCTGGAACTCGGCCAGGGGCTTCCCGAATTGCCGCCGCTCCCGCGCGTGACCGAGCGCTTCCTCGAGCGCCCGGGCCGCCATCCCGCAGGCGGCCGCGGCCACCGTGGCGCGGAGGCGGTCCAGGGTCGCGAGACCCAGCTTGAACCCCTGCCCCTCCTCGCCGATCAGGGAGTCCGCGGAAACCCGGCAGCCGTCGAAGCGGATCGTCCCCAGGGGATGGGGCGCGCTCAGCACCTGCGCGCCCTCGAAGACGAGCCCGTCGGCGTCACCCGGAACCACGAAGCACGAGATCCCCTTGTGGCCCCGCCCGGGGTCGGTCGAGACGAAGACCGTGTAGAAGTCGGCGATCCCCGCGTTCGAGATGAATGTCTTGACCCCGTCCAGCACCCAGTCGCTCCCGTCACGGCGGGCGGTGGTCTGGATCGAGGCGACGTCGCTCCCCGCCTCGCGCTCGGTCATCGCGAAGGCAGCCATCGCCTCTCCACGCGCCATGGCGGGGAGCCACCGCTCGCGGAGGTAATCGGAGCCGGCGAGGTGGATCGGTGTCGAGCCCAGGGCCTGGAGGGCATACACGGCGTCGGCCAGCGGCGAGGCGGCCGCGATGGATTCGCGAATCAGGCACACCGCCCGCAGGTCCTGCGCGAGGATCGGCGCATACCACTCCGATTCGCCGAGTAGAACGAGGATCTCGCGGGCCTGAGCACGGGCCGCGGGATCGTCGTCCGGCTCGGGGAGGGGGGCCAGGAACGCCTGGGCGAAGTCGTTGATTCGGTCCGCCAGGTCGACGTGACGATCGTCCAGGAAAGCGCGGATCGTAGGGATGTCGGTCAACGGCACTCGGCTCGAGGGACGAGGCTTCCGATCGCAATCGGAGCGGCCGTCAACCTATCCGCAGGACAGCCGGCGGGCTATGCTTACCGGGCACGAGGAACTTCTTCCAAGGTCGGAGAAAGGCGCAGCGGGCATGGCCATGAACCGGCTCGAGACGCGCGGGGGAGGCGCCCGGCGTCCGATCACGCTTTTCCTGCTCGTTGCGGGCGTAGCCTGCGGCGAAGAAGGTCCTACCGGTCCCGGAGCCGAGGTACCGCGTGGGACGGCCTTTCTGGACGTGACGTACTGCCGCGCCGGCGGGACCGACCTCCGGATCGACCTTTTCTTCCCGGGCCCGTCGGCGCCGGCCCACGCGCCGGCCACGCTCTTCCTGCACGGAGGGGGATGGGTGGGTGGAGACAAGAGCGAGAGCGACTGGCTGCAGCGGATCCGCGGGCCGCTCCTCGAGCGCGGGTTTGTCGTGGCTTCGGCCGACTACCGTCTCGCTCCCTTCCAGCCTTGGCCGGCCCAGATCGAGGACGCCAAGTGCGCGATCCGATTTCTCAGGGCCCAGAGCGAGGCCTACGGGATCGACGACCGCCGGATCGGCGCGTGGGGGACGAGCGCGGGAGGTCATCTGGCCGCGATGCTGGGAGCGACCGACGCCGGCGCCGGGTTCGAGGGTGACGGCGGTCACTCCGGCCAGTCGTCGCGCGTCCAGGCCGTGGTCGACTTCTACGGGCCGGCCGATCTGACCGACGGGGAAGGTTGGCCCCCGGGACAAGCGCTGCACCTCGAGCTCGTCTTCGGGACCTCGGATCTCGACTCCCCGGTGATTGCCGGGGCGAGCCCGACGACCCACGTGACGCCGGACGATCCCCCGTTTCTGATCCTGCACGGGGATCGGGATCCCCAGGTGCCGGCCCGGCAGTCCGAGCTTCTCTTCGAGCGACTCGGCGCGACCGGGGTTCCGGCGGAGCTGGTCATCGTGGAGAACGCCCGCCACGGCCTCGAGCCCGTCGGCGGTGAGATCCGGCCGTCGGAGGAAGAGCTGGTGGAGAAAGTCGTGGAGTTCTTCGAGACGAATCTGCGATGACCGTGCCAGGCTCTGGCCCGTCTGTTGGCGGGATCATCCGAAAGCGGGGGGGCGCTTCTCCCGCCACGCCTCGTACGCCTCCCGAAAGCTCGGGTCCCGCATGCAGGCGGCCTGCGCGCGCGCCTCGGCCTCGAGCGCTTCCTCCAACCCCATCGTGGCCTCGTCGTCCAACGCGCGCTTGGTGACGGCGAGGGCGGCCGAGGGTCCCTTGGCGAGACGGGCCGCCAGCTCGAGCGCCTCCGGCAGGACCCGCTCGTCGGGGACGACACGGTTGTAGAGGCCGATCCGCCCAGCCTCCTCCGCGTCCACGAAGTCGCCGGTCATGAGGATCTCGGTGGCGCGGCCGAGCCCGACCAGCCGCGGCAGGAGCCACGCCGCCCCCATGTCGGCGCCCGACAGCCCGACCCTGGTGAAGAGGAACGCGATCCGGGCGGAGCGGGCCGCGATCCGGACGTCGCAGGCGGCGGCGATGACCGCGCCGGCGCCCGCCACGGTGCCGTTCAGCGCGGCCACGACCGGACGGCGGCAGCGGCGGATCGCGAGGATCAGATCGCAAGTCATCCGCGTGAACGCGTAGAGACCTTCGTCGTCCCGGTCGAAGAGGGCCCCGATGATGTCCTCGACGTCCCCGCCCGAGCAGAAGGCGCGGCCCCTTCCCGTGATGACGACCGCGCGGACGCCCGCCTCTCGATCCAGGTCCCGGAAGGTCCGGGTGAGCTCGGCGTAGACGTCGAAGGTGAGCGCGTTCAGCCGGTCGGGGCGATCGAGCGTGATCGTCGTGACACCGGTCGAGGCGTCGAGCTCATAGCGGAACGTTCGGGGCTCGATCACCGGCGCCGCCCCGCTGAGGGTGATCCCGTGCCCCTACGCATCCGGCAGGACGGCGATGGCCTCGATCTCGACCTTCGTATCGGAGTCGACGAGCCGGACGACCTCGACCAGCGCCATCGCCGGATAGTGACGCCCCATCACATCGCGGTACGCCTCGCCGAGGACTTTCCGGCTTTCGTTGTAGGTATCCATGTTGGTGACGTAGATCACGAGCCGGCCGATGTGGGCCGGCTCCCCGCCCGCTTCCCGAACGACCGTCGCCACGCGCTCGAGCGCGAGCCGGAACTGGCCCGCAAAGTCCAGCTCGGTCCGGCCCGAGGCGTCGCTGGCCGTCTGACCGGCCACGAAAAGGACCCTTCCGCGGCCGTCCCACAACATGCCGTGGTTCCAGCCCCGCGGGGGGACGAGGGAACCGGGGTTCACGATCCGCCAGCTCATCGCGCGCCCGCCATCCCGCCGCCGTCGATCACGATCGCCTGGCCGTTCACGCCGCGCGCCTCCTCCTCGCAGAGCCATGTCACCGCGCGCGCCACCTCGCCGGGCTCGATCAGGCGGCCCTGCGGGTTGGCGGCCACGATGGCGACCATGGCCTCCGCTTCCGAGCGGCCGGTCTTCGCGGCGATCCGCGCGACCGACTCGCGTGTCATGGCGGTGTCCACGTAGCCCGGGCAGACGGCGTTGACGGTCACGCCGGAAGGCGCCACCTCGGCCGCCACGGACCGGGTAAAGCCGACCAAAGCGTGCTTGGATGCCGCGTAGGCCGAGATGTACTTGGCGCCCGCGAGCCCCGCCACCGAGGCGACGTGGACGATCCGCCCCCATCCCCGCTCGACCATCCCCGGAAGGAAGGCCCGGGTGCAGAGAAAGGCCCCGGTCACGTTGACAAGGAAGATCTCCTCCCACTCGGCGAGCGTCATCCGGTGGAGTGGGGCGGAGAAAGCCATGCCGGCAGACTGGACGAGGACGTCGACGGCGCCCAGGCGCTCGGCGGCGGAACGCGCGAGCCCTTCGACCGAGGCCTCGTCGGTCACGTCGCAACCCTCGCCCCATGCCTCGTGCCCGGCCGCGCGGAGATCCTCCGCGACGCGCTCGACCTGATCGACCGAGCGCGAGGCGACGAAAACCCGCGCTCCGGCTTCGGCCAGCGCGCGCGCGGCAGCCGCGCCGATCCCGCGGCCGCCGCCGGTCACGACCGCGCCGCAACCTCGAAGAAAGGACGCCGTCATGGGCACCCCGCCAGGGCCTCGTCGACCGCGTCGGCGACGATCCCGCCCAGGACCGTCACCGTTTCCCGGCCCTCCTCGGCCGTCGCCGCGGCCGGATCGCCGAAGTAGGCCCTGGGTCCGCCCGCCTCCTCGAACGTCCCCGCGCCGGCCCGGATCGCCTCCGAGAGCGAGACCGGGTTCGGCGGAAGCCCGGCCCGGGCCGCCTCGCGGACCAGCTCGGGACGCTCGGCCAGGACGACCGACCCCTCGAAGCGTCCGGCGTGGCAGGCGCCGGAGCGGAACTCCTCGGTCAGGCGCGACCCCCACGGGCGCCGGGTCAGGTCCGGAAACACGATCGGGGGAAGGTCGGCCTCGTGCCGCTCTTCGGCCGCCCGCAGAGCGCCCAGGTGATCCGGATCCAGGTGCGCGTTGGCGATCGCGAGCGCCCGGATCCCGTGAGCTCCGAGGCTCCGGGCGACGTCGAGGACGAACGCGGTCAGGGTCGCGGGCTTCAGAGAGATCGTCCCCGCGAACCCGGCCGCGAACCGGGCCGGGCTGTAGGCCAGCGACGGAAGGACGATCGCGGGCCGGCCGCGCGCTTCGAGGAAGCCCGCCGCGGCTCGCGCCATCGCCTCGGCGATCACCACGTCGGTCGCGAGGGGGAGGTGGGGGCCGTGGGCCTCGATCGCCCCGACGGGCAGGATGGCCACCGCGCCGGGCAGCCGGCCGCGGGCCTCCTCCCAGGTGAGGAACGCGAGCTCCTGCGTCACCAGGGCCCGGTTGGCCGTGGTTGCGCCGCACGCGTATCATGCCGAACCGTGTCGTTCACGCCACCGGAATCCTTCAACATCTCCGATTACTTCCTCGACGACCGGATCCGGGAGGGTCGCGGCGGCCGTATCGCGCTGCGCACCGGTGCGGGCAATCTCACCTACGCCGAGGTGCAGGCCATGGCCGGCCGCTTCGGCCACGTGCTCGAGAAGGCCGGGGTCGAGCCCGAGCAACGCGTGCTTCTGGCTCTTTCCGACGGGCCCGAGCTGGTCGCCGCCCTCTTCGGGACGCTCAAGATTGGCGCGGTCGTGGTCATGGTCAACCCGGGGCTCCCGGCCGAGTCGATGCGGGAGTTCCTCGACTACACGCGCGCGGCGGCGGTCGTGGTCGATTCTACGTCGGCCGCCGCGGTTCGAACGGCGGCTTCGGCGGCCCGTCACCTCCGACGCGTCCTCGACGTGACCGATCCCGATCTCCTGGCCGAGCTGGACCGGTCGCCCGCCGAGATCGAGAACTTCCCGAGCCACCGCGACGATCCGGCGATCTGGCTCTTCTCGGGCGGGACGACCGGTATGCCGAAGGCGGTCGTCCAGCCCCACGCGTCGTACGCCAACTCGACCGAGCTCTATGCCAAGGGCGTGCTCGGGATCGGCGAGGACGACGTCACGATCTCGGTGCCCAAGCTCTACTTCGGCTACGCCATGGGCTCGAACCTCCTGTTCCCGTTCTCGGTGGGGGCGTCGGCGGTCCTGTTCCCGGAGCCGGTCACCGTGGACGTCCTCTTCGAGGCGATCGGGCGCCACCGGCCGACCCTCCTCGTCAACGTGCCCAAGATGGTCCACCTCATGGTGGACGACCCGGACGCCGCGCGGCGGGACCTGTCGAGCCTCAGGCTCGCGACGTCGGCCGGGGAGGCGCTCCCGGTCGAGCTCCACCGACGGTGGGACGAGACGTTCGGGGTCGAGCTCCTGGACGGTCTCGGGACGGCCGAGATGTGGCACATCTTCCTGACCAACCGCCCCGGGCGGGTCCGGCGGGGAACGTTGGGCGAGGCCGTTCCCGGGTTCGACCTCGAGGTCCGTGACGACGAGGGACGGCCCGTCCCGGACGGCGAGGTGGGCTGGCTCTGGGTGCGCGGGGCCTCGCGCGCGATCGCCTACTGGCAGCGCATGGAGGCGACTTGCGAGGCGTTCCGGGGAGAGTGGTACGTCACCGGGGACATGGTGCAGCGCGCGAGGGACGGCTACTTCGCCTACTGCGGACGGGGCGACGACATGCTCAAGGTGTCGGGGAAATGGCTGGCGCCGAAGGAGGTCGAGAACTGCCTCCTCCGGCACCCGGCCGTCCGCGAGGCGGCGGTCGTGGGTGCCCAGGACGGGACGGGCCTCACCAAGCCGTGTGCGTTCGTGGTCGCCGAGGATCCGGGGGACGGGCTGGCCCGGGAGCTTCAGGCGTACGTCCGGGGGGCGCTCGAGCCCTACAAGTATCCGCGTGAAGTCCTGTTTCTGGAGTCCCTCCCGCGCACGCATCTCGGCAAGGTGGACCGTGGCCGGCTCAGGGAGCAGGCGAAGGAGGCGCTGGCGGCAGGGGGGTGACGGGTTCGGCGCGCAAGGGCGCGCGCCGGACCCGTTCCGTTCCGTCAGCTGCCCGAGGCCGAGACCTCCTTCAAGCTCCCGTCTTCCACCACCGGTTCACCGTCGATCGTGACCGTCGCGCCCGCCAGGTGGCCGTTCCAGCCGAAGTTGGAGGAGTTCTCGCCACCGGCCCACGTGTTGTTCCCGATCCCGATCGTGACCATGCCGGCCGGGGTCCAGCTGCGCATCCGGTCCTTGTTCGCAGCCAGGCTCGGGTTGAGCCCGATGTCCACGTAGGCGAACTCGGCCTTCGCGTCGTCCGCCACGTCGTAGATGGCCTTCAGCCGATCCAGCCCCGAGGCGGCGGTCATCGAGGTCACGCGGCCGTCCTCGAACTCGAGCGTCAGGTCGCGGACCTCCTGTCCTTCCACGAAGGTGCGGTCGACGACCACCTTGCCGCGGGCGGTTCCGGGGACGGGCGTAACGTAGACCTCGCCTGCCGGGAGCCACACCGAGCGTCCCGCCGGGCCCTTCGCCAGATCCGCCTCGTCGATCACGCCGTCGCTCACGTAGGCCGGCCGGCCCTCGATCCCGACCTCGAGGTCGGTCCCGTTCGGATCGGTGATCCTGAGGACTTTTCCGGTCTCGATTCGCGACCGGATGGCTTCCCCTGCCGTCTGGAGCCGCGCCGGCTCGACCTGGACCGCGGACCAGAAGAGGTCGGAAAGCTCGTCCCGCGAGAGACCGAACCGCTCGGCCCGCCAGTCGGTCGGATACATCTCGTTGCTGAGCTCCACGTATCTGAGGCCGTGCTCGCGCTGGGCCGCGTCGACGGCTGAGAGAGTCTTCCCGACCGCGGCGAACCGCTCAGGCGGAACGTCGGCCAGGAGGCCCGGATCGTTCCCCGTGGGCACGTTGATCTGGACGTCGACGATCCGCGCGAGCTCCAGGCCGAGCCGGGGGCTCTGCGCGTCGAACTCGGCAGGGACGTCGACGAACATGCGGCGCGTGAGCCGGTCGCTTCCGACGACGATCAGCGGGTGCGCGCCGATCACGCGGGCCTGGATGGCGAGGTCCTCGAGGAGTTGGAGGTCTTCCGCGGTTCCGGTGATCAGGACGATGTCGTCCGCCTGGACGCCGGCGTTCGCGGTGATGAGGGTCGTCGCGAGCTGGTCGGTGTCGAGGGTCGAGGAACCGACCTGGGCGACCGCGGTGCCGATTGGGACGGACAGGAGGAGGGCGAGGGTGGCGGTTGGGAGACCTGCATGGATCATGGGCGCCTCCTTGGAGACGGTCGAGCGTGGAGCTCGAGGCGGCTGGGGTTTGTGCCGGAGTGGATTGCGGTGAGCGTACCACGGCCCGGGTGGGCTGTCCAGAGCCGTGTCAGTCCTGACGGGCGAAGAGGCCCAGCGACTTGACGACCTTGGACTCGATCGGGAAGCGGACGTCGAAGTTGTCGACCCGGTAGCGCGCGACCGGCGCATAGAGCTTGCCCAGCGACACCACGACCGGGTTCGTCCGGCGGTAGGGCTGGGTGAAGTTGGAGCCCAGGAACATGAGCGGGAAGTCCAGGTACTCGACCAGCCGCTTCGTCTCGGGCTCGATCCAGTCGGCGTCCTTCTGGACGTTGCGGAAGTTGAACCGCGCCCAGTCCTCGAGCCGCTCCGGGACCTTGAGGCCGCGGCCGAGGGCGATCCCGTAGAGCTCGGTGCCGGGGTACGGCGTGTAGATGTTGAAGGTCTTGGCCGCCTTCGGATTGTCCTCGATCATCTGCTCGGCCAGGGCGATGCTCTGGCGCAGCTCGTCCGGGGTTTCCGTCGGCATCCCCATCATGAACAGGTACAGCGGGATGATGGGATAAGGGGCCAGTTTGCGGTTGGCCTCGATCGCCTGCTCCACCGTCATGTCCTTCTTGATCAGGTCCAGCACCCGCTGGCTCCCGGACTCGATGCCCACCGTGAACCGCTTGACACCGGCCCGCACCATGAGATCGAGAAACTCGGTGTCCATGCGGCAGATGGTATCCGCCCGGATCTGCAGCTTGCTGATCGTGACGTCGAGGTTCAGCCGCACGATCCCCTCGATGATCCCGCGGGCGCGGGGCAGGTCGATGAAGAAATGGTCGTCCGTGAACAGGAATCCGCGGATCCCGTAATCGCGGATGATGCGCTGCAGGTGATCGAGCACGGTCTCCGGCTCCATGGCCCGCCACTTCCGCTTGTGCATGACCGGGTCCCAGCAGAAGGCGCAGCGGAAGAGGCATCCGCGGCTCGAGTTGAAGGTCACGTGGTCGACCCCGAACATGCGCCGCCGGTAGAGGTCCATGTCCAGCAGGTGGTAGGAGAGGGGCGGCTCCTTGTCGAGCTCGATGAAGGGGCGCTCGCCCGTGGCCCAGACCCGGCCGTCCTCCCTCTTGTAGACGATCCCGGCCACGTCGGAGAGCGGTCTCCCGTCCTCGAGCGCCTTCACGAGATCCGCGAACGACGCCTCGCCCTCGCCCACGACCACGGCGTCGATCGCCGGATTCCCCAGCGTCTGCTCGGGGAGGAGGCTGGCGTGGATCCCGCCCCAGACCACCGGCAGCCCCGGGTGGAGCTCCTTGGCGGCCCGCGAGGCCTCGATCGCCCGCAGGATCTGGGGCCCCGTCATGCAGGTGACCCCGAGGCAGATCGGGCGCTCGGCGAGGGCGGCCCTGAACTCCCGCTCCCAGTGCGGGTTGGCGAACTGGTCGACGATCCTGACGCGATAACCCTGCCGGTCGAGGGGCGTCGCCGGGCACAGCACGCTGAGAGGAAGCTCGACCCGCCGGTGCGCCTGGAAGCCGCTCCGCGGCGCGGGGTTGAAGAGGACGACGTCCGCCCGGTCGCTCATCTGGGGAAGCTCCTTTCGTGCTCGACCAGGCCCGGGTCGAACGCCTCGAATTCCGTCGGCGCCTCCACGTGCGCCGGCGACTCGTGATCGAAGACGTGACGGCCGACCACCGGCGCGAGGTCCGAGACCGGCACACCGCTCGAGGACTCGACCAGACGGGAGAGACCCTGCAGCGCGGACGGATCCACGCCCGTCGCCCGGCCCTGAAGCCGGAGGAGCATGACGACCTGCTCCAGGCTGGCGTTGCCCGCACGATCCCCGAGGCCGTTGACGGTCACGTCCAGCCCCGACGCCCCGGCCTCGACGGCCGCCCACGCATTGGCGGTGGCGAGGCCGAGGTCGTTGTGAGCGTGGAAGAAGATGGGGACCGGCACCTCGGACGCCACCTGACGGATCAGCCGCCGGACGCCGAACGGCTCGGCGCCGCCGTTG
>DASRVA010000059.1:0-2315 GCA_035687745.1 Gemmatimonadota bacterium
GTGCTGTCGGACGCGAAGACGCCGGCGCCGGCCAGGACCACGTAGTGGACGACGGCGGCCCGGACCGGATCTCCCGAGCGGTCCACCACCCGAAGCCGGAGGAAGGCCCCCGCCTGCCCGCCCAGGACCGCGACCAGGGTCGGGCCCGAGACGTGGACCAGCCGGTCCGGCCGCCCGCCCCCGGGGGCGTCGTCGACGAGCGCGTCGTCGCACCCCGCGCCCGCCAGGCACGCCATGGCCAGGAGCGCCACGCCGATCCGGATGGGGCGGGACAGGAGCGTCATCCCTGGGTCCCCCGGATCCCGGGGGCCATGCGATAGGTCTGGTACAGCCCCTCCGCGCAGAGCGGCATGTGGATCTCGATCGCCGCGGTCTCGACCGTGGCGTAGATCGGGACGCCACGGAAGTTTCCGGTCGCGACCAGGCTCCGCGGGTCCATGCGGCGCGGCGTGCCGAACCTGAGCCACCGCTCGCCGTTGTGGAGGACGGGCTCGTCGCTCCGGAACCACGGCTGGTCCTCGAGACAGACGGCGGTGACCGTTTCCGGCGAAGGGTCATCGACGGGCATGATGTACGGGGTCACGAAGATGAGGAGGTCCCGCTTCTCCTCGCGCTTGCGCTCGGTCCGGAACAGGCCTCCCAGGACCGGGATGTCCATGAGGATCGGAACCCCCCTGCGGACCGTCGAGAGGTCCTGCACGGTCAGGCCGCCGATCACCGCCGTCTCCCCGTCGTCGACCAGGATCTGCGAGGTCGCGCGCTGGGTGTTGAACGTGACGCCGATCGCCGGGTCCGTCACCGCGACCCCCGACCGCTCGGCCAGGAGCTGCATCAGCACCTTGCCGTTGGCCGTGATGTGCGGTGTCACTCTCAGGATGATCCCCGTCTCGATCAGCTCGACGCTGGCCCGGGCCTCGGGCGTGTCGGCCCCGACGTCCAGGACGCGGATGGGCGTCCTCTCGCCGACGAAAACTTCGGCGGGAAGGTTGTCGAGAACGGTCGTCTGCGGCTCGGCCTGGATGTCGGCCAGCTCGCGCTGCTCCAGCGCCTGCAGGAGGCCGCCGACGTTCAGGCCCGAGGCCAGCGTGCCGAGCGAAAGGTCGAGGAAGGGATCGGCCAGCGTCCCCTCGGTGTTGGCGAGGATGTGCGTATCGACGGTCGGGTCGCGCAGGTTCTCGAGCCGCCACTTCACACCCAGATCCCGCAGGTCGACCTTGTTCACGAACACGATCTTGGCCTTGATGGTCACCTGCGGGGTCTGGACGTCCAGCTCGCGGAGGATGTCGGTGATCCGGCGCACGCGGTCGGGGATATCGGTGATGACGAGCGAGTTCGTCTTGGCGTCGGCGGTGACGCTCCCGCGCTCCGATTTCAGCGGGGTCACGACGGGGACCGCGTCGGACGCCGCGATGTAGTTGAGCTGCACGAGGATCGTGTTCAGGTCGACCAGCTCCTCGGTCAGCCTCAGGTTCTGCACGGTGTCGACGCGGATGATGCCGGCCTCGTGGCGGACCTCGAGCCCGTTGGCGTGCATGACCGCGACCAGCGCTTCGTCCCACGGACGGTCCCGGATGTCGGCGGTGATGCGGATTCCGCGCGCGCCCGTCCCGGCGACGATCGAACGACCGCTGATCTCGCCGAAGGCGCGGATCACGGTCTCGATGTCGGCGCCCTGGAACGACAGCGAGACGGGGTCGCCCTGCACCCCGGCGAGGCCGGGCTCGGCCTCCCGGAACGCGGTTCCGTAGGCGGGGGCGGCCGGGCGCCGGATGACGCTGCCGCCGGGCCCGCCCTCCCCCGCGTCGCCTTCCGCCACGAAGGTCGGGAAGGCGTCCCCCGGGTTCTCGAAGGTGACGTGGAGCTGAGCCCCCTGCTGATAGACCGCATAGGCGGTGACCCCGGTCAGGGCGATGTCGAGCCGGACCCGGTCCGGCGAGGGCGCGCTGGCGACGACGTAGCGGACCCCGCCGCGCTGGATGCCGTCGTATTCGCGAAGCGGCAGCCCGGGGCGTGCCCCCAGAAGCTCGATCGTGAGCCGGGGCGGCAGCGGCTGGTATTCGTCCCGGTATCGGACGACCCCGGAGGTCTCGATGACGATCCTGGTCACCTCGCCGTCCGAGACGACCCGGAAGCCGCGGACGACCTCCATGCTGCCGGGGGTCTGGATCCCCGGGAGCGGAGCGGCGGCCGACAGCGAGCCGGCGAGCGCGAGCGAGAGCAGGACGCGACCGGTCACGACTCCTCCCCGGCGGGCTCTTCGTCCGGCTCAGGCTCGGGGGCCGTCCGCGGCCCGGCGCTCGGGGCCGGCGGGGCCG
>DASRVA010000060.1:0-26077 GCA_035687745.1 Gemmatimonadota bacterium
TACGGGGAGGGTCGGGCGGGCGTCGTCCCGGAGCCGTCAAAGTTTCGATCCGTGTGTCGAATGGCCGGGGTCCCTGGAGCATTGCCGGTCGAACTGCGCCGGACCGACGACCGGCTCCGGGGAGGCGCCCCCCGAACCCGCCCCCGCCGCCTACCTCCGGAGCCGAGCCAGGGCCGCCACGATCGAGTCCTGGACCGCCCGACGCGGCGCGGCCGACCCCGGGAAGAACTCCATCAGCAGGCTGAAGGCGAGCTGCTCGCCGCCCGCCGTCATGACGTAGCCCGACAGCGCCGACACCCCCGACAGCGAACCCGTCTTGGCGCGCACCCTGCGCTCGGCCGCCGTGCCCTGCAAACGGTCCTCCAACGTGCCGTCCACGCCGGCGATCGGCAGGGCGGCGAAGAAGGCCGGTGCGAGATCCTCGCGGCCGGCCATGTAGGCGAGCAGATCCACCACCTGCCGCGCGGTGACGAGGTTGTACCGCGAAACTCCCGAACCGTCGGCGAGGACCATGGAGGTCGTGTCGATCCCCACCTCCGTGGCCAGGAAGCGCCGCTCGGCCGCCAGGCCGTTGGCGTAGTCGCCGGGCGGTCCCGCGGCCTCGGCGCCGATCGCCTTCACCAGCTGCTCGCCGGTCAGGTTGTCGCTGACCTTGAGGAAGTTCCGCACGCTCACGGCCAGCGAGTCGCTCAGATGTCGCGCGATCGCGATCGGAGCCGGGGGGGCGGACGCCACGCTCCCGGGCCGCGAGTCGAGCACCGCCACGCCGCGCTCGGCCAGAAGCTCGGTGAAGACCCGCGCCGCATACGCCGCCGGATCCTCGATCGTCCGCACCTCGCTCACCGGTTCGGCGTCGAGTGGAAGGGTGCCCCGCAGGTCGATCTCGTTCGCCTTGGGCGTCCAGTGGCGGTCGACCTCGAGGGCCGGCTCGCCGCCCGCCGGACCGGTGCGGGCCTCGACGGTCAGCCGCACGTATTCGGTCGGCGGGTCGAGGGTCGCGCGGACCGGGGCGCCGACCCGCGCGCCCGGCGTCACCCGTACCGTCACCGAGTTGTCGTTCAGCGTGAGCGCGCTCGTATAGGGCCAGTACCAGTACGGCCCGTCGTCCCACATCCAGCCCGGCCCCCACTCCGGTCCGGCGAAGCGGTCGGCGACCGGGACGACCCGCCCCAGGACGACCCGCACGCCCACCGCGACGACGCTGTCGGCCAGCGCCGCGAGGTCGCCCGTCACCAGGTCGGGATCGCCGCGTCCGATCAGAATCAGGTCGCCGGGAAGCGTGTCCCGCGCCCACGGCACCCCGGCAGCGACCGTCGTCTCGAAGCGGAAGTCCGGTCCGAGCACGTGGAGGGCCGAGGCGGCGGTGAAGAGCTTGAGGTTGGAGGCCGGTGTGTAGAGCCGGTCGATCTCCCGCGCGTAGAGCGTATCGCCCCGATCGAGGGACACCACGAGCAAGGCCGACCCCGAGTGACGGAGGCTCGGATCGGCCAACAACCGGGAGAGGGTCTCGGAAAGCCGCGCCTCGCCCCCGCCGCGGGCGGCGGACGCGCAGCCGACCGGGAGGAGAAGCCCGATCATCAGCACGAAAGCCCGCGTGAGCGGGCTTTCGTCGAAGCGTCGAAGCGGTCCGAACCGATCGATCGGCGGTAAGGCTTTCTCGAAGGTTACTTTCTCTTCTTTCTCGAAGCCTTTCTCTTTTTCGAGGCCTTCTTCTTCGAGGCCTTCTTCCGACCCTTCTTCTTGGCCTTCTTCTTCGAGGCCTTCTTTCTGGTCGACTTCTTGGCCATAGCAGCCATGCAGCTTCCTCCTGGTCTGAGCGTCACGATGGTCGGACCGCTCGACAAAAAAAAGTCTATCACAACAATGCGAACGTGCGCAATAGTTTGGTACAGAAAAAAAAGAGGCGTGGATCCGGATCACCCCGCGAGCGTGTTGACGAGTTCGAGGAGCGAAGGATCGACCTCCTTCTTTTCGGCGACCGCTTCCGCGATCGGCGACGCGCAGACCGTCTCTCCGCGAATGCCGAAGAGTCGATCGCCCTGACCGGCGATCGCCGCGCGCGTAGCCGCGCATGCGAGACGGCTCGCGAGAAGACGATCACGCGCGGTAGGATTGCCGCCGCGCTGGATGTGGCCGAGGATCGTGACCCGCGGTCCCGCACCCGGCAGGTCCCTGAGCCCGGCGCCCCGCGCGTCGAGTTCGTCGAGAAGCCCGCGCGCTCCACCGGGATGGGCGCCCTCCGCTACGACGACGATGCAGGAGAGCTTACCTCGACGATAGTTGCCGTGGATCACCTCCAGGAGCGCTCCCGGATCCAGCTCGAACTCGGGCAGCACGACCGCTTCGGCCCCTCCGCCGATCGCGACCGCAAGGGCGATGAAGCCACGGTTGCGTCCCATCACCTCGATGAAAAAAAGACGGTCGAGGGCATTGGCGGTGTCGCGGACCCGGTCGATCGCCTCGAGCGCCGTGTTGCAGGCGGTGTCGAAACCGATCGAGTGATCGGTGCCTCCGAGATCGTTGTCGATGGTGGAGGCGACGCCGAGGACGTTTCCGTTCCACGCCGCCTGCAGGCGTGAAGCGCCGGTCTGTGTCCCCTCGCCGCCGATCGCGATCAGCGCGCGACAGCGCCGCCGATCGAGGACCTCGCAGGCGGCCCGTCTCACCTGATCGTCGCGGAAACGGGCCTCGCGGGCCGTGTCGAGGATCGATCCGCCGCGCTGAAGGATGTTGGCCACCGAGCGTGGCGTGAGGGGCAGCGCGTCGTCGTCGATCAGCCCGCAGAATCCGCGCCGGAAACCGATGACGTCCCATCCGGCACTGGCGGCAGTCCGGACGACGGCCCGGATCGCCGCGTTCATGCCGGGGGCATCCCCGCCGCTCGTGAGGACACCGAGACGGTCAGGCATGCGGGCACCGGGGGGTAGGAGGCATGGGCCGCGAAACCTAACCGGCGTCGATCCGCGTGTCAGCGCGCGGTCGGGTCGACGCGCCGAGGGCCGGCCCGCCCCAGGGGCCGGTGCGGGCGACGCAATCCCCCGCCCCGTACGCGGTTACGCCGCAGGGGAACCTTTGGGGCCGTGGCGTGCTAGGATAGGAGCGTTTTCACGATTTCCCCGAGGGAGGAAGACATGTCGATGCAGAGCTCGATCCGCACGTGGCTGCTGGTTCTGGCGCTCGGTTCGTTCGGGATCGCCGCGGCAGCGTGCACCAACGAAGGTGCCGAAGAGGTCGACGAGGATCTGCCGATCGTCGTCGAAGACGGGGGCCCGATCGCACTTGGCGATACGACAGGCCCCGACGCCGACGAGATCGACGTCGTGGAGGAACAGCCGCGGGTCGTCGAGCGGACGGTGATCGTCCGGGAGGCCCCGCGGTCCGAGCCGGTGGACCAGCCCTCGCCCGCCCCCGCTCCCTCGCGCCCGAGCGCGATCCCGGCGGGCACGTCGATCCCGTTCGCCACGCTGCACCAGATCGACTCCGAGCACAACCAGGTCGGCAGCACGTGGACCGGACGCGTCACGCGCAACGTCGTGGTCGGCGGTCAGGTCGTGATCCCGGCGGGCGCGACGGTGACCGGCGTCGTCACCAACATGAACGAGGGTGACGACAACGGCGGCCGGGGGTCGATCACGCTCGAGGCCCGTTCGGTCGAAACCGCCTACGGCACGCGCTCGATCGCGGCATCACCGGTGGCGGGCGGCCACTCGTACGCCGACAAGGGCTTCCCGACCAAGGAGACCGGCATCGGCGCGGGCGCCGGAGCGGTCCTGGGAGGCATCATCGGCGGCAAGAAGGGCGCGGCGATCGGAGCCGCAGCCGGTGGCGCCGGTGGCGCGGCGATGGGCGCGGCTCGCGACGATTACGAGGTCGCGCTGGGCGCGGGCAGCGACCTCACGGTCCGGCTGACGAGCTCGGTCGGACTATAGCGGACCCGTTGTCCAGAAATCCCCTCGGTTCCCCACTGATGCGCCGGGGTCGGCCTCGAGCTGGCCCCGGCGTTCGTTTGGCCCCGCCGGGCGACCGGCGATAGCCTTCTCGCGCCGAAACTCGGCTGGACCTTGCCATCTTCATCCGACGAGGAGCGCAGCGAATGATCGAAGCGCGCGAGCTGGCCGAGCTCAGGGCGTTCGCGCTCGAGGCCGCCCGTGCCGCCGGACGCGTGGCCACCGAAGCCTTCGGCGGCGCGCTGGACGTCGAGCGCAAGGCCGACCGCTCGCTGGTGACTTCGGCCGACCGGCGCGCCGAGGAGCTCCTGCGCGAGCGACTGGCGGCGCGCTGCCCGACGGACGGAGTGATCGGCGAGGAGTTCGGGGTCCAGGAGGGCTCGAGCGGCAGGCGCTGGACGCTCGACCCGATCGACGGGACGTTCGGTTTCGTCCACGGCGTGCCCCTCTTCGCGGTCCTGATCGGCCTGCTGGACGGCGACGATGCGGTGCTGGGCGTCGTCCACCTTCCGGCGATCGCGGAGACGGTGGCTGCGGCGCGCGAATCCGGCTGCTGGTGGTGGAAGGCGGGGGGGGATCCCGTGCGGGCGCGGGTCTCGGCCGAGCCCGCGTTGGGCGAGGCGCTCGTGCTGGCGACCGACTTCCGGCGTCTGCCGGGCGAGCCGGGTGCAGGGTACGCCCGCCTGGCCGGAGACGCGGGAGAGCTCAGGACCTGGGGCGACGCCTACGGCCACGCCCTCGTCGCCACGGGACGCGCCGAGGCCATGATCGATCCGGTGATGAAGCCCTGGGACTCGGCGCCCCTCCAGCCGATCGTCGAGGAGGCGGGGGGCCGCTTCAGCACGCTCCAGGGCGAGCCCCTGCCGGCGGGCGGGAGCGCCGTTTCGACCAACGGGCTCCTCCACGACGAGGTGCTGGAGCGGCTGGCCGCCGCTTCCGCCGCGGGCTAGCGGACCGGCAGACCTCTGCGCTAGACGATCCGGACGATTTTCTCGCGCACGATCCGTTCCACCGACGGGAAGGCCTTCCGGGCGGCGGCGGGTACGGCCCGCCAATCGCGGCTCTCGGGACGCTCTGCGAACCAGTCGAACGCACGCGTTCCGGGTCCCTCTCCCGGCTCACCCACCACGATCCGGCCGACCATGCCGCCGGCCTCGTGCGGCAGGCAGAAGTAGTCGTAGACGCCGGGGACGGTGAGCGTCACGTCGAAGGACTGGCCCGGCTTGGTGAGGATCCCCGAGTCCCACGGCTCGGCCTTCTCCGGGATGCGCAGCGAGTGGCTCGCGTTGGCCGGATGATAGGCCGTCGTCGAATGCACGCTCTCCTCGACCACCCACCGCACGGTGCTTCCCGGCCGGATCCACACGCCGATGGGATCGAACCAGACCTTCGAGCCGAGCGCGTCGCTCTTCATGCCGATCACGACCGGGCCGGGGCCGCGAGACGGACCGCTTAGGCGCTCGAGGCCGAGCAGCGCGCCGAGGGAACCTCGCACCGGGCCCGGAGCGGAGAGGCCGGCGAGCGCGAGCCCGCCGGCCTCGAGGAACCTCCGCCGTGTGACCATGCCGCGGCTACTTGAGCGCAGCCGCTGCGTCGGACGACACGTACCACACCACGAAGTGGTAGTGCGGCTCGGCGACGCCCGGATGGCCGGCGTTGTAGTAGATGTCCACGTGGTCGGCCTCCGCCGTGGCGACGTCGAGCCCGTTGAAGTTCTGCTGCTCGTTCATCGCCGACAGCGGGATCATGTAGACCGAGCTGACCAGCTTGCCGTCACGGTCGTAGGCCAGGAAAGGGCCGGCCGGGAGGGTCGCCGGATCCACGTACAGGGTGCCGATCCCGGGCAGGAAGTCCGGGAGCTCGACGAGCTCGCTGACCGGCTGGAAGGCGCCGCCCGGGGGCGCGGTCATCGCTCCGTGCTCGTGCCCGGCGGCCACCTCCGCCTCCTGGGCGTGGGCCGTACCGGCCGCCAGGAAGGCGAGGGCGGAGATCGCGAGGGCGAGCGTGAAGAGCCGTTTCATGATGGATCCTCCTGATGAGGGTTGACGACACGAGGGTTGCTTCCTCTCGAGTATACACCTAACTTGATTGTTATGCAAGTCGAAACTATCACAACCATGCTTCCTTCGGGCACCAAGAGGGAGATCCTGGATCTCCTGATCCGCGAGGAGTTGAGCGCGCAGGAGCTCGCCGGGAGGCTCGGGGTCAGCCCCGCCGCCATCCGGCAGCACCTGGCCACCCTGCAGAGCGGGGGGCTGCTCGTCCGGGGAAAGGGCGATCCCCAGCCCGGTCGCCCGGCCTATCTCTATGCCCTCTCGCCGCTCGCCCGGCGCGCCTATCCCAAGCGGTACGACGTGCTGGCCAGCGGCCTCTTCGAAGTCCTCCAGGACCGGCACGGCGAAGCCGCGGCGCTCGAGCTCGTGGCGACGGCGGCCCGGCGCGTGGCCCGCCGGGCGCGCGACGGTCTGGCGGTGGACGACGGCGAACGGCGCTGGGATCTCCTCCTCGCCTGGCTGGAGGAGACCTTCTCGCTGGAGGCCGAATGGGAGCCCCTCGACCGGGGCCGCCGGCGGATCGTTGTCCACCACTGCCCCTTCCAGGACATCGCCGCGGATCGTCCCCGGGTCTGCGGAACGTTCCTCACCACGCTGATCGGGGAGCTTCTGGGCACGGAGGGGGTCAGCCACGTGCCGCTCGGCGATCGCCTGCGATGCTGCGCGATCGACATCGAGGCGAGCTCGATGGACCAGCCGTCCGTCAGGGGGTGACGAGCTTGAGCCCCACGATGCCGGCCACGATGAGCGCGATCGACCCGAGACGGAGGGCGTCCGTGGGCTCGCCAAAGAGCAGGATTCCCAGGATCACCGTCCCCACAGCGCCGACCCCCGTCCAGACCGCGTAGGCGGTCCCGAGCGGGAGCGAGCGGAGGGCGAGGCCGAGAAGCCCCAGGCTCACGATCATCGCGGCGACCGTCCACAGCGAAGGCCAGAGGCGGGTGAAACCGTGCGTGTACTTGAGCCCCACCGCCCACCCCACCTCGAAAAGCCCGGCCACGATCAGGATCACCCACGCCATCGGATCACCCGATCCACACCGATTTGACGTTGACGAACTCACGGATCCCGAAGGCCGAGAGCTCGCGGCCGTATCCGCTCTCCTTGACCCCACCGAAGGGGAGCCGCGGATCCGACCTGACGAGCCCGTTGACGAAGCACGCTCCCGCCTCGATCTCCTCGGCCGCGATCCGCCGTCCGCGCTCGAGGTCGCGGGTGAAGACCGCGGCACCCAGGCCGAACGACGTATCGTTGGCGACCTGGATCGCCTCGGCCTGGTCGGCCACGGGGATGATCGAGGCCACGGGACCGAAGAGCTCCTCCTCGTACCCCGGCGAGCCCGGCTTCACGTCGGTCAGGACCGTGGGCGGGTACCACGCACCCTCGCGATCGGGGACCTGGCCGCCCAGCAGGAGCCTTGCCCCGAGCGCGATCGTCTCCTCGACCTGGCGTTGGAGGTCGTCCCGAAGGTCCGTGCGCGCCTGCGGGCCGACGTCGGTGGCCTCGTCCATCGGGTCGCCGACGATCGCGCGCTCCATCCGCTCGACGAAGCCGCGCTCGAACGCCTCCCGGACCGGCTCGACGACGACGAATCGCTTGGCGGCGATGCAGCTCTGGCCCGAGTTGATGAGCCGGCTCTTCACGCACGTCTCGATCGCGGCCTCCAGGTCGGCGTCCGCCAGGATCAGGTACGGGTCGCTGCCGCCCAGCTCGAGGACGGTCTTCTTGAGGTTCCGTCCGGCCGCCCCCGCGACCGCGCGCCCGGCCGGGCCACTTCCCGTCAGCGTGACCGCCCGGACGAGCGGGTTCTCGATCAGCGCCTCGACCCGCTCGCTCCCCACGAGGAGCGCCCGGAAGAGCCCTTCCGGAAAGCCCGCCTCCCGGAAGACCTCCTCGATCGCGAGCGCGCAGCCGGGAACGTTGGAGGCGTGCTTGAGCAAACCGGCGTTGCCGGCCATGAGGCCCGGAGCCGCGAACCGGAAGACCTGCCAGAACGGGAAGTTCCATGGCATGACGGCGAGCACCACGCCCAGGGGACGGAACGTGACAAAGCTGGCCCTCGCATCCGTCTCGACCGGCTCGTCGGCCAGGAAGCGCTCGGCGTTCTCGGCGTAGTACTCGCAGACCCAGGCGCACTTTTCGGCCTCGGCGCGCCCCTCCCGGACCGGCTTCCCCATCTCCTCGGCCATGAGACGCGCGTACGCTCCCGCGCGCTCCCTCAGAATCCCCGCCGCCCGGTGCATCAGCCGGGCGCGCTCGCCGAAGGCGGTTTCCCGCCACGCCCCGAAGGCTCGCTCCGCGTGATGGACGATCCCGTCGATCTCCCCCGCGGGGGTCTCGGGGAGGGTATGGACCAATCTTCCGGTAGCTGGGTTGACGACCTCGATCGACATGCGGAGTTCCTCCCTGGTCAGGATGGGGCAAGGTGAAGAACGTCGTCCGCTGCCCGAGGGGGATCAAGGGCGCCGCCCGGACGAACCGATCGCCGGCGCCAGGAGCTCGAGTCCGGCCTCCTGCGGACCCTCGCCACTTCGGCCGGGCCGGCTGCGCCGCCACGATCGGCCGCCTATACTCGCCCGCGCCAGGGGTGCTGGGACTTCTTTCCCGGCTGAGATGACACCCTCACGACCTGATCCGGATAATGCCGGCGAAGGGAGGACGAAGTGGGAGCTTCCATCGATCTGCTCGCCCGGGTGCGGCCTCTCTGGGAGGAGATGCTGCGTCATCCGTTCCTCGTCGAGACCAGGGACGGCGCCATCCCCGACGCGACGTTCGCCCGCTGGATGAGGCAGGACTACCTGTTCGTGGAAGCCGCGATCCCGTTCATGGGCTCGCTTCTCGCGAAGGCGCCCGTCGGCCACCGGAAGCCGCTCGCCGACGCGATCGCCGCCTTCCACGGCGAGCTCGGCCTGTTCCGCGAGCGGGCCGCCGCAGCGGGCGTGGACCTGGATGGCGTCCAGCCGTCCTTCGTCTGCCACGCCTACGTCCAGTTCCTGCTCGCGACCGGCGCCCTGGCCTCGTACGCCGAGGGGTTCACGGTGCTCTGGGCGGCCGAGAAGGCGTACCACGACTCGTGGAAGGTCGTGAAGTCGGGGATCGATCCCGGCTCGCCGTGGATCGGCTTCGTCGAGAACTGGGCCGGCGCCGCCTTCGCGGGCTGGGTGAGCTGGCTCGAGACCGAGCTGGACGGGCTTTGGGTCGAGGCCGGCGAGGCCGAGCGGGGCCGGATGGCTGACCTCTTCGAGGCGACGGTCCGGTACGAGATCGCCTTCTGGGAACTGGCCTATGGCCGCGCCGGCGGTTGGCCGGGGGTCCGGGAGGTCGCGTGAAGGCGTTCACGGACGAGCTCTTCGCCGCCGCGGGCTCCGTCTGGGAGGCCCAGCTCGAGCACCCGTTCGTCCGGGGGATCGCCGCCGGCGACCTCGACGAGCAGGTCTTCCGGCGCTGGGTCGTCCAGGACTATCTGTACCTGAAGGAGTTCGCGCGCGTCTTCGCATGGGCGGCGGCCAAGGCCGACCGGCTGGCGTCGATGGGGTGGTACGCGGCGGCGCTCGACCTGACCCTCAACACCGAGATGAAACTCCACCGCGCCTACGCCGGCCGTTTCGGGATCTCGGCCGGAGACCTCGAGGCGGGCGAGATGTGGCCAACCAACCGCGCCTACACGGACTTCCTCGTCCGGACCGCCGCAGACGGCGACCTGGCCGAGCTGGTGGCGGCGCTCCTCCCGTGCGCGTGGGGGTACGCCTGGATCGGCCGCCGGCTGGCCGAAGAGGGCCGACCCGCCGATCGCCGGTACGCCGACTGGATCGAGCAGTACGCCTCGCCGGAGTTCCAGGAGGCCGCCGGGTGGCTGCGCGAGGAGATGGACAGGCTCGCGGAGGGTGCGTCGGCCGATCGACGGGAGCGGCTGCTGGACCTTTTCCTCCTCTCCAGCCGCTACGAGTGGATGTTCTGGGAGATGTGCTGGCGCGGCGAGGCGTGGCCCGTCTGATCCTCCGCCCGGCGTAGGCGACCGGTCGGAGGCGCAGTAACCTTGGGGCGTGCGACGACCGCTCGCCCTGGGCCTGTTGATCGCCGGCCTCGCCGGGGGGCGGGGCGCCGCGGCGCAGCTCCCGGACGACCCGGTCCGGATCGCCGAGCGCGCGCGTTCCGCCCAGTCCCGGTACGAGAGCGTCCGGCTCCGCCACCTGCCCACCACCTGGAGCCGCTCGGGATCCTCGCACGACGAGATCGTGGGCCGGATCGCGCTGATCGACGACGAGGACCTGGAGGAATGGCGGCCCGGGCCCGATCCGGCGCCCGTCGCCGATGCGCGACGGGACCTCCTGGCCGCGCTCGAGGAGGCCGCCGCCCGGCTCCCCGAGGACGGCTGGATCGCGGGTCAAAGGGTCTTCTACCACCTGGAGGCGGGCGAGACGGCGGGGGCGCTCGCGGCCGCGCGCGAGTGTCGCGGGGAAGGGTGGTGGTGCCGCGCCCTGATGGGGTGGGCCCTCCACGCGGCCGGCGAGTTCGTGGCGTCCGAATCGGCGTTCCGCGAAGCCCTGGCGGCGATGCCCCCGAGGGAGCGTGAGCGATGGACCGACCTGCGACCGCTCCTGGACGGGGAAGCGAAGCGTCTCTTCGAGGACATCCCGGAGGAGACCCGGTCCCGGCTCGAGCGGCGGTACTGGTGGCTCGCCGACCCCCTCTGGAGCCAGCCCGGCAACGACCGCCGGACCGAGCACTTCGCCCGGCACGTCCAGGACAGGGTCCTCGAGGGCGCGCGGACGCCGTTCGAGATGAGCTGGGGGAGCGATCTGCGCGAGGTCCTGATCCGGTACGGCTGGCCGGTCGGCTGGGAGCGGACCCGGGCCCGGTCGTGGGCGCTGGGGAGGAGCGGCGGGGGCGGGATCATCGGGCACGACCCGCCCGGCGAGCGCCGCTTCGCTCCCGACGCGGCCACGCTCGAGCGGCCGGCCGAGAGCGCACCGTCCGCCCTCACGCTCGACGACGAGGGCGCCCGGACCACCTACTCGCCCGCCTACGCGGAGCGGTTCCTCGATCTGGACCACCAGCTCGCCGTTTTCCGGCGCGGCGATTCGGCCCGGGTCGTGGCCGGGTGGAGCCTGCCCGCCGACTCGCTCACCGGATCGCCCGAGAGCTCGGCGGCGGAGGACGCCCCTGTCCAGGCCGCGCTCGCGGTCGCCTCCGGCCCGGAGGAGGACCCCGTGCTGGTCCGGACGGAGGCGCGCGCTGCGTCCGGGGCGCTTGCCTTGACCGTGCCCTGGGCTCCCGCCGTCGTCAGCGTCGAGGCGCTGGCCGGTCAGGCCGGGCTCGCCGGGCGCGCGCGATACGGGCTCCCCTTCGCCGGGCCGGCGGGGAGACGCCCGGCCCTCTCCGATCTCCTGCTCATCGATGCCGCCGGCTCCTTGCCGGGGTCGCTCGAGGAGGCCATTCCACGAACGCGCGGGAACACGACCGTCATCCCCGGGGCGTCGGTCGGCGTCTTCTGGGAGCTCTATCCACCCGGGGGCGGCCCGTACGAGGTTCGGCTCTCGATACGTCTCCGGGACGAGCGAGGCGGTTTCTGGAACGGCCTCGGGGCGGCCTTCGGTCTGACCCATCGCAGGCCGGGGTCGGTGACCCTGGAGTGGGTTGAGCCGGTCCCCGCCGGAACGGCCCCTCACGCGCGGTCGATCGTCCTCCAGCTCCCCGACCTTCCGGCGGGCGCCTACGCACTCGAGCTCGAGGCCGTCCTCCCCGATTCGCGCCGGGCCGGAGCGGAGCGCCGGATCGTGGTGGAATAGCGGCCGCGGGTGTCCCGCCCGCCTCAGTCCTCCGCGCCGACCAGCCTCGCCAGCGAGCCCCGCAGCTTCGGCTCGTACTCGGGTTCCGCCTCCCGCCAGGCGGTCGCGGCGAAGTCGTAGGCCTCGATCGCCCCTGCCCGGTCGCCCCTCGCCTCCAGGATTCGCGCGAGCTCGACCCAGCCGCGGTCGCCCAGCTCGGCGGCGCGCTCGGTCGAGCCGACGATGTCGGTGAAGAGGACGGTGGTGACCGCGCGCGGCGCTCGCGCCATGACCCTCCAGGAAGCGGATCCGGCGGGGCCGCCGGTCCAGGGTGCGTTCAACTTGCGAGAATACGAGAATCGGGGAGGATGTCGACGCCGATCATCCCGCATTCGACCGATCGGGTCCGGCGCCGCTACGACCGTCTGGCCGGAGCGTACGACCGGCGATGGGCGGCCTACGTGGACGCGAGCGTGCGCGAGACCTTGCGCAGGGTCGAACTTCGTGACGGCGACGCGATCCTGGATGTGGGGTGCGGCACCGGGGCGCTCCTGGCGGCGATCGCCGGCCGCGTCCCCGGCGCTAGGCTCGCGGGGGTCGATCTGAGCCCGGCCATGCTGGCCGTGGCCCGTCGGAGGCTCGGGGACCGGGCGGCCCTGGTCGCCGCCGACGCCGCCCATCTGCCCTTCCCCGACCGCGGCTTCGACCTCGTCCTCTCCACGAGCGCGCTCCACTACTGGCTCGATCCTGCGGCGGGCCTCGCGGAGATCGCCCGCGTCCTCGAGCCGGGAGGAAGGGTCGCGATCACCGATTGGTGCGACGACTACCTGGCGTGCAAGGTCGCCGACCTCCTGCTCCGGATCCTTGAGCCCGCCCACCACCGGACCTTCGGTAGCGGGGACTGCGAGCGGATGCTCCGAGACGCCGGGTTCGACGGGATCCGGGTCGAGCGCTACAGGATCAGCCGGCTGTGGGGGCTCATGACCGGTACGGGCATTCTTGGGGTGGCCGGTCGCGCAGCGGCGGGATCATCCGTCCATTGAGTCGTCCAGCACGGGGGTCTCGTCCAGGTGGCCGCCCGTCCGCAGGAGCTCGGCGAACTCCTCGGGGAGACCGCTCTCGCGGATCGCGGTGGCGGTCCGCTCAAGGTCGTACTCGACGCGGACGATCTCGCTTGCCGGCGGCCCCTCGTCGGAGAAGTCGACCAACGCGTACGCCGCTCGCCAGTCGCCGTCCTTGGGCTTGCCGACCGAACCGACGTTCAGAAAGTGGACGCCCTCGACCGCGCGCCGCCACGGGATGTGGGTGTGGCCGAAGGCGAGCAGATCGCCCTCGCGGGCAGCCGCTTTCCGGCCCATCGTGGCCAGGAAGTCGTCCGGGCGGTCGGCGTCGAGGTAGAGGGTGTTCCGGGTGGGCGCCCCGTGGAAGAGGGTGAGCTGCGTCCCGCTCGCGTGACCTCCTTTCGGACGGAGGTCGAGGCGGAAGGGAAGGACGAGCAGGTAGCGCTTCGTCTCGGACCACGCCTGCGATCGCGTCCACTCGTAGCTCTGATGCGAGAGAGCCTCCTGGCGTGGGTTCTCGTAGCGGCAGCCGCAGTGCTCGTGGTCGGTCGCGACCGTCGAGTCGTAGTTCCCGGCCACGCCGGGGATCCGCCGCTCCCAGATCAGCGCGACGGTCTCGTTCGGCCACGGTCCGTATCCCACGAGGTCGCCGAGGTGGAAGATCGAGTCGACCCTCGAACGCCCGTCGATGTCAGCGAGGACCGCCTCGAGGGCCGGCAGGTTGGCGTGGATGTCGCCGAGGAGCGCGAGTTTCACGAGAGCGCAGCTCTCATGGTCTGGGAATCAGCAGGGGTTCCTTCGCCCCTTCCTGGAGGCGGCTTCGATCCCACCGAGGGCTTGGCTGGGGCTGATGACGGCCACGGCTCAAGCGGGACGCGGCGTCCCGCCAACTCGAGGTGCCGATAGCAGTCCCACCCCGACCGCTCCCACCGGCCAGGGATCGCAGCGGAGATCCGGTTTTTCTCATCGCATAGGGCACGACGATACCGGAGATGGGATCATTTCGCACGCCGATTGGCTGAGGTTGACAGTTATCCAGTTTTCAATAGAATACTAGATAATGCACCGAGAGATCAAAGACCGGCTCTTCGCCGAGTTCGCCCGTATGGGCAAGGCGGTGTCGAGCCCGCGCCGGATCGAGCTCCTGGATCTCCTCGCCCAGGGCGAGAGAACAGTGGAGCGGATCGCCGAGGAGACGGCATTGACGGTCAAGAACGCGAGCGCCCACCTCCAGGCCCTGAGGCGCGCCCGCCTGGTCGAGACACGCAGGGAGGGCACGCGCGTCTTCTACCGCCTCGCCGGCCAGGACGTCTTCCGCTTCCTCCGTGCGCTCCAGGATCTGGGAAGGGAGCGGCTCGCGGAAGCCGACCGGATCGTCCGCCTCTTCTACGAGGACCCCACCGGGCTCGAGCCGGTCGATGCCGTCGAGCTCCGCCGCCGCCTCGATGGGGGAGATGTCGTGGTTCTCGACGTCCGCCCGCGAGAGGAGTACCTCGCGGGCCATCTGCCCGGGGCGATCTCGATCCCGGTCGAGGAGCTGGAGAAGCGCCTCGCCGAGCTCCCGGGATCGGGGGAGATCGTGGCCTATTGCCGGGGACCTTACTGCCTCTTCTCCGGGGAAGCGGTCGAGCTGCTGCGACGGCACGGGTTTCGGGCGCGGCGCCTGGCGCCCGGGCTCCCCGACTGGCAGGCCCAGGGATTTCCGGTAGCCGTCGGGAACGAGTCGTGAGCGCCATCGATTTCCAGGACCTCCGGACGAGCCTGCGAGGCGCGTTGCTCGAGCCCGGCGGCGAGGGCTACGAGGAGGCGCGCCGGATCTGGAACGGGATGATCGACCGGCGTCCCGCGGCGCTCGCGCGCTGCACCGGACCGGCCGACGTCATGACCGCGGTCCGCTTCGCCCGAGAGCGGGAGCTGCCCATCGCGGTGCGCTGCGGCGGACACAACGTCTCGGGCAACTCGCTCTGCGACGGAGGACTCGTCATCGACCTCTCGCCCATGCGCGGAGTGCGGGTCGATCGCGCGCGGGCGGTCGTCCGAGTCGCGGGCGGAGCGCGCCTCGGGGACGTGGACCACGAAACCCAGGCCTTCGGCCTGGCGGTACCCCTCGGCGCGGTGTCGGCCACCGGGGTCGGAGGGCTGTCGCTCCATGGCGGGCTCGGGTTCCTGTCGAGGAAGTATGGCCTGACCGCGGACAACCTCGTGTCCGCCGACGTAGTGACCGCCGATGGCGATCTTATCACAGCGGACCAGAACCATCACCCGGATCTCCTGTGGGCTCTCAGGGGCGGGGGTGGGAATTTCGGCGTGGTCACCTCGTTCGAGTTCCGGCTTCACCCCGTCGGGCCGCAGGTTTGGTTCCTGCTCACGTTCTACCCGGCGGCCAGGGGCCAGGAGGTCATCGAGGTCTTTCGTTCCTTCATGCCCCAGGCTCCCGACGAGCTGATGGCGATCGCCATCTACTGGAACGCCCCAGAGGGCGAACCGATCCCCGAGGAGCACCGGGGAGCTCCCGTGATCGTCGTTGTCGGCTGCTGGTGCGGCCCTCTCGACGAGGGCGAGCGCGCGACCCGCCCGCTGCGTGAGATCGACACGCCGATCGCCGATCTCAGCGGCCCGATGCCCTATGTCGATGCCCAGCGGCTCTTCGATCCCGACTACCCCGAGGGTCGCCGCTATTACTGGAAGTCGATCTACCTGAGGGAGATCGGCGACGAGGTCGTCCAGCTAGTCAGCGAGGCGGCGGCGGAGCGTCCTACGCCGCTGAGCACGGTGGAGCTCTGGGCGCTCGGCGGGGCGATGGGTCGCGTCCAACCGGAGGCGACCGCCTTCTTCCATCGCGCCTCGCCCTACCTGCTCGCCCTCGAGGCGAACTCGGACGACCCCTCGGGAGACGAGGCCAACATCGCCTGGGTGCGCCGCCGCTTCGACGATGCCAAGCGGTTCTCACCCGGCGGGACCTACTTCAACTTCGGGGGATTCCTGGAGGAAGGCGAGAAACTGTTGGCGCAGTCGTTCGGCGCCAACTACCCGCGCATCCGGGACATCAAGACGAAATACGACCCCGAGAACGTCTTCCACCACAACCTGAAGATCCCGGTCGGATGATCCTGCGCCAGGACCTTCCTCGAGGCAAGAAGGAGAGATGTGATGATTTCCGGCCGGGAATGGCTCGCCGCTTGCGATCGTTGGAGAGACCGGGACGGCGACGACGATCCCTTGACCGGCCGCTGAGAATGGATAGCGTGGGACGATGATGCGCAAAACTGCTGCGATCCTGGCCTTCCTGGGCCTCGTTCTCTCCTCGGCCGCCCTGCCGTGCTTCGCGACGGCGCTCGCCGCCGAGCGGGAGCGGGCGGCACCGATGGCGGACTGCGAAGGCGCAACCCCGGCAAGCCAGGCGGCGCTCTGCGCCGAACCGGGCTTCGCAGCACCCCTCGCCGGCGCGCCCCACGACCTGCCTGGGCCGCCGCTGATCGTCGTGGTGCCCGCCGCCCTTCCGCCTCTGGCGCCCCCCGGGACACCGCAAGGGCGTTTCCTCACGGGGGATCTCTCGCCGCCCCGAGCGGCACCGGCCTTTCTTCTACATAGCGCGCTCCTGATCTAGCGCACCTCCGCGGCGTTCCACGCGCGGACGATCGGGCGAAGTGCGTCCGGTCCGCGCCGCTGGTGTCGTTTTCTCGTACTCGCGGAGGTGCTCTCGTGAAATCATTCGCATGGATCCCGGCTCTGCTCGCCGGGATCTCCTTCGTCCTCCTGATCGACCCGGGGCCGGCGAGCGCCCAGGAGGCGGACTCGTCGTCGGACCTGACCGAGCTCCTCCGGCGCGCCCGGGCCGAGAACCCGCAGATCGCGGCCGCCGAGCGGGCGGTCGAGGCGGCGCGCGCGCGTGCTGCGGCGGCCGGCGTCCCCCCGGACCCGATGCTCGGCCTGGGGCTCGTCAGTGCCCTGGTCAGCGACCCGTTCTCGTCGCGCGACTTCATGACGATGCGGATGGTCGAGGTGGGCCAGCGATTCCCGTATCCGGGCAAGCTCGGGCTCGAGCGCGAGATCGCCGCCTGGGAGCTCGACGCCGCCGGGGCCGAGCGGCGGGCGGTCGAGCTCGAGGTCGTGAGCGAGGTCAAGCGCGCCTATTTCGAGATCTTCTTCCTCGACCGCTCGCGCGAGATCGTCGACCGGAACCGGGCGCTTCTCAACGATTTCGTCTCCGTCACCCAGGTGCGGTACGGGGTTGGCACCGGATCCCAGCAGGACGTGCTCAAGGCCCAGGTCGAAAACACCCGTCTCGGGGACGAGCTGATCGGGCTCTCCGAGCGGCGCGCCGCGGTCCTGGCCGAGCTGAACGCACTCCTCGACCGTCCGAGCTCGACACCCGTCGACGATCCGGTCCTGCCCGAAAACCTCCTCGAGGCGGCGATCCCGAAGCCTGGGCAGGAGGTTCGCTTTACAGCGATCGCCCTGGAGGCCGCCGGCCCGGCCGGTCCCATCCCCGGCCTGGAGATCCTCCAGCGACGGGCCGAGGAGGGGAATCCCCGGATCGAGGCCCACGTCGCACGGATCCGTGCACAGGAAGCGCGGGCGGAGCTCGCCGGCAAGGCCGCCCTGCCCGACTTCGATCTTTCCGTCGGCTACGGCCAGCGGTCGAACCGCGAGGACATGCTTTCGGTCTGGCTGTCGGTGCCGGTCCCCGTCTTCAAGGGTCGCAAGCAGGATGCGCTGGAGGCCGGCGAGCGCTCGGAGCTTTCGAGCCTGGAGGCCGGCCACAAAGAGATGGTGAACGAGATCCGGGCTGAGGTCGCCGAGCTCCACGCCTCCCTGGTCCGGACGAGGGACCAGATGGCGCTCCTCCGGGACGGCATCCTGCCTCAGGCGCGCGCGTCGCTCGAGTCGGCGACGACGGGCTACCCCGTAGCGATGGTCGACTTTCTGACCGTGATCGACAACCAGGCGACCCTGTTCCGCCACGAGCTGGACCATCACCGTCTGGTTGCCACCTTCGCCGCCGACCTGGCAGCGCTCGAACGAGTGGTGGGCGGGGAGGTGCTGCGATGAAGCGACCAACCAGGAAGCTCGCGCTGGCCGTCGCCGCGCTGGCCCTGGCCATCGCGGTCGGCTTGTGCGCGCTGTCCCGGCGGGGTCCGGAACCGCGGGACGACTCCATGGCCGGCATGGCCATGGAGGGCGAGAGCATGCCCGGCATGGCCGGGAAGCAGATGGGCGACGAGGGGACGGTTCACCTGACGGCCGACCAGCTCCGGACCTTTGGGATCACCTTCGGCACGGCCGAGGTCAGGCCGCTCGAGAAGACGATCCGCGCCGTCGGCCTCGTCGACTTCGACGAGACCCGGATGGCCTATGTGGCGCCCAAGTTCGGGGGCTACGTCGAGCGGCTCTACGTGGACTTCACCGGACAGCCAGTCTCGCGGGGCCAGCCGCTCCTCGAGATCTACTCGCCCGAGCTGGTCTCGGCGCAGGAGGAGATGCTGCTCGCCCGCGGGCTCGATGAGAAAATCGGCCAGAGCGCCGTCGAGGGCGTGGCCGAAGCATCCACCGAGCTCCTCGCCCAGGCCCGGCGGCGCCTCCGCTACTGGGACATCTCCGAGGCCCAGATCGAGCGCGTCCTCTCGACCGGCCAAGTCCAGCGGACGCTGACCCTCCACGCCCCCGTCTCGGGAATCGTGATGGAGAAGAGCGTCCTCGAGGGCCAGGCGGTGATGGCGGGCGACAACCTCTACATGATCGCCGATTTCTCCCGGGTCTGGGTCGAGGCCGAGCTCTTCGAGGCCGACGCCGCGCTCGTTGAGGAGGGGATGCCAGCCGCCATCGAGGTCACGGCTCTTGCCGGTCGGACGTTCGAGGGCCGGGTCGAGTACGTCTACCCGACCCTGAAGGAAGAGACCCGCTCGATGACCGCGCGGATTTCCCTTCCCAACCCGGGGGGGCGTCTCAAACCCGGAATGTACGCCACGGTGCGCCTCGAGAAGGACCTCGGGAAGGTCCTTGCCGTCCCGAGCTCGGCGGTCCTGAGGACGGGCGAGACGGCGATCGCGTTCGTCGATATGGGCGAAGGCCGGCTCATGCCCCATGAGCTGACGCTGGGGATGACGGGCGGGGAGTACGTCGAGGTCCTCGAGGGTCTCGAACCCGGCGCACGCGTCGTCACGAGCGCCCAATACCTGCTCGACAGCGAGTCCAACCTGGCCGAGGTCATGCGCGCCATGATGGCCCAGATGAACCTGTCCGACATCGAGGAGATGGGTGGCATGGAGGGGATGGACTGAGCCATGCTGCCGCGCGTCATCGAGTGGTCCGTCCACAACAGGTTCCTCGTCCTGCTGGCGACCGCGGCGGTCGCGGTCTTCGGTCTCGTGGCGATGCTGACGACCCCGGTCGACGCGATCCCCGACCTCTCCGACGTCCAGGTCATCATCGTGACCGACTGGCCGGGACAGGCGCCGCAGACGGTCGAGGATCAGGTCACATATCCACTGTCTACCGAGATGCTCAAGGTGCCGCGAACCAAGTTCGTGCGCGGCCTGAGCCAGTTCGGCCGCTCGTACGTCTACGTCGTCTTCGAGGACGAGGTCGACCTCTATTGGGCGCGCTCGCGCGTGCTGGAGTACTTGAACAGCGTCCGGGAGCGGCTCCCGGAGGTGGTCCAGCCCCAGCTCGGCCCCGACGCAACCGGGGTCGGCTGGGTCTACCAGTACCTCCTCGTGGACACGACCGGGTCCTACGACCTGGCTCAGTTGCGCTCCCTCCAGGACTGGACCGTTCGCTTCCGGTTGCAGGCGGTCGAGGGTGTGGCCGAAATCGCCAGCTTCGGGGGGTTCGAGAAGCAGTACCAGGTCGACATCGCTCCCGAGCGGCTCCTCGCCTACGGGATCCCGATCTCTCAGGTCGTCGCGGCGATCCGCGCCGCGAACCTGGACGTCGGCGCGCGCGCGATCGAGCTCGGCGGCGCGGAGTACATGGTGCGCGGGATGGGATACGTCGGTGGTCTCGACGACATCCGACAGATCTCGGTCGGCGCAACGATGATGGGAGTGCCGATCACCGTGGGCGACGTCGCCGACGTCCATCTGGGTCCGCAGGAGCGGCGCGGGATCGCGGACCTGAACGGGAAGGGCGAGGTGGTGACCGGGTTCGTCGTGATGCGCTACGGCCAGAACCCGCTGGCCGTCATCGAGAAGGTCGAGGAGGGGATCCGCGAGGTGGAACGAGGGCTCCCCGAGGGCGTGACGATCATGACCGGCTACGACCGGAGCGGACTGATCCACCGCGCGATCGACACGCTGAAGGAGAAGCTCTTCGAGGAGGGTCTGATCGTGGGCCTCGTGGCCGTCGTCTTCCTCCTCCATGCCCGCTCGGCGCTCGTCGCAATCGTGACGCTGCCCCTCGGGATCCTCATGGCGTTCATCGCCATGCGCTGGCTCGGCGTCAATGCCAACATCATGAGTCTGGGCGGCATCGCGATCGCGATCGGCGCCATGATCGACGCGGCGATCGTCATGGTCGAGAACCTGCACAAGCACATCGAGCGCGACCGCCGCGAGGGGCGGTCGCGGGATCGCTGGCTGCTGGCGGTCGATGCATCCAAGGAAGTGGGGCCGGCGCTTTTCTTCTCGCTCCTCATCGTCACGGTGAGCTTCGTCCCGGTCTTCGCGCTGACCGGCCAGTCCGGCCGCCTCTTCGAGCCGCTCGCCTGGACGAAGACGCTGGCGATGGCGGCGGCGAGCCTCCTTTCGGTCACGCTCGTGCCGGTCCTCATGGGTCTCTTCATCCGCGGGGGCGTCCGGGCCGAAGAAGGGAATCCCGTCAACCGCATGCTCCTCCGGACCTACCGCCCGGTGATCGACGGGGTGCTCGCCCGCCGCGGCTGGGTGATCGGCGGATCCGCCCTGGTCCTCCTTCTGACCATCTTCCCCTGGACCCGCCTGGGCTCCGAGTTCATGCCGCCCCTCGACGAAGGGGCGATCATGGACATGCCGTCCCTGTTCCCGGGCGTGGGAACAGCCCAGGCCAAGCGGATCCTCCAGCAGCGCGACTCGGCCATGGCGACCGTGCCCGAGGTGGAGATGGTGCTCGGCAAGATCGGGCGCGCCGAGACCGCGACCGACGCCGCCCCGATGTCGATGATGGAGTCGATCGCGATCCTGAGGCCCGAGAAAGAATGGCGCGACGGGATGAGCCAGGAGAAGATCGAGGTCGAGCTCGATCGTGTCACGCGCACGCCCGGCATCGCCAACATGTGGTCCCAGCCGATCAAGAACCGCCTCGACATGCTGGGGACGGGGATCAAAACGCCCGTCGGGATCAAGGTCTTCGGACCGGAGCTCGCGGAGCTCGAGCGGATCGGGAAGCAGATCGAGGGGTTGCTGCCCGCGGTGGAGGGCACGGCCTCGGTTTTCGCCGAGCGGGGCGTCAGCGGCCGCTATCTCGAGATCGAGATCGATCGCGTGGCGATCGCCCGCTACGGGCTGTCGGTCGAGGAGGTTCAGGAGACCGTCATGGCGACGGTCGGCGGGGTGGCGGCGACCCAAACGATCGAGGGGCGCGAGCGCTACACCGTCCTTGTTCGCTACACGCGAGCGCTTCGCACCAGCGCGGACGCGATCGCGCGCGTCCTCGTGCCTACATCGGTGGGGACCCAGGTTCCGCTCGGCCAGCTCGCCGAGATCCGTTTCGACGACGGTCCCGACATGATCAAGAGCGAGGATGCGCGTCTCAACTCGATCGTCTACGTCAACGTGCGCGGCCGTGACATCGGCTCCTACGTCGAGGAGGCGCAGGAGCTCCTCGAGAGGCGGCTGGAGCTCCCTCGCGGCTACACGCTCGAGTGGTCGGGCCAGTACGAGCACATGCAGGAGGCCAACCGGCACCTCAGGACCATGATCCCGGTCACTTTGGGGATCATCTTCCTGCTCTTGTTCCTGAACTTCCGCTCCGTCAGCGAGAGCCTGATCGTCATGCTGTCGCTCCCCTTCGCCCTGGTCGGCGGGGTGTGGTTCCTGTGGATCCTCGACTATGACCTGTCGGTCGCGGTGTGGGTCGGATTCATCGCGCTGGCCGGAGTCGCGGCCGAGACCGGCGTCGTCATGCTCCTGTATCTCGATCACGCCTATCATGGGCGCGTCCTGGCGGGCACGATGCGCGGCCGCGCGGACGTCTTCGCCGCGGTGCGCGAGGGCGCGGTCGAACGGGTGAGGCCGAAGATGATGACGGTCTCCGCAATAACCCTGGGGCTCCTGCCGATCCTGTGGGGGCACGGAACAGGAGCGAGCGTCATGAAACGGATCGCGGCGCCGATGGTGGGCGGGATGGCCTCGGCGACGGTCCTCACTCTTGTCGTGATCCCGGCGATCTGGTCGATCTGGCGCGAGCGGCAACTCCGGCGCCAGCCGGTGGGTGAGCGAGTCGAAGAGGCGGTCCGCAGCGAGGCGGTGACGAAGCCGGTGGAAACCGGCAGGGCATGAACCTCGCGAAGGGAGGTCGATCGACATGCAGGGGATGAATGGCCCCCGATCCCTGACCGCCTCGAGCGGCCTCGGCCGGAGCGTCCCCGAGACGAGCGCGGAGAAGAACGTCGATCTGCTCAGTGGGTGTGGGAGTGCGGGGTCTCGGGGTCGGCGTCCTCGCTCTCCGGCCGGGCGGACTCTCTCCCGGCCGCTTCCCGCCTGAGCCGCGCGTACTCCGCGGCGTCGATCTCCGGAAGGCGCCTGGTGAACATGGAAATCCCCCAGATCTCTTCCTCGGAGTGGGTGGGGCCGAAGGCCGGCATCCCGGCCATCTTGATCCCCTGGCTGGTGATCCAGAAGATCTCCGGGAGCGTCCGGTCGCCGGCCGTCTCGGCCAGGTCGGGAGGCTCGGGCTCGATGCCCTCGCCGATCTCGCTGCGCTCGACCCCCGGGGCCCCGTGGCAGACGACGCACATCTCATCGTAGTGGTGGAATCCCGTGGCGAGGAGCTCGTCGCTCTCGGCCGGCGGCGCGGGAACCTCGTCGACGCGAGCGTTGACCGAACGTTCCATCAAGGTCCGAAGGAGCCAGCGCTCGGCGCGGGAGTGGGGCTTGGTGGCGGCGACGTCGTAGACGCCCGAGTAGACGAACCCGAGGCCGGCGGCCACCAGGAGGGCCACGACGAGGGCCGGGCCGGAGAGGCAGCCTCCGTGGCTCCCCCCCGCCTTCATCCGGCCGGACCCTGCCACATCCGCTCCCGCATGGGCAGAAGATAGATCTCTACCTGGCGGTCGGCCGTTCAGCTTTCAGGCTCGTCCCCTCTGCAGTCGGGGACGCGCGATCCGTCCCCGAGCCCGGCGAGTTGCCCGTATACCCTACCAGGGTATATAATGACGACATGAATCCGCGCAAGACACGGGGATACGAAGGAGCCCGCGTGAAGGCGGGTCTCGAGAACCGCCTCAGGCGGATCGAGGGTCAGGTCCGGGGCGTCCAGAAGATGGTCGAGGAGGGGCGCTACTGCGTGGAGATCCTGACCCAGATCGACGCCGTCACCTCGGCCCTGGCGCGCGTCCAGGACCAGATCCTGGAATCCCATCTGAACCATTGCGTCGCCGACGCTCTCGAGGGAAGCGACCTCGCGGAGCGTCGCGGGAAGGTCGACGAGGTGGTGGCCCTCCTCAGGAAGTTCCGGAGGACGGCATGAGCCGGGACGGCGAGCCCGGGGCCCTCGCCGAGACGATGGGGGAGGCGCGGCGTTCGGCCCCGGAGCGAGAGATCGAGCTCGCGGTCGAAGGCATGCACTGCGCCTCGTGCGTCGCGAGGATCGAGTCCGAGCTCGTCGCCGTGCCAGGCGTGACGGCGGCCTCCGTCAACCTCGCCACCGAAACGGCGTTCGTCCGGGCGGTCGCGGGGGCGGCCGGCGTCCGGGATCTCGTCGCCGCGGTGCGGCGGGCAGGCTACGACGCCTCGCTCATGACCGGCGCTACGCGCGAAGAGGAGGCACGCCGGGCGGCGCGGGCCCGCGAGGAGTCGCGCCTCGGCCGCCGCTTCTGGGTCGCGCTCCTCTTCACCACGCCGCTCGTCGTCTTCGAGATGATACCGCATCTGTCGACCCCGCTCGGCATCCATGTCGAGGGCTGGCCGGTTCTCGACCCATGGATTCAGCTCCTTCTGGCCACCCCCGTCGTTCTCTACAGCGGGGACAGGTTTTTCCGCGGCGCCTGGAACGGGCTCCGCCACCGCTCGGCCGACATGAACACGCTGATCGCCGTGGGAACGGGGACCGCTTACGCCTACAGCGCGGTGGCGACCGCGGCGCCGGGCCTCTTCCGCGCGGCGGGCATCGAGCCGACCGTCTACTTCGAGGCGGCGGCGACGATCGTTACCCTGATTCTGTTCGGGACCTGGCTGGAAGCGCGCGCCCGCGGGCGGACGGGCGAGGCGCTCCGCGCGCTTCTCGACCTCCGCCCGGAGACGGCGCGGGTTCGTCGCGAAGGGCGCGAGATCGACGTGCCGGTCGAGGAGGTCGAGCCCGGCGACGTGATCGTCGTCCGGCCCGGCGAGCGGCTGGCCGTCGACGGCGAGGTCGTCGAGGGCCGGACCACCATCGACGAGTCGATGCTGACGGGCGAGTCGATGCCGGTCGAGAAGGGCCTGGGCGACGGCGTCGTGGGTGGGACGATGAACCGGGCGGGGTCGATCGCCTTCCGCGCCACCCGGGTCGGTTCCGATACCGCGCTCGCCCGGATCGTTCACCTCGTCAAGGAGGCCCAGAGCTCGAAGGCGCCGGTCCAGCGACTCGCCGACACGGTCTCCGCGTACTTCGTCCCGATCGTGATCGCCATCGCGATCGCGACGTTCGTCGTCTGGTTCGTGGTAGGCCCTGACCCCTCGCTGGCGTACGCGGTCGTAACGGCCGTCGCGGTCCTGATCATCGCGTGCCCCTGCGCGCTCGGGCTCGCCACGCCGACGGCGGTCATGGTCGGCACGGGCCGTGGGGCCGAGATGGGGATCCTGATCAAGGACGCCGAGAGCCTCCAGAAGGCCCACGCGCTGGATACCGTGGTGCTGGACAAGACCGGTACCGTGACGCGCGGGGAGCCCGCCGTAACCGACATCCTCCCCGCGGCCGGGATCGGCGAGGTCGAGCTCCTGGCGGTGGCCGCGGCCGTCGAGCGGGCCTCCGAGCACCCGATCGGCGAAGCGATCGTCCGGGCGGCGGAAAACCGCGGCCTCGAGCCGCTCCACGCCCAGGGGTTCGAGGCGCTCGCCGGCCAGGGTGTGAGGGCCGGGGTCCAGGGGTGCCAGATCGTGATCGGAATGCCGCGGCTCCTGTCGGAACTCGGCGTCGAGTCCGGGGACGTGGGCGGCGAGCCGGCCCGTTCCGTCGTCGAGCGGCTGGCCGGCGAGGGGAAGACCGCCGTGCTCGTCGCTCGCGATGGCGTGGTGCTCGGCCTGGTCGCGGTGGCCGACACGGTCCAGCAAGGATCCGCCGAAGCGGTGGCCGCGCTCCGCGCCCAGGGCCTGGAGGTGGTCATGATGACGGGTGACAATTCGAGGACGGCCGTGGCGATCGCCCGCCAGGTCGGGATCGACCATGTCCTGGCCGAGGTCCTGCCCGACCAGAAGGAGGAGCGGATCCGCGCCCTCCAGGCGGATGGGCGGGTCGTCGCGATGGTGGGGGACGGCGTCAACGACGCGCCGGCCCTCGCCCGGGCCGACATCGGGATCGCGATCGGCACCGGGACCGACGTCGCGATCGAGGCCGGCGACATCACGCTGATCCGCCCCGACCTGCGCGGTGTGGTCCAGGCGATCTCGCTCTCCCGGAAGACGATGCGGACGATCCGCCAGAACCTCTTCTGGGCGTTCGTCTACAACGTGCTCGGGATCCCGCTCGCCGCAGGCGTCTTATACCCGTGGACGGGGCTACTCCTGGCGCCGTGGGTGGGCGCCCTGGCGATGGTCCTCAGCGATGTCTTCGTGATGGGGAACTCGCTCCGCCTCCGGACGGTGGAGCTCGACGGCGCGAGTCCGGGCTCGTCCGCGGCGATGGCGGGACGAGGGACTCCCGGCGGGATCGCGAAGATCGCCGGGAGAGCCGCCGGATGACGCCGGTCGAATGGGGTGTCGTGCTCGGCGGGGCCGCTCTCATCGCCTTCGAGGTGTGGTTCTTCCTCGGTGGCTTGCCGGGGTGGAACCGCGGAGGCCGGCCGTGACCGGCCGGCGCGGCTCCACGCGCGGGCTGGCGCTCCCGGCGCTCCTGCTGGCACTCTTCGTCCCCGT
>DASRVA010000061.1:0-14685 GCA_035687745.1 Gemmatimonadota bacterium
CCGAGCTTGCGGAGAACGCGGGCCCCCGCCGCCGTCATCTCCGCGCCGCGATCGGCGATGCCGAGCGGCTCCGGGCGCGGATCGTCCCCGACGAGCTCCAGGCGTCGTTCCAGCGCGACAAGATCGCCCTCTACGAGTCGCTCGCCGTGACGCTCCTCTACGGCGAGGAGGACCACGCCGATCCGGAGGGCGCGTTCGAGGTCGTCGAAGCGGCCAAGGCGCGAGTCCTGGGGGACCGGCTCACGGGCCTGGCGGTGACCGATCTCGTCGCCCCGTCGGCGGAGGCGGCCGGGGGGCCCGATCCCGGTCGGACGCTGCACCGACGGATCGAGGAGCTGGACCACCTCCGCCGGCGCCTGAACGAAGCCGAGCGGGAGGAGGCCTCGCGCTCGGCGGCCGAGCCGATCCGGGAGGAGATCGCCCGGCGCGAGGCCGAGCTGACGCTCCTCCATCGCCGGCTCCAGCTCGATCGGGCCGCCGGGAAGCCGCGGATCGAGGCCGCCACCGAGCGGCGCGGAGCGCCGCGCGACACGCTCGCGGCCCTGGGCCCTATCCTCGGCCCGGAGGAGACGGTCGTCTCCTACGCCTTCCTGCAAGGCGCCCTCCACGCGTTCGTGATCGATCGCGAGGGGCTCCGGTGGGCGCCCCTGATCGCCGCCAGGGGAGAGGTCGAGAAGGCCCTGGCGTCGTGGATCTTCCTGACCGGGAAGACCGCGCTCGGGTCGGGGTACCTGGAGGCGCATGCCGACGCCCTCCGGACGGGCGAGCTCCACGCGCTCGGCCGGCTCCACGCGCTCGTCTGGGAGCCCCTCGAGCCGCTCCTCAGCGGGCCTGGCGCGGTCGTGGTCATCCCCTCGGGGCCGCTCTTCTACCTGCCGTTCCACGCCCTCTGGGACGGCCGACGCCACCTGATCGAGCGGCGCGGGTTTTCGATCGCGCCGAGCGCGCGGGCGCTGATCGCCCTCCACCGCGTCCACGGGGACGATCGGCGCACCGCGCGGGAAGCCCGCCCGCTCGTCCTCGGGTACGAGGTCGAGGGACTGCCCGGCATCGGCCGCGAGGTGGCCGCCGTCCGACGCCGGCTTCCCGACGCCCGGGTCCTGACTGGTTCCTCCGCGACCCGGGCCGCCCTCCGGCGCCACGGGGCCGGCGCGCCGGTCCTCCATCTCGCCGCCCACGCCGAGTTCCGGGGCGACAACCCGCTCCTCTCGTCGATCGAGCTGGCCGACGGCCGGCTCACCTTCTACGACCTGTTCGATCTCGAGCTGGACGCCGACCTGGCCGTCCTGAGCGGCTGCCAGACCGGCCGGCACGGGGTTCTCGAGGGGGACGAGCTGATGGGCCTGGCGCGCGGCTTCCAGTACGCCGGGGTCAGGGCGCTGGTGGCGAGCCTCTGGCCGGTCGAGGATGCGGCCGCCGCGCGGTTCATGGACCGCTTCTACGCGCGTCTGGGGGCCCGGGAAGGCGCTCGCGAAGCGCTCCGGGGTACCATGCGCGAGCAGATCGGCGAGGGGCGGCCGCCGCACGAGTGGGCGGCCTTCACCCTGTCGGGACGGGCCGCCGACGACGGGCACGACCTGGACCCGGGATCGGGCGCGGAAGGGTCGGAGGAGGTGCGCGGATCGACGCCGGAATGAGCCACGAACCGCGCATGCGGAGGTGGATCGCCGTCGGGGCGATCCTGGTCGCCGCGATCCTCGCCGGGTGCGGAGAGCGAGACGGGCCGAGCGGGCCCGATCCTGGACCGGACCCCGGGCCTGGCCCGGGGCCCCCCGGATCGTTCGAGCCGGCCCAGGTCCTGGCCCGCCTGGCCCCGGGCGTCGAGGTCGCCACGATCCACGCCCGCTACGGGACTTCGACCCTCGAGGCGATCGAATCCCAGCGGGTCTACCTGCTCGCGCTCCCCGACGAGACGACGGTCGAGGAGGCCCTGCCCGAGATGCAGGCGGACCCCGATCTCGACGGCGCCTCGCCGAACGGCAAGCTGGGCGTTCCCGAGGCCCAGAGCCGGAGCACGATGGCGTTCGCCGACCCGTCGCTCGGGCGCGCCGACCGCGAGGACCAGGAGGCGATCCGCCGGATCCGTGCCCGCGAGGCGTGGGGGGACAGCCGCGGGGAGGGCGTGATCGTGGCCGTCCTCGACACCGGGGTCGACCCGGGCCACCCGCAGCTCGCCGGGCGGATCGCCGACGGCGGGACCGACCTGGTCGACGGCGACTCCGACTTCTCCGACGTCCCCGACGGCGTCGACTCGGACGAGGACGGCATGGTCGACGAGGCGGTCGGCCACGGGACGTTCGTGGCCGGGCTCGTCCTCTCGGTGGCTCCCGACGCCGAGATCCTGCCGATCCGGATCCTCGACTCGGACGGCACCGGCCAGGCGGTCGACATCGCCCGCGCGATCGAGCTCGCGGTCGATCGCGGGGCCAGGGTCGTCAACCTGAGCCTCGGCATGGAGACCGAGTCCGAGGTCCTCCAGCAGGTGATCGTGGAGCAGGCGCGGGACAAGGGGATCGCCTTCATCGCTTCGGCCGGCAACCGGGGCTCCGACCAGCGGCAGTATCCGGCCGGCCAGGCCGAGGTCATGGCGGTCGCCGCCACCGATCCCGGCGACGCCAAGGCCGATTTCTCGAACTGGGGCTCCTGGGTTTCGATCTCGGCGCCGGGTGTCGGGCTGGTGAGCCTGCTTCCCGCCGCCGCGATGGGCCGCTGGAGCGGGACCTCGTTCGCCTCCGCCCTCGCGACCGGGGAGGCCGCGATCCTGATCGCCTTCGTCCCGTTCGCCCGCGCCGACGAGGTTCGGGCCGCGATCGAGGACTCGGCCGAGGACGTCGCGGATCCGCGGCTGACCGGCGCCGGTCGCATCGACGTCGAAGCCGCCGTGCGGCTCCTCGAGGAGCGGCTCGGGCTGATCGAGGTCGGGACCGAGATCGAGATCGCGGGGCTCGTGGTCGCGGTCGACCTGCTCGCGCGGACGATCCGGCTGGACGACGGAACGCGGGTCGAGGTCCCCCACGACGGCGTGATCGAGGAGAGCGGGGACTACGTCACCCTCTCCGCGGTCGCGGTGGCGGTCGGCCTGGGGTTGCCGATCCGGGCCGACGGACTCGCCCTCGAAGAGGACGGCGACCTCCGCGCGATCCAGATCCGGTTCGAGCTGGACTCCTAGCCTCAGGGTTCCCGCGCCACGTATTTCCACGCGCGCGCGTTTCCTCCTGAAGGGCGTCCCCCGTCAGCCAGAAAGCCCCCGTGAACGCATCCCCCGTTTGAAGAAGGAGGAGCTTTCCGTGCATCACGTCCCATGGATCCTGCGCGCGCAGGGCGTCCCGGAAGATGACGGGACGACCCCCGACGAGAAGGCCTCCGAACAGGCGGAGCCGAGCGAGGGGACCCCGGACCCGAGGCGGATCGTCGCCGGCACGGTCGCGACCGTGAATCTGGTGGACGGGACATGCACGACCACGGACGGCCTGGTCATCCGGCTGGGACCGCGCACGGCCGAGGTGGCCGACGCCCTGACGCTCGGGGCGCGGGTCCAGATCGACGCCGAAGGGATCTCCACGGCCGAGGGGCTGATCGTGACCGAGGTGTGGATCCGGCCCGAGTGAGAAGGGACGTATTTCCCGGCGTCACGGGTCCCTCCTCTGGGTGAACCTTCCCCCGTGAGAAGGAGGGTCACCCATGCACGGATCACCCATCTTCGTGACCGCTCTGATGACGGCCCTGGTATCGATCGGAGCTGCGTGCGACGGCGCCGGTCCGTTCTCGAGCGAAGCGACTCCACGCGATCCGGCCGGCTTTCCCGCCCCCACGGGGCCGACCAGTACGGGGACGGCCGAAAGCAAGGTCATCGGCCACGTGAAGTCGGTCGATCCGTCCAACGGAACGCTCACCCTCGCCGGAAACGTCCGGCTCCAGCTCACGCTCCTCACCGAGATCGACCAGAGCGGCGACTTCGACACCCTCGCGGAAGTCCGCGCCGCCCTCGCGGCCGGGACGCCCGTCCTCTGCGACGTGTCCGGGTTCCACGAAGGGGGTCTCCTGATCGTCATGAGGATCCGGTTCGTGAAGGAGGGCGGGGGCTCCGCCGGTTCGGGCGGCGAGTCGACCGCTCGCTCGTCGGCGGTGATCGAGGGGCACGTCCAGAGCGTCGATCCGGCCGAGAAGTCGATCACGCTCGTCGGCGGTCTGAAGGTGCGGAGCCATTCCGGCACCCAGCTCCAGTCGGACGAGCGGTGCGGCTGCCAGAACCTCGAGGACGTCAAGAAGAAGATGGATGCGGGCCTCACCGTACACGCCGATGTCCGCGGAACGATCGAGAACGAGGGGGCCACGGCCATCCGCATCCGATTCGAGATCGTCGGTGGTGAGCCGGCAGGCGAGGAGGGCGACGAACCGGAGAACGTGAAAGCCCTCATCGTCGCGGTCGATCTGAGCGCCCGCATCGTCACCCTCGAAGACGGCAAGAAGCTCAAGATCGCGAGCGACGCCGTGATCGAGGTGGACGGGCATTTCCGCACGCTCGCGGAGGTCAAGGTGGCGGTGGACGCCGGGATCAAGGTCCGGATCGAGGCCGACGTCAGGCTGAACCTCGAGGGTCTCCTCGAGGCCACGCGGTGCAGGTTCGAGAAGGACGGGGCGGACCCGGGTGACGACGGCGGCGAGGAGCTGGTCGTCGGGATCGTCGCCAAGGTGGACCTCCTGGCGCGGACCTGCCGGACGAGCGACGGGAAGCTGATCCGGATCGCCAGCGACTCGATCATCGACCTGTCCGGCGACGTGTTCACGCTGGCGGATGTCGCGCTGCGCCTGACGCTCGGGATCCGGGTGCGGGTCGAGGCGACCGGCACGCCTTCGGCGAACGGGCTGCTCGCCTCGAAGGTCAAGTTCACGACGGGCTGAGCGGCTCGAGGAGACGGCGCCCCTGGCCCCCAGCCCCCCCTGGGGCCGGGGGGCCAGCGACGCGGCGGGAGCACCATCGGCCTGGGTGGTGCCCGCCGCGTTCGCGTTTCGACGGCTCAGCCGATGTCGGTAGACCAGTGCGCGAGGGCGCGGTCCGTCCGGCCGGGAGGCACCGCGCCCAGCTCCCCCCAGGAGGCCCTCTCCCGCTCCGCGAACCACTCGAGGAAGGCCGCGATCGCCGCGCGCTGCGCCGGATCGAATCCGCTCGCCCGTGGCTCGAACCAACCACCGAGGGCCCCGCCGTCGCCTGGCGGAGTGAGCTGGAAGACGAGGTTGTCGGCGATCACGTCGACCGCCGCCGGATCCCGCACCGACCACGCGATCACGGCCGGCAGATAGTAGCGCCACGCTTCGACGGTCAGAAGCGCCGTCTCTCGACCGGCCAGGAGCTGGTCCAGCGTGACCTCCTGCCACGCCGCCCCGGCGTACGCCTCCGAGGTTTCCAGGCACTCGCAGCAGTGGTGGTTGACGAGCACCTCTTCGGAGGGCATGTCCACCCGCGCGAAAGCCCCCTCCACCAGCTCGAGAACCGTCCGGTCGTCCATGGCTTCGAGGCTATCGCCTGAAATCGACGACCACGTTGCCGGTGGAGCTGGCGACCGAGGCGGTCCGCCCCGTTCCAGGGTCGTCGATGATGGCTAATTTGTGACCTCTGTATCCTTTCACCATGTACACGGAAGTGTATTCGAATTCACTTTCGTAAACGAGATCTGGAAGGGAGTGGGTCGATCGCAGCCGAGGTGGCCATCAAGACCTTCCGCATCCTCGTCTCCGACCCCCTCTCGGACGCCGGGCTGGGGCGCCTGAAGGCCGCGCCGGACGCCGACGTGACCGCGCCCGAGCCGATGGAGCGCGCCCAGGTCCTCGAGGCGATCGCCGACCACGAAGCCCTGATCGTCCGGAGCGAAACCCGGGTCGACGACGAGCTTCTTGCGCGGGCGAGCCGGCTCAAGGTCGTCGGCCGCGCGGGGGCGGGCCTCGACAACATCGACGTCGAGGCCGCCACCCGCCGCGGAGTCCTCGTCATGAACACGCCGGGGGCCAACGCGGTCGCGACCGCCGAGCACACGTGGGCGCTCCTCCTGGCGCTCGCGCGCCATCTGACCGCGGCCGAGCGGAGCCTCAAGAGTGGCGCGTGGGAACGCTCGAGCTTCGTGGGCGTCCAGCTCGCCGGGAAGACGGTCGGGCTGGTGGGCCTGGGACGCGTCGGACGCGAGGTCGCGCGGCGGGCGCAGGGGTTCGGCATGAAGGTCCTGGCCTACGATCCTTACCTTGCGGCCGACACGGCGGAGGAGCTCCAGGTCGAGCTGGCGGATCTGGATCGGCTGCTCGAGGAAGCCGACGTGATCTCGCTCCACGCCGCGCTGACCGACGAGACCAGGAACCTCCTGAACGAGGAGCGACTCGCGCGGATCAAGCCGGGCGCCCTTCTCGTCAACTGCGCGCGTGGAGGGTTGATCGATGAGATCGCCGTCGCGCGGGCGCTCGACGAGCACCGGCTGGCGGGCGCGGCGTTCGACGTCTTCGCGACCGAGCCTCCCGCCAAAAACCCCCTGATCGGCCGCGACGACGTAGTCGTGACGCCGCACCTCGGCGCCTCGACCGCCGAGGCCCAGCGGGACGTCTCGGTCCAGATCGTGGACCAGGTCCTGGCGGCCCTCCGGGGCGAGGATTTCCGGAACGCGGTCAACCTGCCGTTCGTGGCGACGGGCGGGCTGGCCGAGATCCGGCCCTGGCTGGACCTGGCCGAGCGGCTGGGCCGGCTCGCGGTCGCGCTCGCGCCCGGGAGACTCGAACGGGTCGAGGTCGAGGTCCGGGGGCCCGAGGTGGCTCCCCATGCTCAGCCTCTCTCGACCGCGCTCCTGAGGGGGTTGCTGGCCCCGATCTCCGGCGAGGAGGTGAATTGGGTGAACGCCGCCGTCGTGGCCGCCGAGCGGGGGATCGACGTCGTCCGGAGCCGCCGCGCCTCAGCCGCCGAGTACGCCAACCTGATCGGTTGCCGGGTCGCGACCGACACGGGCGAGCGCTCGGTCGCGGGGACCCTCTTCCACGACCGCCCGCGGGCGGTCGAGATCGACGGCTACCACCTGGACGCGCCGCCGGTCGGTACCGCGCTCCTCGTCTGGAACCGGGACGTCCCGGGTGTCATCGGTCGCGTCGGGACGATCCTCGGGAACGCCGGCGTCAACATTGCCGAGTGGCGGCTCGGCCGCTCGGGGCCGGGCGAGATCGCGCTCGCCTTCATCAACCTGGATCAGGCGGCGCCGGTGAACGTGCTGGCCGCGCTCCGCGGGATCGACGGCGTCCAGGACGTCCGGCAGCTCCACTTTCCGGCGTGAGGGGGGCGCACGCGGGCTATATTGAGCGCATGATTCGGCGACCGAAACGGCTCGACGAGCTGGAGAAGCGCTATCAGCGGGAGGCGTTCCGCGATCTCACGTACGAGGAAGCCCTCCGTCTTTTCACGGCGCTCTGGATGGAAGCCCGGGAGCTGAACCCCGATCTCGGGTCCGACTGGCGGGAAGATCTCGAAGCCGACCTGGCGGTCGCGCGCGCCGTGAATGGCCTCCCGCCCCGAGCCTGACTTCGGTCGTATTCTCGGTGCCCTGACGCGGGCGCTCGAGAGCAGAGACCTTCCGTTCATGGTGATCGGCGGCCAGGCCGTTCTGGTCCACGGGCAGCCCCGGCTGACTCTGGACATCGATATCACCCTCGGGGTCGAGCCGGATCGCCTGGAGACGGTCCTCGAGATCTGCCGGGAGCTCGATCTGGAGCCTCTCCCCGAAGAAGTCGAGCCCTTCGTGAAGGAGACGTTCGTCCTTCCGGCACTCCACCGGGAGACGCGCATCCGTGTGGACTTCGTCTTTTCCACCACTCCCTACGAGCGACAGGCGATCGAACGGGCGGTGAGCATCGAGGTAGGCGGCGCGAGGGTCCCCTTTGCGACCGCCGAGGACCTCGTGCTTCACAAGCTATTCGCTGGCCGACCCCGGGACCTGGAGGACGTCCTCGGCATCGTTCGGCGTCGGGGGAAGGCGCTCGACTGGTCGTACCTGGAGCGCTGGGCGAGCGAGTTCGCAACCGTACCTGGACGCGAAGGAATGGTCGATCAGATCAGCCGTCTGAGGGCCGAAGATTAGTCCTTTCCTCCATGTACTAAGGTCGGGTTAAGGCGCGGAGGCCGGGACGAGCCGGGCGAGCCGCCGCCGGGCCTCCTCGACGCGTGGGCGAAGCTCCGGATCCGCCTCCCGCCACAGCTCGATGAACTGCCGGTAGTGCCGGACGGCGTCCCCCCGTTCGCCGAGCCGCTCGTGGATACGGGCACGCGCGAGATGGGACGGCGCCAGATACGGCAGATCGAACAGCGAGGTGTCGAGGAAGGAGCCGTAGAGCGGGAGCGCCTCCCTGGGGCGGCCGAGGTCGTTCAGAAGCCCGGCCTCGAGCCACCGCTCGCGGGAGAGCGCGAAGAAGGGCGAGGCGACCGCCCGCTCGTAGGGAACCTGACCCTGGATCTGCTCCAGGGCGGCCAGCGCCTCGGCCGCGTTCGCCCGGCCCAGAATCTCCGCCCTCGCGCCCAGCGACAGGTCCCTGGCCAGCCCGCGCGCCCGCTCAGGGCCCACGAACCGCTCCAGCCCGCGCATGGCCGCGAGCGATGGCCCGTCCTCGCCGGCGGCTTTGGCCAGCAGGCTTGTCAGGTATGCCTGGAGGACGGGCTGGATGCCGTCGTGAACGGTCAGGAAGACCCCGGTTCCGAGACCGGGGGGGATCGAGTCCGCGTTCCAGGCCCTGAGCTCGGCGAGGACGGCCGGGACATCCGCGACCGGAGGCGGGAGGAACGGCGGCGCGGCGAACAGCGCGCGGAAGGGAAGCGCCCGGTCAGGATCGTCCCGGGCTGCGGCCGCGAGCTCCCGCCGGGCGGCCTCGAGCCGGCCGCGCCCGAGAGACGCCGTGGCCAGGAGGAGATGCCCGGTCGCGCGGACGTCGGGCGGGCGACCGGCCTCGGTCAGGATCCGGGCCAGCCGCTCGGTTCCACCGACGGGATCCGCGTACGATGCGGTCCAGATCGCGGTGAAGACCGCCGCGTCGTCGAGCTCCGCCAGCTCCGCCGCGACCGCTTCGCGGGCCGCGGCATCCGGTCTGGCGAAGGCCGCCAGGGTCCGCATCTCGACCTCGAGCTCGCTGGCCGGGCTGAAACGGCGCAGGTGTTCGGCCAGCGAGTCGATCTCCGCGACCCGTCCGGCGCGCGCGGCGATCCGCGCCAGGTGGAGGAGCGCGCCCTCGTGATTCGGCTCGAGCTCCACGACCCGCTGAAAGGCGGGGCCGGGCTCGGCGATCGGCCGGCCGCCCGGAGGCCCGTAGTGGAACTGAACCTCGGCGAGCTGGAACCAGGCCTCGACGTCCTCGGGGTGGGCCTCCAGGATCCGGCGGTAGAGGCGCTCGGCATCGGTCGCCCGGCCGGAGAAGTAGGCCTGCCACGCCTCGAGGAGGAGACGGTCGCGCTCGGCCAGCCGTCCGCCGTGGCGGACGGCGCGCGACACGGCCTCCTCGGCGGCCTCCAGATCGAGCGACCATTCCTCCGCGACCGCCAGCCGGTACCATGCGAGCGCGAAGGTCGTGTCCTGCTCGGCCGCCCGGCGGAACTCCTCGACCGCCTGGTCGAAACGTCCCGCGCGAAACGCGGCCTCCCCGGACAGCCAGGAGCGGAGGGCGGGCATGGAGCTCGTGGTCGTGGCCGCCAGCCGGCTCAGCCGCTCGCCTTCCGCCTGGTAGCGGCTCGCGACCAGGCCGCGCGCCAGCTGATCGACCATCGCGAAGATCTCGCCCTCCCCGCCCGCCACGGGGGGTAGGCGGGTGCGGGCGGTTCCGTCCGCGTCGTACAGGGTGGCGTGGATCTCGAGCCGCTCCCCCGCCGCCACGACGGTTCCGGCCACGAAGAGTCCGGCGCGAAACTCCCGGGCCGCCGCACGGCCGAGATCGAGGCTCGACCCGCGGGACTCCCTCCGCCCGGCGAAGCTCAGGACCGCTCGAGGATCCACGCTCTTGAGCCGCCCCGCCCCCTCGACCTTCGAGCTCAGCAGGTCGACCATCCCGTCCCCGAGGTAAGCGAACCGCTCGTCCCCGCGGACCTCGAACGGCAGGATGGCGACACGGTCGTCCGATAGCGTGGGGGAGTCGCGGGATGTGAACCAGACGACTACGGCCGCCAGAACGCCCAGACCGGCGAAACCGGCCCACGGCCATAGACGCCGTCCCGGCCCCACCCCGGCGGAGGGAACGCCGATCGGCGGGCCATGGACGCCCACCGCGACCGTCTCGTCCAGGTCCGCCCGCACATCCCCGCGGAGCCGCTCCGCGAGCTCGGCCACGCGGGGGTCGGGCGGGGCGCCGAGCTCGCGCTCGAGGAGCTCCGCGTGTTCCTCGGCATGGCGGAGGGCGCCGCCCCGGTCCCCCATCGCCGCCCGGGCCTGCATGAGCCTCAGGGCGATCCCCGAGTCGTACGGGTCGTGCGCGGCCAGCCGGCCCCACCAGCGGGACGCCGCGTCCCAGTCCGCCGCCCTCTCCGCCTCCTCGGCCAGCGCCTCCAGGCTCTCGCCGTACATGGCGGCCAGGCGGTCGCGCTCGCCGTCCGCCCAGCGCTCGAACTCGTCGGCGCCGGGGAGGTGGAAGCCGTCCAGGAAGGGTCCGCCGTAGAGATCGACCGCCCGGCGCGGGTCGCCCTCCGCGAGCGCCCGCTCGAAGTCCGCCAGATCGTTCGGCAGAAGGCCCGGATCGAGGGTGATCTGCTCGCCCGCGGATTCCAGGACGCTCTCGCCCAGCTCCTTCCGGATCATATAGACGGCCTGCCTGAGGAGATGCCGCGCATCTTCCTGTCCGTGATCCGGCCAGAGCAACCCTACCAGCTTGTCGCGGCTCAGCGTCCGGCGGGGGGAGGCGGCCAGGAGGGCCAGGAGCGCCAGCCGGTGGCGCTGGGTCGCCGGACTCGCGACGACGGCGCCGTCCGCCTCGATGGCGGCGCCGCCCAGGAGGCGCAGGATCGGTCGCATGCCGTGAATTGACGCAGAATTGACGCCACCGCGCGCCCGGCGGGACGGTCAATTGACGCCCGCGGGCTACGATAGGCGCGACATCCGATCGGGAGCAAGGACGACGGCTCGCGTGGGCCACCCCGGAGCGCGACAACCGACATTGGCCTGGCGGGGGACCGCCCGGCGGTGAGCCCCGCGAATCGTCGTTCCACCCGGGAACACTGGCCCTGGCAAACGGAAGGGACGTGTATGAGAGGAAGGACGGCGGTCGCGATGGCGGCGCTTCCCGTCGGCGGACTCTTCGCCGCTGCGCTCCTGGCCCTGGCGAGCGGTTCGGGAGGGGCCACAACCCGCACCTACTACATCGCCGCCGACGAGGTCGAGTGGGACTATGCCCCGAGCGGGCGAAACCTGATCAGCGGGCTCCCGTTCGACGAGGTCGAGCGTGACTGGGTGGCGACCGGCCCGGACCGGATCGGGCGGGTGTACCTGAAGGCCCTCTACCGCGAGTACATGGATTCGACCTTCACCACGCTCAAGCCGCGGCCGCCCGAGTGGGAGCACCTCGGGTTCCTGGGGCCGCTCCTGCGTGCACAGGTCGGGGACACGATCCGGGTCGTCTTCAGGAACAACGCGCGTTTCCCGGCCTCGGTCCATCCGCACGGGGTGTTCTATACGAAGAGCTCCGAGGGGGCACCGTCCGCCGACGGCACGAGCGGGGCCGACCGGGCCGACGACGGCGTCCCTCCGGGCGGTACCCACGTCTACGTATGGCCCGTGCCCGAGCGGGCCGGGCCGGCGCACGGCGATCCGTCCTCCGTGCTCTGGATGTACCACAGCCACGTCAACGAGGAGAAGGACGTCAGCACCGGACTTCTCGGGGCGATGATCGTGACCGCCCGCGGCAAGGCGCGGGCCGACGCCTCGCCGGAGGATGTGGATCGCGAGATCGTGGTGGCGTTCGCCGAGGTGGACGAGAACGAGAGCTGGTTCCTCGATCACAACATCGACACCTACACGACCGACCCGGCGAGCGTGCCGCGGGATCAGATCGCATTCTTTCAGCCGTTCGGCGACAGCAACTTCAAGGAGTCGATGAACGGATTCCTGTACGGACACCTGCGCTTGCCGGATCTTCGGGTCGGGGACAAGGTGCGCTGGTATCTGATGGCGGACACGAACTTCAGCGTCCACGCCCCGCACTGGCACGGCAACACCGTCGTCGCGAACCATATGCGGACCGACGTCGTGAGCCTGACGACGATGGAGATGCTGATCGCGGACATGGTTCCGGATGATCCCGGCGCATGGCTCTTCCACTGCCACGTGGGAGGGCATCTGAAGCGCGGGATGCAGGCCAGGTACACGGTCCTACCGGAGGATCTGGCGAGGCGGTGAAGCGGGTGTGACGCGCGCTTCGAAGACCCTGACCCCTTCGGTCCCGCCGGTCACGATCGCGCGGCCGGTTCTCGAGGATCGTCTGGACGAGTCGCTGGGCCGCCGGCTCACCACCGTCGTCGCCGGGGCGGGCTTCGGAAAGACGACGCTTCTCGCGAGCTGGGGGCAGCGGGTCGATTGCGCGTGGTACACGATCGACCGGCGCGACCTCGAGCTCGGCGCCCTCGCCTCGGGGCTCGCCGTGGCGCTGCGCCGAAAAGTCGCGCGGCTTCCGGCCTACCTGTCGGAGGTTCCGAGCCGGCCGGGCGGCGAGGATCCGGGCCGCGCGTCGGCTCTCGCCATGCACCTGAGCGAGGCGCTCCAGGATCTCCTCGCGGTGGATCTCGTCCTGGTCGTGGACGATATCCAGGAGCTCGAGGCGGGGAGCCCGTCCGCGCGCCTCCTGGAAGGCCTCTGCCGTCACGGCCCCGAGCGGCTCCACTTGGTCCTCGCCTCGCGCTCGGAGCCCCCCTTCCCCATCGAGCGCCTGCGCGGGCGCGGGCAGGTGCTGGACTTCGAGGCCGCCTCCCTCGCGTTTTCGAGCGCGGAGACGAAGCAGCTCTTCGCGGCCGTTCTGGGACCGGAATGGGTGAAGCTCTCCGAACCGGTGCGGGAGATGACGGGTGGATGGCCGGCGGCCGTCCGGCTCGCGCTCGAGGCGATACGCACGGCCGGGGTTGATCGGAGAATGGAGGTGCTGGAACGGCTCCGTCGCCCCGAGGGACCGATCTTCGCCTATCTCGCCGGGGAGGTCTTCTCCCGGGAGCCCGTGGTCGTGCGGGAGCTCCTCCGCCGCGCGGCCCCGTTCGATCGCTTCACGGCCGAGCTCTGCGAACATCTCGGGGTGCTGGATGCGAGCGGTACGCTGGTCGCGCTCGTCAAGCGCGGGCTCTTCGTCCAGCCGCAGGGAGGCGCCGAGGGGTGGTTCGTGATCCACGCCCTCATCCGCGACTTCGTGCGCCGGAGCTGGCCGCTGGAGGAGCGGGAGCTCGAGGCGCTCCACCGGCGGGCGGCGGAGTGGTTCGAGGGCCGCGGCCATCTCGTCGAGGCGCTTCACTCGCTGGCCGCGGTCTCCGACCCGGCCGGGATCGCCCGCCTCCTCGTGGATCGAGGCCCGGAGATCCTGGCCCGCGGCGCGGTCGACTGCGTGCTGGAGCTGGGTGAGTCGATACCCGCCGAGCTCCGCAACGAACGGCTGGAGGAGATTCTCGGCGAGGCCTATACGATCCGCGGCGAGCCGGCGCGCGCCGAGGAATGCTTCCGCCGGGCGGTCCACGGATCCGCGGACCTCCCGCCCGGGCTCGCCTGGAGGATCGGGCTCATGCACCACGAGCGGGGCGAGCACGAGCGCGCCCTCGAGGTGTACGGCCGCGGGCGGATCGACGGGACCCGCCCGGCCGACGAGGCGCTCCTCCTGGCGGCCATCGGGACCACCCATCTCCTGAGGGGGGACCTGGCGACGGCGAAGGAGCTCTCGACGCGCGCCCTGTCGATTGCCGAGGCGGCGGCGGACGACCGCGCGCTGGCCGCCGTACACGCCGCGCTCATGATGGAGGCGTCGAGGAGAGACCCCCGCTCGGCCGATCGCCACTACCGGCTCGCGCTCGAGGCGGCGGAGACGGCCGGCGACGTCCTTCTCGCCGTCCGTCTCCGGACCAATCGCGCGAGCCACCTCGACGACAAGGGCGACTACCGTAAGGCGCTGGACGAGCTGGAGACCGCGATCCGGCAGGCCGAGCTGTCGGGATACACCGAGCGGCTCGCGCTGGCCCTCAACAACCGGGGCTGGACGCGCTTCCATCTCGGCCGGATCGAGGAGGCGATCGGCGACCTCCAGCGTGCCAGGTCCCTCTACGAGGGCGCCGGCTCGATCCGCGTCGCCTGGCCGCTCATGAACCTGGGCGCGGTCTATCGCGAGCGCGGGGACCTGGCGCTCGCCCGTGCGGCGCTCGAGGAGGCGCTCTCCCTGGCGAAGCGGATGGACGATGTCCAGGGGCTGATCGGGGCCCAGGCCAACCTCGCCCGGATCCTGGCCCACGACGAGCCGGAGGAAGCGCGCCGTCTCGCCGATGAGGCGATCGAAGCGGGGCGGTCGTGGAGCGGGCTGGTGGATGCGTTGATCGCCGCCGGCTGGGTCGCGCTCGCGGCCGGTCGCCGGGAGGAGGCGGCCCGCCTCGCCGAAGAAGCCGCCGGCGAGGCCCGCTCCCAGCGGAACCGTCCCGGCCTGGCCGAGGCTCTCGAGCTGGTGGCGATGTCGGGC
>DASRVA010000062.1:0-3080 GCA_035687745.1 Gemmatimonadota bacterium
GAGGCCTCCGGCGAGCCCGAGGAGCCGGCGCTCGACGCCGCGGAGGAGCCGGCAGCCCCCGCCGCAACCGCGGAGGAGCCGGCCGCGCCCGCTGCGCCGACCGAGGAACCGGCGGAGAAAGCCGAAGACGAGCCGGAGGCCTCCCGTTGACGGGAAAGGCCGGGTGTTCCGCTCCCGGGCCGAGGGCCTCGTCCGCCAGGCCCGCCGTGCCGGGCGGGTCGTGGTCGGCGTGAGGCAGACCGTCGATGCCGTCCGCGAGCGGCGTCTGACCGCCGCCCTGCTGGCCTCGGACCTCTCCGGCCCGCGCCGCGAGGCCTTGCTCGAGCGATTGCGGGCGGCGGGCGTACCTGTGTACGAGGGGTGGACCAAGGACGGGCTGGGCGAGCTCGCCGGCCGGATGGCCGTGGCCGCCCTGGGGATCACCGACCGGCACATCGCCGACGGGCTGGCCCGGTTGGCCGAGAAGGCGACCGGAGCCGGCGAGGAGGGAGACGAGGAGGTCGATCAGAGTGGCTAAGGTGCGTATCTACGAGGTGGCCCGTCGCTTCGACGTTTCGAGCGAGGCGATGGTCAATCTGCTCAAGGAGATGGGCGTCCCGGTGAAGAACCACATGTCCTCGATCGACGAGGACACGGTAGCCCGGGTGGCCGCCAAGTTCGAGTCGGAGAAAGAGGCGGTCAAGCACGCCGAGGAGGACAAGAAGCGGCGACTGGACGAGGCGAAGCGGCGCCGCAAGACGCAGCGCGCGCCCGCTCGCGTGGAGGCCGCTCCCGCCGCCAGGGTGGCCGAGCCGAAGGCCGATGTCGTCGAGGTGAGCGGAGACGGCGACGCCGAGAGCCGCGCAACGCCGCCGGCCGGCCGCCGTCGTCGCCGTCGCCGCCGGCGCAAGGTCGATCAGAAGGCGGTCGAAGAAAACATCCGCCGCACGATGGCGAGGATCGAAGGAAAGCAGCGCCGCCGGCGCCGGGTTCGCAAGGAGGAGGTCCTCGCCGAGCCTGCCGAGGAGGAGCCCGAGAACCTGATCCGGGTGACCGAGTTCGTGTCGGTTGCCGAGCTGGCGGACCTGATCGGCGTTCCCGCCACCAAGATCATCGCCGCGTGCATGGAGCTGGGGCTGATGGTCACGCTCAACCAGCGGCTCGATTTCGACACCATCAGCCTGATCTGCGAGGAGTTCGGCTTCACGGCCCAGCGTCAGGACGCGTTCGTGCTGACCGAGCCCGAGGAGGACGAGGAGACGGAAGAGAGCCTCGCTCCCCGGCCGCCCGTCGTCACGGTGATGGGCCACGTCGACCATGGGAAGACCTCGCTCCTCGACTACATCCGCAAGACGAACGTGATCGGCGGCGAGTCGGGCGGAATCACACAGCACATCGGGGCCTACGAGGTGACGCTGGACGGCGACCGGAGCGTGACCTTCATCGACACGCCCGGTCACGAGGCCTTTACCGCCATGCGCGCCCGCGGCGCCCAGGTCACGGACCTCGTGATCCTGGTCGTGGCCGCCGACGACGGCGTCATGCCCCAGACCATCGAGGCGATCGATCACGCCCGCGCGGCCGGCGTGCCGATCATCCTGGCCATCAACAAGATCGACCTTCCCGACGCGCGCACCGATCGGATCAAGCAGGAGCTGACCAAGCACCACGTGATCCTCGAGGAGTACGGTGGCGACATCCTATCGGCGGAGGTCAGCGCCAAGACCGGCCAGGGGATCGACGACCTGCTGGAGAAGATCCTGCTGCAGGCCGACGTTCTCGATCTGCAGGCGAACCCGGATCGCGCCGCGCGCGGGGTCGTGATCGAAGCCGAGCTCGACAAGGGGATGGGGCCGGTCGCCACGGTGCTCGTCACGACGGGAACGCTCAAGGTCGGTGACGCCTTCATCTGTGGCCTCTACGACGGCCGCGTCAGGGCGCTGCTCGACGAACGGGACCGGAACGTCCAGGAGGCGGGGCCTTCCCAGCCGGCGCGGGTGCTCGGCGTGACCGGCGTTCCGCAGGCGGGCGACACGTTCGCCGTTCTGGTCGATGAGAAGGAGGCCCGGGGCATCGCGCAGAAGCGGCAGCGACTGCAGCGCGAGCAGGGCTTCCGGCGATCCAAGGAGCCGACCACGCTCGAGGAGCTCTACGCCCAGGTGCAGGCGGGTCAGATCGAGCGGCTGAACGTCATCCTGAAGGGCGATGTCGGCGGTTCCGTGGAGGCGCTCGCGGACGAGCTCACCAAGCTGTCCACCGAGGAGGTGCAGGTCGAGGTCATCCACCGCGGGGTCGGCGCGATCTCGGAGAACGACGTCCTGCTGGCGGCCGCGTCGGACGCGATCATCATCGGCTTCCACGTCCGCCCCGACGCCCGGGCCCGCGCCGGCGCGGAGCGCGAGGGCGTCGACATCCGGATGTACCGCGTGATCTACGAGGTCGTGGAGGACGTCCGGAAGGCCATGGAGGGGCTCCTGACTCCCGAGGAGCGCGAGGTCGTCCTCGGCTCCGCGGAGGTGCGGGACACCTTCAAGATCTCGGGCACCGGCACGGTGGCCGGCTGCTTCGTTGCCGACGGCGCCATCCCGCGCTCGGCGCGCGTGCGGGTGGTCCGCGACGGCGTCGAGGTCTACGAGGGCGGGATCGCGTCCCTCAAGCGCTTCAAGGACGACGTCCGCGAGGTGCGGGAGGGGTTCGAGTGCGGGATCCTCGTGGAGGGGTTCAATGACGTGAAGGTCGGGGACGTGATTGAGGCATACAAGATCGAAGAAGTCCAACGCACCTTGGCGTAGGGCGCTTCCTCACCGTTTCTTCCTTTCGCTGAATCCGTCGACCTTCCGGTGACGCATGGCCATCGTCGGATTGAGGATCTTCGACCTGCACATCCCGGGCGCGCAGTCGCTCAAGGAGAAGCGGTATGTCCTCCGGAGCGTGAAGGACCGGCTGGGCAATGGCCGCTACAACATCTCCGTCGCCGAGGTCGGGCATCTCGACAAATGGCAGCGCTGCGAGCTGGCCGTGGCGACGGTGTCCGGCCAGCGCAAGAGCGTCGAGCGGACGCTGGACGCGGTGAGAGAGCGGTTGGATAGGGAGGCGGGGGT
>DASRVA010000063.1:0-6277 GCA_035687745.1 Gemmatimonadota bacterium
ATCGTCGGCCTCCGCAACCGCCTGCCCTTCCGGCTCGTCCACGCCTTCGGTCTCGTCCCCTACTACGTGGGCGTCACGGCCGGTCAGGACCGCGCCCGTGCGCTCCTGGAAAGCGCCGGCTTCGAGACCCTCGAGGTGACCGCCCTCATGCACTCCCCCCGGGTCCTGGCGGTCCCCGTCTGCCGGCTCGTGGCCCGTCTCGGGGGGGGCGCCCGGGCCCGTCTCCTCGGCTTCCTGGGGGCCTTCGAGCGCCTCGAGGGGTGGCCGACGCGCTTCCGGACGGGCCATTTCGTGGCGCTGCGGGTCATCCGGCGGTGAGGCCGGAAGCCGGGAGCGCCGTGGTTTCCGGCAGCGTACATTGCGTTCGAATCCCACGCGGAGGTGAAGAATGCCGCGACTTCCATTCGTGACGATGATCGCATCTCTCATTCTGGGGCTCGGGCCGGATGTCCTGCTGGCCCAGCAGGCCGGGCCCGCGATCGTGCCGGGCGGCGTCGAGCCGCTCCCCTATCTGGACCGGCTCCCGCCGCTCGTCGACCGCGAGGTCTTCTTCGGGAACCCCGAGATCTCGGGTGGCGAGCTCTCTCCGGACGGGCGATGGGTGTCCTTCATCAAGCCCCTGGACGGCATACGGAACGTCTGGGTCAAGGCGATCGACGAGCCCTTCGAAGCGGCCCGGCCGATGACCGCCGACTCGACGCGGCCCGTGCAGGGTTACTTCTGGAGCCAGGATTCCAGGGTCATCCTCTTTGTCCAGGACCAGGGCGGGAACGAGAACTTCCACGTCTACTCGGTGGATCCGAGCTCCGAGCCCGCGGCCGGATCGCAGGTGCCGCCGGCGCTGGACCTGACGCCCCTCGACGATGTCCGCGCCTCGATCTATGCGGTGCCCGAGAACGACCCGAGCCACATCCTGGTCGGCTTGAACGACCGTGACGCGGCCGTCCACGATGTGTACCGGATCGACATCACGACGGGCGAGCGGAAGCTCGTGCTGCAGAACGACGAGAACGTAGCGCAGTGGGTCGCCGATCTCGACGGCAACCTCCGGCTCGGCGTCCGCCAGACCGAGGACGGGGGCTGGGAGATCCTGCGCATCGACGGGGACGCGCTGACCCAGATCTATGCCTGCGGCTCGGAGGAAACCTGCTTCCCGGACCGCTTCCACAAGGATGGCAAACGCGTCTATCTACAGACCAACAAGGGTGAGGGGGACCTGGTCCGCCTCGAGCTCATGGACGCCACGACCGGCGCCACCGAGCTGGTCGAGAGCGATCCGGACGGGGAGGTCGATTTCGGCGGAACGATCTTCTCGAACCGGACCGAAGAGCTGATCGGGACCTTTTACACCGGGGATCGCACCCGCTACTACCCGAAGACCGACGAGTTCGCACGCGACCTCGAGCGGGTCAAGGCCGCGCTCCCCGAGGGCGACTACGGCTTCCGCTCGATGACCGAAGACGGCAGGTTGATGCTGGTCTCGGTCGACTCGGACGTGGATCCCAGCTCGACCTACGTCTTCCACCGCGAGTCGGGCGATGCGGAGCTCCTGTACCGTGTGCGCCCCGACGTGCCGATCGAGCACATGGCCACCATGAAGCCCGTCCGCTACACGGCGCGCGCCGATGGTGCGGTGACCGGCGAGATCCAGGCCGGACCGCAGACCTTGCCCGTGGACGTCCAGACCGAGGGCGCCGTGTTCTCGAACGGTCCCGCGCTCGAGCTGGGCCTCTCGACGCTGCCGCTGGAGCCAGGGACCAGCGCCTCGATTCAGCTCTTCGAGGTGCTGGAGGGAAAGGTGAAGCCGTTCCGCGTCGAGGTGATGGAGCCGGAGAAGGTGGTGACGCCGGCCGGCACGTTCGAGGTGGCCCCGGTCGCGCTCACCCCACTCGACGGATCGTCGGGTGGGCAGACGGTCTATGTCGAGACGGCGGAGCCGCACCGGGTCGTCAAGGTGGACGCCAAGCTGCCGGCCATGATGGGCGGAGGGACGGCGACGGCTGTGCTGGCGCAGTAAGGCCCGACCGTAGTTTCCGGGCAAATCGGAGGTCGGCCCATGCCCAAGGCCTACTGGAACGGCGCGGTCATCGCCGACAGCGACGAGACCATTGTCTTCGAAGGGCGGCATTACTTCCCCCCCGGCTCCGTGCACCGGAAGTACCTGCAGAAGAGTCAGACTCGGACGAGCAGCTCCCGGGTGGGCCGCGCGGACTTCTACCACCTGACCGTGAACGGCGACCTGAACGCCGACGCGGCTTGGAGCTACCACAAGCCCAAGGCCGCCGCCCGCCACATCCAGGATTACGTGGCCTTCTGGCACGGGGTGGAGGTGGAGTAGGGCCTGGGGAGTCCTCGCGGGCCGAGCGCGGTTGTCGGTCTGGAGGTCCTAGTCCCGCATCGTGGCGTAGGCCTGCCACACGTTGTCCAGATCGCGCTGCATGGTCTGGAGCGCATCGACCAGCTCGCGCTCGGTATTCTGGAGCTCGTTCATGAGCTGGGTCGACATCTGGACGAACTGGGTGTAGCGCTGGGCCCGGTCCTGGGCCCGCGCGGGGCTCTGCGGATCCTGGCCGGCGTAGGCGCGGGGCGGCGTCGTTCGCGCGAAGTTCCGGATCACTTGTGACCGCGCCTGCCGTACCTTGTCGAGCTTGTCGACGATCTGCCGCGAGAAATGCCGGAGGTCGTGATCCATGAGGATCGCGTAGCTCCGGAGCGCGCCGATGATATCCCCCATCATGATCTGCAGGAGGATCATGTGGATCTTGATCTTCTCCCTCGGGGAGGCATCCGGGAAGGTCGCGCCGATCGCCGCCTCGATCTCGGTCCGCGTGGCGCGGTGCCCGCGGGTGCTCGCGAACGAGCGCGCCCAGGCGACCTGATCGGGAGGCATCCCCGCGAGGGCGGATTCGGTCTCCTCGAAGACAGCGGCCCGTACATTCTGGATGGCGTTCAGCTTTGCGTCGCTGTCGGCCTTGAGGATGTTGGACATCATCTGGGTCGTCTGCGATACGCTCTGGACCTTCGTCTGAAGGGCCAGGAACGCGAGGTTGTTGTTCATCATGTTATCAATCTGGGCGTCGAACTGTTCGATCGAGCTGCCTGCGAGCACTCCGCCCATCGCGCGTGCGATGTCGGCCGCCGGCACACACGCCTGGCGCGGGTCCTTCGTGTCCACGCCGGCCCGGACGCGCTCCGAGATCAACCCTGCGCGCCGAACGACCAGAAGTCCGTCAGACGGGGCGGATGTCGCGCGGGCCCGGAGCGCCGATCCCGATAACAGCAGGCTGGGCTCGAGAGAGGGACGCCCGTGGAGGGCCATGGCGAGATCGGCGAGCGGAACGCACGGCTCGCCGGCGAGCTCCATCGGTGCGGCGGAGAGGGTGAGGCTCGTGCCGTCGGCGGTTCGAAGGACCACCGGCGACGCGATCGGGGCTGTCGGGCCCACCTGACCGGCGAGGGGGGTTGTCACGACCGCCCCGGCCAGGCAGAAAAGGGAGAACGCCCCGCGGGCGCACCTCGAGAAAGATTGCACTGGACACCTCCTTCATACGGTGCACGAACCCTGACGTCGCCCGGAGAGCCTACCCCACCCCGTCCGTGGTGATCCGCCGGGGCGAGGTCTGGACTTCGTGGTGCCGATGGGGAAGGTCGGATATCCTAGGGCCTCGGCCCGCCGGCCGGGCAGCTTCGCATCTCGCCAAGGGAGGTCCGTGACCGAAGTCCAGCGACTCGCCGCGTTCGTCGAGAGCACCCGCTTCGAGGACATCCCCGAACCCGCTCTGGAGCAGCTCAGGACCCGCGTCCTGGATTCCCTGGGGTGCGCGATCGGCGCCCTGGACGGCGAACCGGTGCGGATCATTCGCGACCACCTGGCGGACTTCGGCGGCACTGAGCGCTGCGGGCTGATCGGCGGCGGGCGGACGGCCCCCGACCGGGCTGCCATCTACAACGGGGCGCTCGTTCGCTACCTCGATTTCAACGACAGCTATCTGGCGCCCGGAGAGACCTGCCATCCGAGCGACAACCTGTCCGCGGTGCTGGCGGCTACCGAGTACGCGGGCGGGTCCGGGCGTGACCTGCTGACCGGGATGGCGGTCTCGTACCAGGTCCAGTGCCGGCTCAGCGATGAGGCGCCCGTCCGCGCGAAGGGGTTCGATCACACGACGCAGGGCGTCTACGGCGCGGCGGCCGGGGTCGCCAGGGCGCTCGGGCTGGACACGACGAAGACCGCGAACGCCGTCGCCATCGCCGGGACCGCCTTCAACGCTCTCCGCGTCACCCGAACCGGAGCCCTCAGTCACTGGAAGGGGCTGGCTGCCCCCAACGCCGCGTTTTCCGGCCTTCACGCCGCCTTTCTCGCCATGCGCGGGATCACCGGGCCGGCCGAGGTCTTCGAGGGGAACAAGGGGTTCCAGGAGACGATCGCCGGACCATTCGTGATCGACTGGGAGCGGGAGGGTCTGGATCGCGTCACGCGGACGATCCTCAAGCGGTACAATGCGGAGATCCACTCCCAGTCGACGCTCGAGGGGGCGCTCGAGCTGAGCGCCCGCCACGGCATCGATCCCGCCGCGATCGAGCGCGTCGAGGTCGAGACCTTCGACGTCGCCTTTCACATCATCGGGGGCGGCGAGGAGGGCGACAAGACCCTCGTCCGGACCAAGGAGGAGGCGGACCACAGCCTGAACTACATGGTCGCGGTGGCGCTCCTCGACGGCCAGGTGCTCCCCGCCCAGTACGAGCCGAAGCGGATCGTGCGGGAGGACGTGCAGTCGCTCCTCAGGAAGGTCGTGATCCGGCCGAGCGAGGATTTCAGCGACCGCTTCCCCGACGAGATGCCGTGCCGGGTGGCGATCCACATGCAGGACGGGACCGTTCACGAGATCGAGAAGCGCGACTACGAGGGATTCCACACGCGACCGATGCGGTGGGAGACCGTTGCGGCGAAGTTCGACGGCCTGGCCGCCCCGCGGGCGGACGAGGCTCTGCGTACCGAGATCCGGGACGCGGTCAAGGCTCTCGATGGCCTCCCGATCGCCGAGCTGACGGGGCTCCTCGGACGGGTCGGTGGCCGGAAGTAGAGTAGACACCGCGATCCTGCAAGGGAGGAGATGGACATGGCGCAGAAAAAACGCTCGAAGACGACGACCCGGAAGCCGGGGCCCGGGGTCGACCGTGGCTTTCGCTTCCTGAAGATGAACGAGCGCGAGGGCAAGCCCCGGTCGCGCGGAATCACCGAGATCCGGGGCCCCTACTATTCGGTGGTCGGGCGGCGCTATCTCGAGGACGTGCTGGAGACGATGGGGCCGTACGTGGACGCGCTCAAGTTCGCCGGCGGCTCGTTCTCGCTCATGCCCCGGAAGGCCGTCGAGGGGCTGCTCGAAACCTGCCATGCTCACGATGTTCTGGTCTCGACCGGCGGCTTCCTGGAGTACGTCCTGACCCAGGGGCCGGACGCGGTCCGGGAGTACATCGCCGAGTGCCGGGACTATGGCTTCGACATCATCGAGATCTCGGCCGGCTTCATCACGCTCCCGACCGACGACTGGCTGCGCCTGATCGAGGCCGTCCAGAAGGCCGGGTTGAAGGCCAAGCCGGAGGTCGGGATCCAGTTCGGCGCCGGCGGCGGCGCGACGACGGTGGCCGAGCTGGAGGCCGAGGGCCAGCAGGACCCGGGCCAGGCGATCGGACGGGCGCGCCGCTTTCTCGAGGCGGGGGCCTACATGATCATGGTCGAGTCCGAGGGGATCACCGAGAACGTGCCCCGCATGCGGACCGACGTGCCGGCCCGCTTCATCGACGAGCTGGGGCTCGAGAAGCTCATGTTCGAGGCCTCCGACCCCGAGGTGTTCACCTGGTACGTGAAGAACTACGGGCCCGAGGTGAACCTGTTCGTCGACCACAGCCAGATCGTACAGCTCGAGTGCCTGCGGGCCGGGATCTGGGGCGCGAAGAGCGTCTGGGGCAGGGTCCAGTCGTTCAAAGGGTGAGTGGTGGGCCCGCGGGCTCGACGGTTTCGGTTGACACCTCCGCCGTCCGGCTGGAGGTTGACGCGCGTGGGTCGAAGAGCGCCTCTCGCATTCCTCATCCTGGCCGGTGCGCTCGTGGCGGGGACGCCCCTGCGGGCGCAGGACGACGGCGACGATGACCACGACGGCGAGGAGTCGGGCGAGCATCTCTACATCTCACGAGGGTGCCTCGGCTGCCACGGCGCGAGCGCCCGGGGCGGCGTCGGCCCGTCGCTCGCCGGCACCCGGCTGCCGTTCGAGGCATTCCT
>DASRVA010000064.1:0-2618 GCA_035687745.1 Gemmatimonadota bacterium
GTCCTCGTCCCCCACTTCGAACTCTTCCAGCCCGTCCAGACCCAGCGCCATGCCGGCGCCCGCCGAGCTCCGGGCGACCGCCTCGAGGGCGGCGCGGGCGGAGGACTGCATGCGTCCCCGGCGCGTGTCGGCCTCGCGCAGCGTGGCGCTCGTCCTCTCGTCCTCGTGGGCGATCTCGACCGTTACCTGGCAGTAGCCGCGGCCGTCGGGCTGGCAGCGGACGGCGAGGAGCCGGATACGGTCGGTGTCGTCGGAGGGGTATTCGGCCGGGTCGTCGGTGCCCCGGCGGCCGGCCAGGTCCTCGTCGGCCAGGGTGTAGGTCGGGGCGTCGCCGTTGGAGTGGCCGTTCAGGACGTGGATCGCCTTGTGGTCGATCCGCAGGCCGAGGCCGCTCATGAGCGCGGACTCGATGTCCCGGATGACCCGGGCCGTCGAGCGGCTCTCGGCGATCCGCACCTCGACGGAGTCGATCGAACCGTCGGGGGCGACTCGCACGTCCACGGCCTCGACGCCCCGGATCATGCGCAACAGCTCTCGGATTTCCGATGCGGACACGGCCATCCTCAGGACCCGTTAACTACAGAGGTGGTCACTTTGTCAAGCATCATACCATAGCACCTTAAAGCTGGTTGTCAACTGCCGCGGCGGAACTCGTGGCTTCACTGGCACATGGGTACGCGAGAGATAGTGAACCTGGGACGGGGTCCGCAGCAGGCCTGGTGCGGGGGACGTCCAGTCTCGCCTGGATATGTTGCAAGTCCCGTTCCGTTGTAGGCGGACGTGGGCGCCCGAACCCCCGGGGGCCGAGCGCGCTCTTAGAGCCCCGGCAGGCGCAATTCGGGCCCGGAATCGCGGAACGAAAGACCGGCCCGGGAAGGCCGGTCCGGACGTGGCGCGGAGGGGCGAAGCTCGGGGGAGCCTCGGGCAACCCGGGTCAGCAGGCCTGGATGTTGATGCTGCAGGCCTCAGTCGGCTCCAGCGCGCGCTCGCTGTCGACCGGTCCGGTCAGGCTGTCGGCGCTGCATCCCGCGAAGACGACGCTGAAGATGGATAGAGCGAAAATGAGGCGCTTCATGTGTGTTTCCTCCTTTGGCTTGGCTCCGCCGCGGCTGCTTGTCCCGGCGGCGGATGGCAAGTACACTGCAAGAGTGTGGCTCGACGCCGTTAACAATCCGTTAACACGGCGGTGACGGCCCCTTTCCTCCCCTGCGGAGGTCGTCGTTGATCGAGCTCAGGACCCTCGGCGCGCTGAGGCTGCGGGACGCTCGCGGCAGGGACCTCTGCGGCGAGCTCCAGCCCAAGCGGCTGGCCCTCCTGATCTACCTGGCGCAAGCCCCGCGCCACTTCCACCGCCGCGACTCGCTGCTGGCGCTCTTCTGGCCCGAGCTCGACTTCGAGGGCGGGCGGAACACTCTCCGGCAGGCCCTCTATGCCCTCCGCCGGACGCTCGGCCAGAAGGCGCTCGAGGCCCACGGCTACGAGGAGATCGCGCTCGCCGACTCGGTCTGGTCGGACGCGGTCGCCTTCGAGGCCGCGCTGGACCGGGGGGAGCTGGAGGCCGCGCTCGACATCTACGCGGGCGACCTCCTGGAGGGATTCCACGTCCAGAACGTCGCGCCCGACTTCGAGCACTGGCTGGAGACCGAGCGGCTCCGGCTCCGCATGCTGGCCGTCGGCGCGGCCGTGTCCCTCAGGGACAGCGAGGAGGCTGCCGGGAACCTCGCCGCCGCGGTCCGCTGGGGGCACGCCGCCTGGCGGCTCGACCCCGGCAACGAGGGTGTCCTCGCCGGCCTGATCGACCTGCTCGTCCGGGTCGGCGACCGGGCCGGGGCGATCCGCGCCTATGAGGTGTTCGCCCGCCGCGCGCTCGAGGACTACGACCTCGCCCCCTCCGAGGAGACGCAGGCCCTGATCGAGGCGGTGCGCTCCGACGGGGAGAACGACGGGTCACACGCCGACCGGGAGCCGGCGATCGCCGAGCCCCTGACGAGGTTCATCGGCCGCGGCTGGCTCCTGGCCGAGCTGGAGGGGATGCTCCTCGACCCGGCCGCCCGGCTCGTCACCCTGACCGGCCTCGGAGGCGCGGGAAAGACCCGGGTGGCGCTCGAGCTCGCGCGCCGACTGGAGGACCGATTCGCCGACGGCGTAACGCGGATCGGCCTGGGTGACACGCTGGAGACCCGGGGGGTGCTCCCCGTCATCGCGCGCGCGGTGGGGTTCTCGGCGAAGGCCCCGCAGCGGCTCGCCGAGGGGCTCCACGACCATCTCGCCGAACGAGAGATCCTGCTCGTCCTCGACGGCTTCGAGCGCTTCGCCGACTCCGCGCCGGAGGTGCTCGCGCTTCTCCAGGCGGCGCCGCGTGTCAAGGTCCTCGTGACGAGTCGCGTGCGGCTCCGGGTGCGGGGCGAGCGCGACGTTGCCGTCCCGCCGCTGACGCTTCCCCGGACGAGCCCCGGCCCGAGCGTCGAGTTCCCGCTCAACTCCGAAGCCGTGGCGCTCTTCGTCGACCGGGCGCGGGCGGCGCGGCACGACTTCGCGCTCTCGGCGGGAAACATGGAGGCCGTGGCCGAGATCTGCCGCCGGCTGGACGGCCTGCCGCTGGCGATCGAGCTGGCCGC
>DASRVA010000065.1:0-37147 GCA_035687745.1 Gemmatimonadota bacterium
CGGCGCCACGAGCGGATCCAGGTCCGCGCCCGGCACCTCGAGGAGAGGTTGCGGGCGGCGAGCCCGTTCTCGATCCTCGAGCGTGGCTACGCCGTGGTCACCGACGCCGAGGGGAGGGTCGTCCAGCGGGCCGGAGCGCTCGCGGCGGGCGACGACCTCGCGATCCGCTTCGCGCGCGGGAGCGCGGGGGCGCGGGTGACGAGCATCGAAGACGAGGAGGACGGATGAGTCAGATTCCGATCGACGTGCCCGAAGACGACACGCGGGCCCCGGGCAGCCAGGCGCCCGCCGCCGCGGATGCCGCGGCCGAGCCCCCCGTCGAGGAGCGGCTCCGCCGGCTCGAGGCGATCGTCCAGAAGCTCGAGAGCGAGGCGGTCTCGCTCGACGAGTCGATCGCCCTTTTCGAGGAGGGGGTCGAGCTGGCCGTCCAGGTCCGCAAGCGCCTTGAGGCCTCGGAAGGGAGGATCAAGCGGATCGTCGAGCGGTCCGAAGGACTCTTCAGCCTCGAGGACTTCGATCTCGAGTGAAGCACCGTCGGGACCCCTCGACAGCAAGGTCGTGAGCTCCACGCTCGAGGCCTTCGGCGCCCTCGAGCGGCCGCGGATCGAGGCCGCGCTCGAGCGCGCTCTGGTCCACCTCGCGCCGCCCGTGGGCGCGGCCGCGGCCTACAGCGTGCGGGCCGGCGGCAAGCGGATCCGGCCGCTTCTCACCCTCGCCTGCCATCGCGCCGTTGGCGGGGAGCCGCCGAACGGCGACGCATCGGCCGTCCACTTGGTGGCCGCGGCGGTCGAGCTCGTCCACACATACTCTCTCCTCCACGACGATCTGCCGGCCATGGACGACGACCACCTGCGGCGCGGGCTCCCGACCGCGCACCGCGTGTACGGGGTCCCGGTCGCGACCGCCGCCGGCACCGCGCTCCAGGCGCAGGCGTTCCTGACCCTGGCGCGGGCAGCCGCGGAGGAGGAGATGGCGCCACGGTTGCCGGCGATGCTTCGCCGGCTGGCCGTCGGGGCAGGGGTGGACGGGATGGTCGGCGGCCAGTACCTGGACCTGGAGGCGGAGGGGAAGTCGGTGGACGGCGCGGGCCTCGAGGCGATCCACCGTGCCAAGACCGCCGCCCTCTTCGCGACTGCCTGTGCGCTGGGCGCCATCGCCGGCGGGGGCGACCCGGAGCCGGTGGAGGCGCTGGCGGAGTACGGGACGTACCTGGGGCTCGTCTTCCAGATCGTCGACGACCTTCTCGACGAGACCGGCGACGCGGGGCGGTTGGGGAAGGCCGTCGGCGTCGACCGCCGGCTCGCCAAGGCCACCTATCCGTCGGTGTACGGGATCGAAGCCGCCCGCCGGCTCGCCGAGCGGGTGGCCGGGGAGGCGCGCGCCAGCCTGGCGGGGCTGAAGGGCGACCCGTCGCTGCTCGAGGCGTTCGCCGACTACGTGCTCGAGCGCCTCGATTGAGGCCCGGCGACGTGCGCCCCGCCACCGACGCGACGGACGCGGCCCGGTCCGCCGACCTGGTCCTGCGCGAGGTGTTCGGCTTCGAGCGCTTCCGGCCCGGCCAGCGCGAGGTCGTGGAGGCGGTCCTTGCCGGCCGGGACTGCATCGCGGTCATGCCCACCGGAGCCGGCAAGTCGCTGACCTTCCAGCTCCCGGCGAAGCTCCTGCCCGGAACCGTCCTCGTGGTCTCGCCGCTCATCTCGCTCATGAAGGACCAGGTCGATGCGCTGACCGAGCTCGGCCTGCGCGCGACGGCGATCAACTCGACGCTGGTTCCCGCCGAGCGCTCACGGCGGCTGGACGGCGTCGCGGCCGGGGCCTACGAGCTGGTCTACCTGGCGCCCGAGGCTCTGGAAGGCTCGCTGCGCCGCCTCCTCCACCGCTGGTCGATCTCGCTCCTCGTCGTCGACGAGGCCCACTGCATCAGCCAGTGGGGCCACGACTTCAGGCCCTCGTACCGGCGGCTGGCCGGGCTCAAGGAGGAGCTGGGAGGCGTTCCCGTGCTGGCCTTGACGGCGACCGCCACGCGAGAGGTCGCGCGCGACATCCTGCGCCAGCTCGGGCTCAGGAAGCCGGCCGGCTTCAAGGGATCGTTCTACCGGCCGAACCTGCGGCTGTGGGTCCGCAAGAAAGGGCAGGGCGGCGACACGCGGAGCGAGATCCTGACCCTGATCCGCGGGGCTCCGGGAGCGAGCGGGATCGTATACTGCCAGTCGCGCCGCGCGGTCGATTCGACCGCCGCATGGCTCGGGCGAAAGGGGATCCGCGCGCTCCCCTACCACGCCGGGATGGAGGACGGCGACCGGCACCGGAACCAGGAGGCGTTCGCCCGCGGAGACGCCGAGGTCGTCGTGGCCACGATCGCGTTCGGGATGGGGATCGACAAGCCGGACGTCAGGTTCGTGATCCACCGCGACATGCCCAAGGACGTCGAATCGTGGTACCAGGAGTTCGGCCGCGCCGGACGGGACGGGCTCCCGAGCGATTGCGTCCTCTTCTATTCATGGGCCGACGTCAAGCTGCACGAGCGGTTCCTGGACGAGATCGAGGACCCGGAGCTCAAGCGGGCGAAGCGGGAGGCGACGACGGGCCTCTTCCGGATGGTCGACCGGGACTGCTGCCGCCACCAGGTGATCGTCTCCCACTTCGACGAGCGGATCGCGCCGTGCGGCGACGCATGCGACATCTGCCTCGGCATCACGGCCGAGGCTCACATCGAAGGGTTGAGGCGAATCCAGGCGGGGTCTCGAGACCGGCGGTCCGTGTCGATACCCGGTCAGCGCGCGGCCGATGCCCGTGGCCTCGCGGCCGGCTGGAGCGACGCCGACGAGGACGTCTTCCAGCGCCTGAGGGCCCTCCGGCGCGAGCTGGCGGACCAGCGTGACGTCCCGGCCTACGTCGTCTTCAGCGATGCCACCCTGCGCGACATGGCTCGCGAGCGGCCCGTCGATCGCGAGGCCCTGCTGGCGGTCCCGGGGGTGGGCCCCGTCAAGCTCGACCGGTACGGCGATACTTTTCTCGCGCTCTTGCGCGACCCCGACCGGACGAGCCCGCCGGCGCCGTCCCGCCCGCTTGGCCCCGGCTCACGCCCCGGTTAGTTTCGCTCCGCCATGGGTCGCCTCCTCGATCGCGTCCGCAGCCCGGAGGATCTCAAGGGACTCTCCCGCGAGGCGCTGCACCAGCTCGCCGGCGAGGTCCGGCAGCGGGTCCTGGACGTGGTGTCGAGCCGGGGCGGCCACCTGGGCGCCCCGCTGGGGGTGGTCGAGCTGACCGTGGCCCTGCACCGCGTCTTCGACAGCCCGCGCGACAAGATCGTCTGGGACGTCGGGCACCAGTGCTATCCCCACAAGATCCTGACCGGCCGCAACGACGACATGGAGCGGCTGCGCCAGGCGGACGGCCCGTCCGGCTTCTGCCGGATCGTGGAGAGCGAGCACGACATCTTCGGGGCCGGCCACGCGTCGACCTCGATCTCGGCCGCGCTCGGGATCGCCACCGCGCGCGACCTGGCGGGCGAGGACTTCAAGGTGGTCTCGGTGACCGGGGACGGGGCGATGACGGCCGGGCTCGCCTACGAGGCCTTGAACAACGCCGGCGCCGCCGAGACGGACCTCCTGGTCATCCTCAACGACAACAAGATGTCGATCGCCCCCAATCTCGGTGCCATGCACAACTACCTGACCGGCATCCAGACCAACCCGCTCTACAACCGGATCCGTGACGAGATCTGGCAGGTTACGGGGAAGATCCCGATCGTCGCCGACGAGGTGCGGGGCTTCGCCCACCGCCTGGAAGAGAGCGTCAAGGGGCTCGTGACGCCGGGGGTCCTGTTCGAGGAGCTCGGCTTCCGTTACTTCGGCCCCATCGACGGCCACGACCTGGACGAGCTTCTCGACACGCTCGAGCGGATCAAGGACCTCAAGGGACCGCGGCTGCTCCACATCCTGACCGTGAAGGGGAAAGGGTATCCGTTCGCCGAGGCCGACCAATGGAAGTACCACGGCGTGGGCCGGATCAACCTGGAGTCGGGGAAGGTCGAGGGACCACCTTCCCGGCCGAAGTGGACCAAGGTCTTCTCGACCGCACTGGTCGAGATGGGGCGGAGAAACCCCAAGGTCTGTGCGATCACGGCGGCCATGCCGGACGGCGCCGGGGTCCAGGCCTTCCTGGAGGCGTTCCCGGAGCGCGGCTTCGACGTCGGGATCGCCGAGCAGCACGCGGTCACGTTCGCGGCCGGGCTGGCGCGCGAGGGGTGGATTCCCGTCTGCGCGATCTACTCGACCTTCCTCCAGCGCGCCTACGACCAGATCGTCCACGACGTCTGCATTCAGGATCTCCCCGTCGTGTTCGTGCTCGACCGGGCGGGCCTGGTCGGCGAGGACGGTCCGACCCACATGGGCGCCTACGACGTCGGGTACCTGTCGGTCGTGCCGAACATGATCCTGGCCGCCCCCAAGGACGAGCACGAGCTGCAGGACCTGCTCCACACCGCGGTCTCCCAGCGCGAGCATCCGTTCGCCATCCGGTACCCCCGCGACTCGATCGCCGACGGCGTGGAGCTCGACCGGCGCGATTTCGCGTTCCTGCCGATCGGGCGCTGGGAGACGCTGAGGGAAGGCGTCGACCTTTGCGTGCTGGCGGTCGGGACGATGGTCCGCCCGGCCCTCGAAGCGGCCACCGCCCTGGAAGCCGACGGGGTCGACGCGCACGTCGTGAACTGCCGCTACCTCAAGCCGATGGACGAGAACCTGCTCGTCGAGCTCGGCGCCCGCTTCGACCGCATCCTGACCTTGGAGGAGAGCGCCGTATGGAGCGGCTTCGGAGCCAACGTGGCGCGGGTCCTGTCCGAGCACGGATTGCGCCCGGAGCTGCGATCGCTCGGGATGCCCGATCGCGTGGTCGACCACGCCCCCCGCAAGGTCCAACTCGAGCAATGCGGCCTCGATCCCGCCTCGATCCGCGCGGCGGCGCTGGCGCTCGCCGAGGAGCGAGTCGGCCGGTAGTGGCCGATGGCGGGAATCCGCGTGCATTCGCGCACCGCGCCATCCGGCCGCTAGCCCTGCGCGAATGCCTCGCGCGGCCCTCGTAGCGAATCCCGACCGGCCGAACGTCGGACCGGTCTTGAAGGACGTGCTCCAGGGGCTCGCCGGCCGCGGCTGGGACGCGGCGGTCGACGCCTTCGCGCTCGAGCGGATGGACCTGGAAGCCATCCCTCTCGATTGGAAGGACCTCGACGCGACGTTGGTGGTCACTCTGGGCGGCGATGGGACCCTCCTGTCCGCCGTCCGTCGGCTGGGCGGCCGCCCGGTCCCGGTGTTCGGCGTCAACCTGGGCGGGCTGGGCTTCCTCACCTCGACGACCGTCGACGGCCTCTGGACACGGTTGGAAGCGGCCCTGGAGGGACGCGCCCCGCTGGCGCGTCGGACCACGCTCGTCGCCGAGGTCGTGCGGGGCGGAGAGGTCCGCGCCCGGCACCACGCCCTCAACGACGCCGTGATCCACAAGGGTGGCGGTCATCGCACGGTGCGGCTGGGGCTCCAGGTTTCGGGGAGCGCGCTCGGACCCTACCTGGCGGACGGCCTCATCCTCTCGACCCCCACCGGATCGACGGGCTACAACCTCTCGGCGGGCGGACCGCTCGTCTCCCCCGACACGGACGTCCTCGTCGTGACGCCGATCTGCGCGCACACGCTCGCCGTGCGGCCGATCGTCGTGGCCGGCGAGCGGCGGATCGAGGTCCGGCTCGAGAAGGCCTCCGACGACGTTCATCTGGTGATGGACGGCCAGGTCGAGGAACCGGTCGAGGTGGAGGACGTTGTCCGGGTCTCGCGCGGAGACCACGAGGTGATCCTCGCGGGCGTGGACCCGGCACGGTACTACGATCGGCTGCGCGAGAAGCTCATGTGGGGCGGCCGGGCGGACTGGGGGTCGTGACGTGCTGAGGCGTCTCCGGATCGTGGACCTGGCGCTCGTCGAGGACATCGAGATCGACCTGGGACCGGGGCTGAACGTGCTGACCGGCGAGACGGGGGCAGGCAAGTCGGTGATCATCGAGTCGATCGGGCTGCTGGTCGGCGGCCGGGCCTCCGCCTCGGTGGTCCGGGAGGGCGCCGACCACGCCACCGTCGAGGGTCTCTTCTCGGGCGGGGCCGGAGAGGAGTGGGTGGCGCGCCGCGAGGTGTGGCGCGATCGGACGAACCGCTGTTACCTGGACGGGGCCATGGCGACCGCGCGGTCGCTCCGCGAGCGCGCCGAGGACCGTCTGGCCATCCACGGACAGCACGAGGACCAGCGGCTCCTCGAGCGGGGCGTCCAGCGGGAGATCCTGGACGCCTTCGCGGGGGCCACTGAGCTCGCCCGGCGCGTGGCCGGGGCCGCCGCCGCCCTCGATGGGCTTCGGCGCGAGCGGCTCGAGATCGCGGCCCGGAGCGCCGAGCGCGAGAACCGCTCGCAGTATCTGCGTTCGCAGGTCGAGGAGATCGAGGCTGCCGAGCTCGAGCCGGGCGAGGAGGAGACGCTCGCCGCCGACGCCCGGCTCCTCGGCCACAGCGCCGAGCGGGCCCGTCTGGCGGCCGAAGCGCACGCGGCCCTGGAGGGGGGCGACACACCGATCGGCGAGGTTCTGGGAGCGATCGGCCGCTCGCTCGACCGGTTGGCCGCGCTCGACCCGGAGATGGGTCCTGCCGCGCGGCGGGCGAGCGACGTTCGCTACGAGATCGAGGACCTGGCCCGCGACCTCGAGCGGTACGCCGGGGCCGTCGATCACGATCCCGAGCGGCTGGCCAGGATCGAGGCTCGCCGCGACCTCCTCTTTCGGCTCCGGCAGAAGCACGGGCGGAGCGCCCAAGAGATCCTGGAGCTCGCCGGATCGATGGCCGCCGAGATCCAGGCGCTCGAGCGGGAGCGGTCGCGCGAGCGCTCGCTCGACGGCGAGATCGGGAGCGCCCGAAAGGAGCTGGAGGCGGCGGCGATCGCGCTCGCCGACGCCCGTGAGGCTGGCGCCGACCGTCTCGAGGAAGCTGTCCGCGGCCGGCTCGCCGATCTGGGGATGGGGGAGGGGACCTTCCACGTGCGGCTCGAGCGGACGCTCGACCCGGCGGGGGTCGACTACGACGGCGAGCCCCGGGCCTGCGGACGGGGAGGCATGGAGCGGGTGGTCTTTCTCGTCGCGCCCAACCCTGGCGAGCCTCCTCGGGCGCTGGCGGAGATCGCCTCCGGCGGCGAGCTCTCTCGGACGCTCCTCGCGCTCGAGGCCGCGCTGGCCGAGGCCGACCGGACGCCGACCCTGGTCTTCGACGAGGTGGACGCCGGAATCGGCGGGGCCACCGCGCACCTGGTGGCCCGCCAGCTCGCCGACGTGGCCCGCCATCACCAGGTCGTGGTCGTCACCCACCTCGCCGCGATCGCCGCCGCGGCGGACCGTCATCTGGTGGCCGCCAAGGCGACACGGGGCGGCCGTTCGGTGACCGAGGTGAAGGTTGTGGAAGGGGAGGAGCGGGTGCGCGAGGTGAGCCGGCTCCTGGGCGGGGATCCCGAGCGCGACGTGTCGCGCCACCACGCCGAAGAGATGCTGGGAGGAATCCGGTGACGGATCCGGGTCGATCCCCCGAGCGTGTGTACCGCCTGCGGATGGCGACCCTCCCCAACCTCCTCTCCCTGATGCGGCTTCTCCTGGTCGTCCCGATCCTCCTCCTCCTGGCGCGGTCGGAGCCGGCCAGCGACCGGGTCGCGATCCTGGTTCTGCTCATCGCCGGAGCTACCGACCTCCTCGACGGTCTCCTCGCCCGACGCCGAGGGTCGATCAGCGCTTCCGGAAAGCTGTTCGACCCGATCGCCGACAAGGTCCTGATCGGGGGGCTCGTCATCTATCTCGCCATGGCGCGCGGATTCCCGTGGTGGCTGGTGGCCGCGATCCTGACGCGAGACCTTGGCCTGGTCCTGGGCGCGGTCCTTTTCTTCCGGCGCGACCGGGTGGTCTTCGGCGCCAACTGGAGCGGCAAGCTCACCACCTTCTGCCTGAGCCTGTTGATCCTGGCGTATGTCCTGCGCTGGGAAGGGCTCTATCTGCCGCTCACCGTGACCGCGGTCGTGGCCCTTGCGCTTTCGTACGTCTCCTATGGCCGCCGGGCGTGGAGCTACGGGTCCACCGACGGGGTACCGGGTGGCGAGCGCGGTGGGGGCATGGCAAACTCTGGTCCGTCGGAGCCCGCCAAGGACCGGGACCTGGAGCGAAGGGAGCGACGTGGCTGACGAGGAGCGGAAGGCGAACGAGCAGGATCGGCCGGACGGCGAGGAGAGGTCCGGCGCGGAGGCGCCGGGCAGGACCGGGGTCCTCGAAGGGCAGGGTCCGGGTGAGACCAGCGTCGACCTGGCGTCGATCCCCGATCGCCTGCCGGTTCTGTCGCTCCGGGACGGCGTCCTTTACCCGTACACGGTGATCCCTCTGGCGCTCGCCGAGCCGGCGCTCGTCTCGGCCGTGGACGCCGCCATGCGCGAGCAACGGATGGTCGCGGTCGTGGCGCTCCGCAGGCCGGTCGAGGAGGATCGGGTCCCGACCCGCGAGGACCTCCACGACGTAGGGACGGTGGCCATCATCCACCGGATGGTGAGGTCCCCCCAGGCGGTACGGATCCTTCTTCAGGGAATCGCACGCTTCAGCCTGCTCTCGGTGACCGGCACCGAGCCTCACCTCGAGGCCCGCATCCTCGTCCTTCCCGAGCCCGCCGACGATCTCACCGAGCGCCAGGAGGCGCTGCTTCGCGAAGGACAGGATCTGGCCGGACAGGTGATCCGCGAGTCGAGCTTCCTTCCCGACGAGCTTCAGACCGCAGTCCGCCGGCTCGACCAGGCCAGCCAGTTCGTGTACATGGTCGCGTCCATGATCCACCTCGACGACGACAAGCGGCAGCGTGTGCTGGCGAGCGGCGATCCGGAGGAGCGGCTGGAGCTGGTGGTCGAGGGGCTCAGGCGCGAGCTGAACGTGATCCGGATCGGCGGGGAGATCCGCAGCCAGGTCGACGAGGAGATCCAGAAGAAGCAGCGCGAGTACTATCTGCGCGAGCAGCTCAAGGCGATCCAGGAGGAGCTGGGGGAAGGCCCCGAGGAGGGCGCGGAAGCCGAGCGGCTGAGGAAGTGCCTCCTCGAGGCCGAGGTGCCCGACCACGTCATGGAGGCGGCCGAGGAGCAGCTCGAGCGGCTGACCAGCGTACCGCCGGCGAGCCCGGAGTACTCGGTGATCGTCAACTACGTCGACTGGCTCTGCTCGGTGCCGTGGTCCAGGTCCACCGAGGACCGGCTGGACCTCGACCACGCGCGGACGGTGCTGGACCAGGACCACTACGATCTAAAGGAGGTCAAAGACCGTATCCTGGAATATTTTGCGGTACTCAAGCTGAAGCATGACCTGAAGGGGCCGATCCTGTGCTTCGTGGGGCCCCCCGGGGTCGGGAAGACGTCGCTCGGGAGGTCGATCGCCCGGGCTCTCGGCCGGGAGTTCGTGCGCATGTCGCTGGGAGGGATGCGCGACGAGGCGGAGATCCGGGGCCACCGGCGGACCTACATCGGCGCGATGCCCGGCCGGATCGTCCAGTCGCTCAAGCGGGTGGGGGTCAACAACCCGGTCTTCATGCTGGACGAGATCGACAAGGTCGGTGCGGACTTCCGCGGCGACCCGTCGAGCGCGCTGCTCGAGGTGCTCGATCCCGAGCAGAACGACTCGTTCCGCGACCACTACCTGGACCTGCCGCTGGATCTCTCGAGCGTCCTGTTCATCGCCACTGCGAACGTCCTCGAGACGATCCAGCCGGCGCTCCTGGACCGGATGGAGACGATCCGCCTGCCCGGCTACACCGACCGGGAGAAGATCCACATCGCGCGCGAGCATCTGATCCCGAAGCAGGTCGTCGAGAACGGCCTCGAACCCGAGGCGCTGGAGATCACCGACGCGGCGCTCGAGCGCATCATCAACGGCTACACCCGTGAGGCGGGGGTCCGGAACCTGGAGCGGGAGATCGCCAAGATCGCGCGCAAGGCGGCGGCGCGCGTGGCCAGCGGCGAGAGCGGACGATTCGTCATCGACCTCGACGACGTGCTCGAGTACCTGGGACCGCGGAAAGCGTACCACGAGATCGCGCGGCGGACGGCCCAGCCGGGGGTTGCGACCGCGCTGGCCTGGACACCGGCGGGCGGCGAGATCCTGTTCGTCGAGGCCACGACGATGCCGGGGAGCAAGGGGTTCGTGCTGACCGGCCAGCTGGGCGCCGTGATGCAGGAGTCCGCGCGGGCCGCGCTGGGCTACATCCGCAGCCACGCGACGGAGCTGGACATCCCGGCGGACTTCTTCGACAAGATCGACATGCACCTCCACGTCCCGGCGGGCGCGACCCCCAAGGACGGGCCCTCGGCCGGGGTAACGATGGCGGCCGCCCTGGCGAGCGTGCTGACGGAACGTCCGATCCGGCCCGACGTGGCGATGACGGGGGAGATCACGCTGACCGGACAGGTCCTCCCGGTGGGCGGGATCAAGGAGAAGCTGGTCGCGGCGCGACGCTCGGAGATCCGGACGGTCATCCTCCCCGGCCGTAACCGGGAGCACGTCGAGGAAGTCGAGCCGGAGCTCGTGGAAGGGCTCCGCTTCGTCTACGCCGACACGATCGGCGACGTCCTCGAGGCAGCCCTGTCCGAGCGGCCCCCTTCCGGGAAGCCGGCCCCCGCCGAGAAGCCGGCCCCGGTCTCCCAGGAGACCGCCGACGCCACCACCTGAGCGGATGTGCCGGGGGCGGGGGTCGAACCCGCACGGGCTTTCGCCCACAGGATTTTAAGTCCCGCGCGTCTACCAGTTCCGCCACCCCGGCGGCGACCCAAGATACTACGCCGCGGGGCGGTCGCACGGGGACGGACGGGCGGGCCCGGGGGAACCTCGACCCGCCTGGTCGGTAGGAGGGGGCCGAGAGGGTCGGAGCCCGGGGCGGGTACACGCTGGCTCGGCTCTTGCAGCTCAGGCTCTTGCGGACGACCCGTCCGCCAGCGTATGCTTAGGGACGTTTCGATCCCGATCCGACGTAGACGGGATCGGGTGCGTGCACGTCTCTACCGCCTCATTGGGCGGGTGGACGGTGCCCAGGCCGCGCACCGCTCGACGCTGGACAACATCGGCCGAAGCGGCTCGAATCAGGCGCGCATGGTCACGAGAGACTCCACCCCCCAGGAGCATCGCACGCCCGCCGCTCCCCCCAGGCGGCGCGACCAGCACCTCATCCCCGTCCTGCGCAGCCTCCTGGACTTCTTCTCCGTGCTGCTCGCGTTCTGGACCAGCTTCCTGGCGCGAATGTGGGTGGAGACCAGCAACTGGCTGGATCCGATCAGCATGCAGCCGACCCCGTACATCAACATGGGCATGGTCTACGGCGCGCTCGTGGTGGCCGTGTTCTGGCGCCTGGGTCTCTACAAGGAACGCGCCAGCATCCTGAACCTCCAGGAGATGGCGGACGCCCTGAAGGGGATCGCGCTGGCCTCGGCCCTGTTCCTGGTCGTGGTATTCCTGGGTCAGGTCGCGCCGTTCTCCAGGTTCGTGGCGTTCGTCGGCTTCTTCTTCTCGATGGTGTTCGTCGTCCTCCAGCGGAGGCTCTTCTCCGCCTTCGCGCGCGGTCTGGGGCTGAGCGGGCGGGTGGGCCGGCGCACGGTTCTGATCTACGGCAGCGGTGAGACGGGCCGGCTGCTCATGAAGAAGCTCGTCCAGGCCCCCCACAAGGCGTGCTCCGTGATCGGGTTCCTGGACGACTTCGCTCCCCGGGGCACCCCGGTGGACTGCCGTATCGACCAGACGAAGATGGAGGTGTACGAGGCGCGCGTCCTCGGCCGTCTCCAGGACCTCAAGGAGATCGCCCGCGAGAAGGGCGTGAACGAGTTGCTCGTGACCGTGTCGCTGACCAATGCCGAGCGCCATCACGAGCTCCTCAAGCTCGCGCGCGAGGCCGGCGTGAACGTGGGCGTCGTGCCACGCTTCGGGGAAGTACGCGCCGATCAGCTCGAGGTCGAGGACCTGAGCGCGATCACGCTCCTCAGGCCCCGCTCGACCCGTTCCAGGCGACTTTATCCGGCGGCCAAACGATGCGTCGACCTGGCCGTTTCGAGCGGCCTCATGCTGATCATGATGCCGGTCTGGATCCTCGCCGCGATCGGGATTCGTATCGAGTCCGGATCGCCGGTCCTGTTCCGCCAGATGCGGATCGGGCAGGGTGGAGAGGCGTTCGAGATGCTGAAGTTCCGGACCATGCAGAAGGATGTGAACCCGTACGAGAGCTCTCCCATCGGAGACAACTCCGACCCGCGGATCACGCGGGTGGGGCGGATCCTGCGAATGGCGGGGATGGACGAGCTGCCACAGCTCGTCAACGTCCTCAAGGGGCAGATGAGCATCGTCGGGCCGCGACCCGAGATGCCCTTCATTGTCGAGAGGTACACCGCTCTCGAACGCCAGCGCCTCGAGGCGAAGCCGGGGATCACCGGGATCTGGCAGCTCAGCTCGGACCGCCACGCCGAGATCCACGAGAACCTCGAGTACGACCTGTACTACATCCAGCACCGGTCGCTGCTGCTGGACTTCCTGATCATGCTGGAGACGGCGTTCTTCACGATCGGTCTCGCCGCCAAGGTGGGCCACAGGGATTCGGACCCCCAGGCGACCGACTCCGGCGTCGTCATCCGGCGGTGGCGCCCGTCGGACGCTCGACCGCGTCGTGACGGGTACGTGCTGGTCGCCCTCGATCAGCGATGGACCGGTCTGCCGCCCGAGAGCTGGGTGACGTGCGCGACCCTGGTCGACATGCTGCTCTCCCACGGCCAGGTGAAGTTCCTGGTCGCGCCCGACAACGTGGCCGCGTTCGACTCCCTGCTGACGCGTCCGCTGGCCGGCGGATCGAACGGCGACCGCGCGGCGGCGGAGTACGTCCCTTACACCGGCCGGTCGGAGCTCCGCGCCCTCACGCTCGGCGCCCGGATGGTGGTCACCGACCTGGATCACGTCAAGCGCTGGGCGCAGGAGAGGAAGGTCGAGCTCGTCCAGGTGGACGGCCCGGATCTGCTGTGGTCCGGCCGCTCGGGATCCCGGGACGCCATCGTCGCCGACCTGGCCGAGCGGCTCACGATCGAGCCGGCTACCCCAGTGGCCACGACCGGGAGCGCCGGCGCGACTTGACGTCAACCAGCCTTCCGGCCTGACCTGGATCCCGGCCGATCCCTCGCGCCTGGCGCCGGGATCGGGCTAGCTTCCCTCCGTTGCACCACCACCGCCTCCACCACCCGCCTGACCATGCTCCCAGCGGGGGACCGGATCGGGAAGGCGAACGGCGACGCCTCCGGATCGTCCTCGCGCTCACGCTGGCGTACGCGGTCGCGGAGATCGTGGGTGGGATGATGACCGGCAGCCTGGCGCTGCTGGCGGACGCCGGCCACATGCTGACGGACGTCGCCTCGCTGGGGCTGGCGCTCAGCGCCTTGTGGATGTCCACCCGCCCGGCGACGATCAGCCACACCTACGCCTATGGCCGGGTCGAGATTCTGGTCGCGCTCATCAACGGAATGTTCATGTGGGGCATCGTGGCGTGGATCGCGATCGAGGCCGTCCAGCGGCTCGGCCAGGCGGGTCCCGTCGACGCCGGCCCCATGCTGGCGGTCGCCTCGGGGGGGCTCGTCGTGAACGCTGTCGCCTACCTCATCCTCCATCGTGGCGGTGAGGGGGCGGAACGGAGCCTCAACCTCCGTGGCGCCGGGCTTCACGTGCTCGGGGACCTGTTGGGCTCGGTCGGCGCGATGACCGCGGCGATCGTGATCCGGTTCACCGGATGGACACGCGCCGACCCGCTGGCCAGCCTCGCCATCGGGATCCTGATCCTGGTCTCCAGCTGGCGCGTCGTCCGGGACGCCGTCCACGTGCTCCTCGAGGGCGCCCCCACGGGGATCGACGTGGGCGAGCTGGTCGAGGCCTTGCGGCGTGTCGAGGGCGTGGCCGGCGTCCACGATCTGCACGTCTGGACGATCACCTCCGGCTATCCGGCTCTCTCGGCGCATGTCGTTTGCGACCATGGCCAGCCACGCGACATGCTGCTGGCGCGCCTGAACCGCGTCCTGAGGGAACGGTTCGCGATCACCCACACGACGATCCAGCTCGAGCCCGAGACCCCGCCGGATCATGCCCGCCCGATGGCCAGGCCGATCCCGACCCTGGAGTGACAGGGAAGGCGCGCCCGGCCTGTCGCCCGGGAGCCGGGAGGCCCTGCCGGACGGCGGCCCGGCTTGACAGGAACGAGCGGACCGGCCGATATTTAGCCCCGTCTAATTTTGAACCCCGAACCGCGTCAATCCGAACGGGCGTTCCCCATGCCGGACGAGGAAAAGGAGATTCACGACAAGGACGAGCCCCGGGCCGAACCGGGCCAGGGCCGGTCGGGCGTCAGCCGGCGCACCCTCCTCAAGGGGGGCGCCCTGGCGGGCGCGGCGGCCCTCGGGGGCGCCACCTTCTCTCAGACGGGCCGACGCGGGGGTCTGCTCCAGCCGAGGGCGGAGGTCCCCCACCTCCACGGCGGAGCGGGGGGGAGCGGCCCGGTCAAGGACATCCGTCCGGGCGGCTTCGACCCGACCGCCTTCGCCACCCATTTCGACGCCGGGAAGGTGAGCCGTCTGCCGGACGGCCGGACGCTCCGCGAGTACGACATGGTGGCCCTCGACCGCGAGATCGAGATCGCGCCGGGAGTATGGTTCCCGGCCTGGACGTACAACGGCCGGGTCCCGGGGCCGACGATCCGGTGCACGGAGGGAGACCGGATCCGCGTCCGCTTCACCAACGCCGGGAGCCACGCGCACACGATCCACTTCCACGGCTTCCATCCGGCCGACATGGACGGGGTCTTCGAGAACGTGGAGCCGGGCCGGGGATTCGTGTACGAATTCGACGCCGAGCCCTATGGCCTCCACCTCTACCACTGTCACACGACCCCGCTCAGGCGTCACATCCACAAAGGACTCTACGGGGCGTTCATCGTCGATCCGCCGGGCGGGCGGCCGCCGGCGCGGGAATACGTCATGGTCATGAACGGGTTCGATACGAACTTCGACAACGAGAACGAGTTCTACGCGGTCAACACGGTGGCGTTCCACTACATGCGCCATCCGCTCCCGGCGGTGGTGGGGGAAAGGGTTCGCCTCTACGTGGTCAACCTGCTGGAGTTCGACCTCGTCAACTCGATCCACCTGCATGCCAACTTCTTCGACGTCTACCGGACAGGCACGGGACTCGAGCCGACCGATTTCACCGACACGCTCATGTTCTGCCAGGGCGAACGACATGTGCTCGAGCTGGCGTTCCGTCACCCCGGTCGCTTCATGTTCCACGCGCATCAGAGCGAGTTCGCCGAACTCGGGTGGATGGGGTTCTTCGATGTCCGCGAAGGGTAGCCGGAGCACCGTCCTCGGGCTGGTGACGGTCGTCGTCCTGGTCGGCCTGCTGGCCTTCCTGCTGGGGCGCGGCATCGGGCTCGAGCGGGCGGCGCCCCCGATCGAGGAGCTGACCATCGAGCGGATCGAGTTGCCCGACGGTGGCCGGATCCTGGTCCACGTCGTGAACGGCGGTCAGGATCCCGTGACGATCCACCAGGTGGCCATCGACGACGCGATCTGGGCGTTCGGCATCCGGCCCGGGCCGACGATCGACCGTCTCCACAATGCGACGATCGAGATTCCCTACCCGTGGGTCGAGGGCGACACCCACGAGATACGCCTCGTGTCCCGCAACGGGATCACCTTCGACGCCACGATCGAGGTCGCCACGCGGACCCCCAGCGCCACGCCCGGCTGGTTCGGAAGGCTGGCCCTTCTGGGGCTCTACGTGGGGGTCCTTCCGGTTGCCCTCGGGCTGGCCACGTACCCCTTCCTGCGTGCCCTCGGCCGGCGCGGGATCGACTTCCTCCTGGCTCTGACGGTGGGCCTGCTCGTGTTCCTAGCGATCGACACGCTGGCCGAGGCGCTCGAGCTTGCGGGGGAGGCCGCGGGGGCGTTCCACGCGCCGATACTGGTCTGGATCGTCACCCTGGCGACGTTGATGGGGCTGCTGGCGATCACGGCCCGGCGCCGCGCCCGCGGCGGGGACCTCTCCCCCCTGGCGGTGGCCGGGTTCATTGCGCTCGGGATCGGGCTCCACAACCTGGGCGAGGGCCTGGCGATCGGCGCCGCGCTGGCCACGGGCGCGGTAGGCCTCGGAACCTTCCTGGTCATCGGCTTCACGCTCCACAACATCACCGAGGGCATCGGGATCGCCGCTCCGCTCCTGCGCGGCGAGCCACGCCTGCGCCACTTTGCCGGCCTGACGCTGCTGGCCGGGGGGCCGGCCGTGCTGGGATGCTGGATCGGCGGGCTGGTCTTCAGCCCGTTCTGGGCGGCGGTCTTTCTGGCGGTGGGGGCGGGGGCGATCCTGCAGGTCGTGATCGAGGTCGGCCGGCTGGTGGCGACGCCGCGGGAAGGCGTGCCGGGCGTCTGGCGTGGAGAGGTTCTCGCGGGGGCGGCATTGGGGGTCTTGGTGATGTACGCCACCGCTCTCATCGTCCCCGCCTAGCGCTTTCATTCGAGTCACCGCCGGGTCGATTCCGGCCAGTCGACACGGCGTCATGTCGGGATGCACCCGGCAGAGTGGCGCCCGCTTCCTTTCCCCCGATAGCTTCCGGTCGTCATGAGCCTTCGCGAACGAGCGATCCAGGGACGCCCGTTGAGGCGATTTCCCATCTACCAAAGCCTCGTGGGCTCGCGCCTGTACCCTGTCGTTGCCTGGCCCCGGGACGAGCTCCTGATCTTTCGTAACCTGTTCGCCGGCCGCCTTCGGGACCGGCGGACGCAGGCGTTCTGCGTGGGAACCGCGAAGTCCGGAACCCACTCCATTGCCTCGCTTCTGGGCGGATCCCTCAGGACGGCGCACGAGCCCCACGCCATGATGCTGATCAACGAACTGAAGGGAGCTTCCTTCTTCTCGGTCCCCCTGGCCAGATGCGAGCGCCTGCTGGAGCGCCGCGACCGCATCCTGGGGTTGGAGCTGGAGTCCTCCCACCTGTTGGGTGCGTTCGTGTCTGCGCTCGTCGAGCTGCTCCCGGAGGCGCGCTTCGTCCTCCCCATCCGCGATTGCTTCTCCTGGCTGGATTCGATGATCAATCAGCAGCTTCGCAAGGGAGAGGAGGTGGAGGATCGCAAGTGGGACGCGGTCTGGGATTTCTACTTCCAGCACGACCGATTCCGGCACCCTCCGGAGGAGCGCACGCTGCAGAAGGCCGGTCTGCATACCCTGGACGGCTACCTGACCTACTGGAGCACCCATAACCGACAGGTTCTGGAGACGGTTCCGACCGAGCGCCTGTTCGTTCTCCGGACGGACGATATCGGGCCACGCGCAGGCGAGCTCGCCGCTTTTCTCGGTATCCCGAGCTCCTGGGTGGACCCTGTCCGCAGCCACACGTACCGCCGCAGTTCGGACGACCGGCTGCTTGACCGCCTCGATCGGGAGTACGTGGCGGACAGGTACGACGCCCATTGCCGCGACCTCATGAGGCGGTTCCATCCGAGCCTCTGGGAGAGCCGTGGCGCGAGAGATCGGGGAGCCCGCCCCTCTGCCGCCCCGAGCCCGCAGCCCAGGGGTTAGAGCCACAGGGGGCTGGCATGCGCATCCTGATGCTGACCTACGAGTTCCCGCCCCTCGGCGGGGGCGGAGCCGGGGTGGCGTACGGTCTATCGACCCAACTCGTCGGCATGGGGCACGAGGTGGACGTCGTCACCATGCGCTACCGTGACCTGCCGCACCTCGAGCAGATCGAGGGGGTGCGGGTACACCGCGTGGCGTGCGTCCGTCTCCGGGAGAACTATTGCACGATGGGGGAACAGGCGACGTATCTCGCCCGGGCCCTCCCGTACGCTTTCCGGCTGGTCCGGAAGCGCCGGTACGACGTGAACCACACTCACTTCATCCTGCCCGATGGTCTTCTGTCCATGATTCTCCACCGGCTGACGGGACTCCCGTATCTCATCACCAGCCACGGCTCCGACGTGCCGGGCTACAATCCGCACCGTTTCCTCCGGGCGCATCGGCTCCTCGCCCCCGTGTGGCGCGCGATCGTCGAGGACGCAGGGGAAGTCATCTGTCCGAGCGAAAGCCTTCAATCCCTCGTGCTGCGCGCGAAGGCGGATACCCGTACCGCCGTCATCCCGAACGGAATCAACAGCGATCGCTTCCGGGCGACGGATGCAAAGGAGAAGCGGATTCTCGTGGTTACGCGGATGCTGGAGCGTAAGGGGATCCAGTTCTTCCTGCGCGCGCTCGAAGGTTTGGAGCTGGAGCACGACGTGGATATCGTGGGGGATGGGCCATACCTGGAAGCGCTCGAGGCGCTGGCCGGCGAGCTCCGCCTGGACGTCAGCTTCCGCGGCTGGCTGGATCGGGCTTCGGAGGAGCTGACCCGCCTGTACGAGACGGCGCAGATCTACGTGTTCCCTTCCGAGGCGGAGAACTTCCCGATTGTCCTCCTGGAGGCCATGAGCGCGGGGGCGGCCATCATCACGACGAAGGGGACGGGGTGCGCCGAAGTTGTCGGAGACACGGCCCTGCTTGTCGAGCCACGGAACACGCTCGCGATTCGCGATGCTCTCACGCAACTCATGAGTGATCCTGAGCTGTGCGGGAGGTTGGGAAGGTCCGCGCGAGCACGAGTGGAGGAGAAGTTCGGCTGGCTGGCCGTCACCCGTCAGTACCTCGACCACTATTCGGAACATGCGCGGATGACCTGAGCGATGGGACTCCGGCGCGCTCTCTGGATCTGTGACTATTTTCCCCGCCCGCACGACATGACGACGGGAACCTGGGCGCTGGAAACCGCGGCCGCCCTGCAGGAAGCCGGCCTGCCGGTGGTCGTGTTGGCGCCGACTCCCTGGATTCCTCGATTCATTGCACCGACGAGATCCTTCCGTGATTGGTCCAGCGTCCCGGGACAATGGGAGACGGGCGGCGTGCCGATCTACTATCCTCGCTGCCCCCACTATCCACGGCGGTGGGTGCACGAGGGCCTCTACAACCGGTTCCCGTTTCTCGATAGTGCCCTTCTGTGGCCCTGGCTCAAGGGCGCTGCGCGTCGGGTGATGGAAACGCACCCGTTCGACGTGGTGCACGCCAATTTCCTGTTCCCCAGCGGCTACCTCGGGCTGAAGCTGAAGCGACGGTTTGGAACCCCTCTGGTGGTGCACGAACGCAGTGTCCAGCGGCTCGGCATGGCGCGGGAGCATGCGCGGAGAGGCAGGGCGTACCGCCGCATCCTGAGAGAAGCCGACGTGGTCATTACCGAGAACCGGAGCATGGCCGCCGAGCTGCTGGAGATGGAGCCGACCATGCGGGACCTCAGGATCTTCAAGCAGCCGGGAACACACCCGGGCGCGGTTGCGAGCCTCGAGCGAAGGCGCCCACCGGCCTTCATGAAGCGGCAGGTCATTCTTTCGGTAGGGGCGCTTTCCAGGCGCAAGGGACATGAGTATCTGGTCCGCGCGATCGCGGAGATCAAGGCGGAGTTTCCCGATCTTGCCTGCCGGATCATCGGGGAGGGCCCGGAGCGTCGCAAGCTCGGCGAGCTCGCGGCAGAGCTGGGAGTTACGGAGATCGTCGAGCTGGTCGGCAGGCGGCCCCACGCCGAGGTCCTCGGGGAGATGTCCTGGTGCGACATCTTCGCCCTTCCCTCGTGGGGCGAGGCCGGCGGCACCGTGTATGGCGAAGCCATGCAGTTCGGAAAGCCCATCATCGCGTGTGTCGGCGAGGGGATCACGGAAGTCGTGCAAGATGGCGTGCAGGGACTCCTGGTGCCGCCTCGTGATTCCGGGAGGCTCGCGGACGCGCTGCGGCGGCTGCTCGCGGATGCTTCGGGCCGGGAGAGAATGGGAGCCGCGGCTCGTGAGCTGGCGCTCACGGAGCTCAGCTACCCCAGGCTCGCGAACCAGTTCATCGAGCTCTACGGCGAGCTGGTGGACGAAAGGAGCCGTCCTCGGATAGCCGGCGGCGCACCGCGACCCGTTTCGGATCTCGCGGGCCCGAGGCCGGACCGGCCCGGGAGGGCTCTGTAGCCTCGCGCTTCCTTCACTTGCTGTTCTCAGGCAGCGTCCACTCTCGAAGGACCGGCGCGGGACGAGGCGGGGCAGAATGAGAAAGATCGGACAGGGGGACAAGAGCGAGGTGTACGTGCTTTCGGATGGTAGAATCCTGAAGCTCTTCTTCCCGCACCACGCCTCGCTGGCCGACGTGGAAGCCCATCTGTCGGGGCTGCTCGCACGCGCCGGAGTGCATGCTCCGCGTGTGGACGAGATGGTGAAGGTGGACGGTCGGCCCGGGATCGTGTTCGGGAACCTGCGGGAGGGACAGACCGTCAGCCGCGTCGTCCGGAAGAGGCCGTGGCGGATCTACGGAGCGGCCCGCCAGCTGGCCGAGCTTCATGCCGCGGTCCATGAATGCTCGGGTATCGAGCTGCCCTCGCAACGCGAGCGGATCGGCGACCAGATCCGGGCGTCGAGCGAACTCTCCGACGAAGTCCGGCACCTGGCCCTGGGGGTCCTGGGCGACCTGCCGGACGGGGAGGCCGTGTGTCACAACGACGTACACATGCTGAACGTGATCGTGTATCCGGGGGGAGGGATGATCATAGACTGGGTCCTGGCGACACGTGGGAACCCGCTAGCCGATGTGGCCACAGCCGCGCTTCAGCTCCGTTTCGGCGAGCAACCCGAACGCGTGGCCGCGCGGTGGTCGCTGGAAGCGGGGCGGGCCCTCTTCCAGTGGGCGTACCTCCGCCGCTACCTGGAGCTTCGATCCTGCCCCACCGGGGAGCTGGCACGGTGGGAGCTTCCGACGGCGGTCGCGCTCGCGGGCCGGCGAGAGGGCAGGATGCGGTGGCAGCTCGTGAGGCGCGTCCACGAGCTCGTGCCCGCCGAGGAGGCGTGGAGGGCCGGGGGGTGCCGGACCGGACCCAGCGGCGTAGACCGGAGGTGAGGACGGTCGAGGTCTTCTCGGGAGCCTGGCACGGGGACCATCGCCTGGCGCTCACGTTCCCATCCGACTGGGAGGTACAGGTGGTCGGGGAGAGCCCCGGTCCTCCGCTGGGCGACTCGGAGATGCGGGACCGTCTGCGGACACCCATCGGCTCCAGGCGTCTCGCCAGCCTGGCGCGGACGTGCCGGGACGCCGCCATCATCATCGACGATATCTCGCGCCCGACCCCGACGGCGGACCTGCTACCGCTCGTCCTCGAAGAGCTCGAAGAGGGGGGCCTGCCGCCGTCCAGGACCAGGATCGTGATCGCGGCCGGGGGCCACGAGTCGGCCTCCGTGGAGGAGAACGTCAAGAAGGTGGGCGCCGGGATCGCCAGCAGGGTGGCCTTCGAGTTGCATGATCCCGATGGCGAGCTGGTGGATGCCGGCGTTTCCCCTTCCGGAATACCCCTCTACATCAATCGGACGGTGATGAACGCCGATCTCAAGATCGGGATCGGAAGTATCTGCCCACATGATGCCGCAGGGTTCTCCGGGGGATCGAAGATCCTGGTCCCCGGTGTGGCCGGGACGCAGACCGCGCGATACCTGCACGACTTTCTGAAAGGTTCGAGGGGGAGAGGCGGCCCGGTTGACAACGAGTTCCGACATGAGCTGGACGCCATCACCGGAGCGCTGGGGCTGAGCTTCATCGTGAACGTGATCCTGGACCACGGGCGGCATGTCGTCGGCCTCTTCGCGGGCGATCGAATCCTGGCTCACCGGGAGGGAGCCAGGGTCGCTGCCACGAAGTTTGCGGTGACGCCGGTGAACGACGCGCAGATCGTGGTGACGAACACGTACCCGTTCGATGCCAATCTCTGGTTCGTTCCTTGGGGGCTCTGGCCTCTCCAGCTGGCCCCGCCGGGGTCGACGAAGGTCGCCCTCGCCGACGGATCGCAAGGTCCCGGCTCGCATCGCCTCAAGCCCACCGAGCTGTCGTTCGCCGAACGCGCCTGGGTGCGGCTCCTGACCCTTCGGCCGCGGCATGCCTGGAAGCAGGCGCGGCACCTGTTCACCAGCCTCAGGCGGACCAGGAGCCGAAGAGTCCTGGAGTTCCTCATGCTTTGTCCCAACGTCTCCAGGGAGGACCTGGCGAAGCGCTTTCCGGCCGCCGTCCAGTTTCGCGCCTGGGAGGAGCTGCTCGCGGAGCTGAAGAGGCGGCACCCCGCGGGGCGGGTCAAGGTGGCCGTCTATCCCTGCGCCCCCCTCCAGGTTCCGAGGGAGGACCGATGAGGGTCTGCCTGATCAGCGTGGAGATATTCGCCTGGGGAAAGTACGGAGGCTTCGGACGCGCCACCCGGACCATCGGGCGCGAGCTCGTCGAGCGTGGCCACGAGGTCTACGCCGTCGTGCCCCGAAGAGAGGGGCAGAACGCCGTCGAGGATCTGGACGGGATGACCGTGCTCTCGTTTCCCCCTCGCAGCTCGTTGACCTCTGCCCGGCTCCTGCGCGACGCCGACGCCCATGTCTATCACTCGTGCGAGCCCTCTTTTGCCACATATCTGGCATCGCGCACGCGACCCGACCGTGCCCACATGGTCACCTGTCGGGACCCCCGGGACTGGGAAGATTGGAAGACCGAGTTCGCTCTCCCGTCACGAAGCCGGGTGCGCGTGGTCGCCAACTATCTGTATGAGAACGGGCCGCTCGTGCGGCGCGGCGTGCAGCGGGCGGACGCCGTGTACGCCGCGGCCAAATGCCTGATTCCAAAGGCGAAAGCCGTCTATCGGCTGCGCACACCACCGCGCTTTCTGCCGACGCCGATCGAGATCCCGGGGTCCGTCCAGAAGGCCTCCGAGCCCACGGTGTGTTTCGTGGGCAGGTTGGACCGCAGAAAGCAGCCGGAGGTGTTTTTTGGCCTCGTGGAGCGGTTCCCCGATGTGCAATTCATCGCCGTCGGTGCGTCGAACGACCCAGCCTGGGACCAGTACCTCCGTGATCGATACGGCTCGCTTGCAAACCTCGAGATGAGGGGCTTCGTCGATCAATTCCGGACAGATGAGCTCTCGGAGATCCTGAGCCGATCCTGGATCCTCGTCAACACGTCTGCGCGGGAGGGCCTTCCAAACTCGCTGCTGGAGGCCGCGGCGCATCGATGCGCCATCCTGAGCGCGGTCGACCCGGACGGCTTCGCCTCGCTGTTCGGGTTCCACGTCCAGGACGGGGGCTTCGAGGAGGGACTCCGACATCTGGTCGAGGAGCAGCGGTGGCGGGACCGTGGCCTCGCCGGTTGGCGCTACGTGGCGGAGACCTTCGAGACAGGCCGAGCGATCGAGCGGCATGTCACCGCGTACCGGGACCTCCTCGAATCCGGCTGAACGATCGATGGTGTCACGAATGCGGGAAGGGGAGGGTGGCTGGCGGCCGCTGCCGGAGGCCGCTTTTCCGGACCGGATCCTGGCGGAGCCGATCCACGGCCGGCTTTACCTGGCATTGCAAGGATTGCGCGGCAGGCCGCTGGGTCGCCTCGTGCGCCGGCTCCAGAGATGGGAGCGTCTGGAGACCGCCGATTTCGACCTCCTCCACGAGCGACGACTGCAGGAGATGCTCTCCTATGCGCGCGCTCGCACGCCCCTGTATCGAACGGCGAGATGGCAGACGGCCCTGTCGGGGCGCGCGGGAGGGCTCGAGCGCTGGCCCGTCCTGGAGCGGGAAGTGCTGCGCGAGCGCAGCAAGGAGCTCCAGGCGCTTCCAAAGCGTCCCTGGCACGTGGTCGAGCGAACCTCGGGCACCACGGGGGCGCCGATCCCCATCCTCCTGACCTCGCGAGACGTGACCTGGAGGTGGGCGCAGAGATACCGGGCCCTGCTGTGGCACGGGATCCCGATCGGGGTTCGGACGCTGCGCGTATCGCGCGTCGCCCGTCCCTTCCGGGATCGAGTCCTCAACCAGAAGAACGTTCCGACGCCGCTCACCCGGGATGCGCTCGTGGAGGCCGCCGGATTTCTCCGCCAGGAGCGGCCGGGCCTGGTTTTCGGCCCACCCTCCGCGCTCTTCGTGCTGGCCCGCTACCTCGGGGAGCTCGAACCGGCGGGACCCCTGGCCCGGTTCGCCAGGGTCGGGGGGGAGCAGCTGTTTCCCTTCCAGCGGGAGGAGATCGAGCGGTGGCTCGCCGAACGGGTCGTAGACTCGTACGGCTGCACGGAGGTCGGGCCGGTGGCGGGCGAATGCCCCGCCGGATCCCTGCACGTGTTCGCCGAGCAGGTCCATCTGGAGGTCCTGCGCGGCGAGGACCCCGTGGAGATCGGCGAGTTCGGGGACATCGTGGTGACCTCGCTCAACAACACGGCCATGCCGCTGGTCAGGTGTCGGATCGGGGATGGAGGCCGGATTTCGCCCGACCGATGCGGCTGCGGTCTCCCGCACCCCGTCCTTGCAGAGCTCCGGGCCCGGACCGGAGACACGTTCCTCGCCGCCGACGGGACTTCACGTCACACCTCCGAGGTGGTGCGACAGCTCGGGACGTTCTTCGCCGATCCCGCCTCCGCGGGTGCCGGACAAGTCCTCTTCGGCCAGGTCGATCCACTCACCTGGCGAGTGTGGGTGGAGGTGGCCGAATCGTCGGGCATGACGGATTCGGCGGGCCGGCTGCGTGCCATGGAGGAACGACTGGTGAACCTGGTGCGGGAGGTCGCGGGTTCGACGTGCCGGGTCGAAACGCGTTTCGCCGAGACGATTTCCCCCGAGCCGGGAAAGTACGGCTATCACCGCGTCGTCAGCCGGTCCGACGAAAGCGCGGGTTCGAGGCCCGCGTAGGAGGTCGCCTTGCCCGGCCATGAGCGACGGGCTAGCATGGCTCGCGCGCGATCCTGCCATGGTGACTGACCGAACTCCCGAAGACACGCCCCACGAAGTCCGCCCTCGGCCGGGCGCACCGGTTGCGGGTGACCGTCCGGATGCGAACCAACCGGCCAGAATCGTTTTCATCGCAGGATCCAGCTTCAGCGGGTCCACTTTGATGGGTCTCATGCTCGGCTCCTGCCCCGAGGCCGTCTACGTCGGCGAGCTGAAGGATTACAAGCGTCGCATGGAGGTCGAGACCGTGGGCGCCGAAGCTTTCTGCAGTTGCGGACGATCGCGCTCCATGTGCCCGTTCTGGAGCGTGGTACAGGATCGCTATGGGTCGGAGACGCACCTCAATCCCGCCCCGGGGTTCTCGTTGCGCAACGCGGTCCTGGGCATCAGGATCGCCACCGGACTCGAGCCGGACAGCCGGCGGGAAACACCGCACGGCTCTCTGGTGAGGGCGATCTCCAGGGAAGCCCGTGCGCGAAACCCCGCTGTCCTGTACGTCGTGGATTCGTCCAAGTCGGTCCAGAATCTGGACGCGATTTACCGGTCACCCAACCTCGAACTGTCCGTGATCCACCTGATAAGAGATGGCATGGCCGTCGCCGGATCCTACAAGAAGCGTGGATTCGGGACTCTCTACGCTATCGCGTCCTGGTCCATCGGAAACATCTTCATCTCGCTTTATATCAAGAGGCGGCGACTTCGATCCGTGAGGGTTGATTACAGATCCCTCTGTCTGGGGGATGAAAAAACCTATGCGGCCCTCAACGAGTTCCTGGGAATCAGCCTGAAGCCCGATGCCGCAGCCGGCGAGATCAGGAATACGAAGTATCACATCGTGAGCGGCAACGGGAAGGTGCGCCGAAGCGCATCGGATTTCCAGGGCATCCACTATTCGGAGAGCCCCTCGAATCCGACCGCTTTCGAGCGCTTCCTGGCTCACGTCGTCGTCAGGCCCCTGAACCGGTCGTTTGGCGTCACTTCGGGCCCGACCCCTGTCCGCTGACCCTGCTGGAGCTCTGATCTGACCGGGCTCGCTGGCAGGACCGTGGTCGTCACCGGCGCCAGCCGGGGGATCGGCCGTGCCATCGCGCTCAGAGCCGCCCGGGACGGCGCCAACGTCTCCATACTCGCCAAGTCCGCGGAGCCACATCCGCGTTTGCCCGGCACGATCGGGACCACGGCCCGCGAAGTCGAGGAGGCGGGCGGGACGGCGCTGCCGATCGCCGTCGACGTCCGGAACGAGAATCAGGTCGAGGCGGCGATCAACCGGACCGTCGAGATCTTCGGCGGGATCGACGTCCTGGTGAACAACGCCGGGGCGATCCGGCTGACTTCGACGGCCGACACGCCGATCCGGCGCTTCGACCTTCTGATGGCCGTGAACGTACGGGCGACCTTTCTCTGCACGCAGCGGTGTCTCCCTCACCTGCGGCGTTCGCCGAACCCGCATGTCCTGGTGCTCGCCCCGCCGATCGACCTGGACGCGCGCTGGCTGGCGCCGCATCTGGGATACACGATCTCGAAGTACGGCATGAGCCTGTGCGTGATCGGATGGGCCGAGGAGCTGCGGCCGGACGGAATCGCGGTGAACGCGCTCTGGCCGGCGACGACGATCGCCACGGCGGCACTGGGGGAGCTGGGCGGCGTGGTTCGTCCCGAGGAGTGCCGGCGGCCCGAGATCGTCGCCGACGCCGCGCATTGGATCGTCACCCGCGAAGGCCTGGAGGTGACCGGACGGTTCCTGCTCGACGAGCGGGTCCTCTCGGAGGCGGGGGTGACGGACCTCGAGGAGTATGCGGTCCGACCCGGAACGGCGCTGCGAGCCGACTTGTTCCTCTAGGGGAGGAGGTCGAAGGCGAAGGGGAGTCGATTGGAGGCGGCGGGCGGATTCGAACCGCCGAATCGAGGTTTTGCAGACCTCTGCCTTACCACTTGGCTACGCCGCCCCCCGGGAATGCGAAGGCCCTCCCTTGGTCCGGGAGGGCCCTCGGGGCATAATCTGGAGCGGGAAACGGGACTCGAACCCGCGACTTCAACCTTGGCAAGGTTGCGCTCTACCAACTGAGCTATTCCCGCTCGAAGGGGCCGCGGTCCGACCCGGCGAGAAGATGCCGGGCTTCTCTCGACGTGTCAAGAGGATCGGGCGTTCACGGGAACTCAGGAAACCCGGCCCCCGGGAGGGGGTATCACAGGCACCCATCGGATCGAACCGGCGTTCGATCCTTTTTTGTTGCAGGAGAGCGAAACGGGTCATGTATCGTCATCCATCATACGCGAGGTACGACATGTCGCACCATCGATCCGTCCTGATCGCCGCGGCCCTCGGGTTGTGGCTGGCCCTGCCGCCACAGGTGCTCACCGGAGTGCCGCGCGCTCGCGACCCCGTCGTCGTCCGGGTCGCCGCCCCCGACACGGTGGCGGCCTTCTTTGCGGCCCGCTACAAGATCGACCCGGAGCTGGCCGGGACGATCCATCGTCTGGCGGTGGAGAACGGACTGGAGCCGGCGGCCGTCTTCGGGTTGATCGCAACCGAGAGCGCGTTCAACGCCCGCGCGGTCGGGCAGGCCGGCGCAATCGGGCTCATGCAGATCAAGCCCTCCACCGCACGAGCGTACGATTCGCGCGCCACCCGCGAGCGGCTCTTCCATCCTGAGGTCAACCTGCGCGTCGGCATGACCCATCTGCGTCGCGAGCTGGCCCACTTCGGCCACGACTGGACGCTGGGTCTGCTATCCTACAACATGGGGCGGACCCGGCTGAGCCGGGCGCTGTCCCGCGGCGTGGTGCCTCGAAACGGATACGCGAGCAAGGTACTTGCCCATTGCGGAAAGCTCTGCACCTAGCCTGCGCCTGGGGGGCGGGCGCGGCGATCGGGGGCTTCGGGTGTCCTGCGGTCGCCGCGCAGTCGCTCCTGTACGCCCCCGAGCAGGGCATCTCCTTCCGCTATCGCACCGACAACGAGCTGCAGGTCACCCAGCGCATCCTGGGCCGGGACAACCTCTACGTCCTGAAGGCCGGCGGGGTCGTCCGGCTCACGCTTCTCAATCCTGGCAATCGCCTTCTCTGGAGGCTGGGCTTCGACGAGCTCTCCATGCGCATCGAGGGAGCATACCCCTCGCCGCGCGTGGAGGAGCTGCGGGGAACGGTGGTGACCTTGACCACCAATTCGCGCGGCGTGGTCCTCGAGGCCGTGGCGAGCGGGATCGTGCCCCCCGGACTCGGCGCCCGATACGTGGAGCGGGCGGCGACCGCGTTTCTGCCGCACCTCCCGTCCGCCGATCGGGCGGTCTCGACATGGACCGACACGCTGACCGTGACCGAGGTCCTGCAGGGAGTGACGACTCAGATCGAGACCGTGGTGAGCTACACGGTCGCCGACACGAGCGCGCTCGCGGGCCGGTCCGTGGTCCCGGTCGAGTACGCGGGATCGATCGTCGTCCGCGGCTCGGGGACGCTGGGGGGCTCCGACGTATCGCTCTCGGGCCGGGGCACCGTCAACGGGCACTACCTGTACGACCCGGGGGACCGGATCTTCGACCTCCATGAGCAGGAGCAGGTCCTGGACTCGACGTTGACCCTCGATTCGCCGGAGGGGCGGCCGGTGGCCATCCCCAGCCGCCAGGTCCTCAGGGCCCACGCCGAACGCTTGTTCTGAGTCGGCGGCGGCGGCTATACTGCCCGGCCCGGCCACGCCCGGCCCGCTCCCCTCGGAGGTGAGTCCTTGACCAGCCTGCTCGCCACCCGCCTGCGCACAGACGGGGCCGGCACGCTCCGCGCTTCCGACGCGGGACGCGAGGTCGTCCTCTGCGGCTGGGTCCACCGCCGCCGCGACCACGGGGGGCTGGTCTTCGTGGATCTGCGCGACCGCTACGGGCTCGTGCAGTGCGTGGCCCATCCGGATCGGCTGGACGGCGCGGCCTTTGGCACGGTCGAGGGGCTTCGCGCCGAGGACGTGATACGGGTGGAAGGACGCGTCGCCGCGCGTCCGGAGGGGAGCTTCAACCCCGAGCTGCCGACCGGCGCCGTCGAGGTCGAGATCACCGCCTGCCAGCTCCTGTCGCAGGCGGCGACCCCGCCGTTCCCCGTCGACGTCGAGAAGGAGGGGGGCGAGGTGGCCGAGGACCTTCGGCTCCGCCACCGGTACCTGGAGCTCAGGCGGCCCCGGATCACCGCCGCGCTCGGCATGCGCCACCGGATCGCGTGGGAGACGCGCCGCTTTCTGGACGGGCGCGGCTTCTGGGAGGTCGAGACCCCCATGCTGACCCGGCCCACGCCCGAAGGAGCCCGCGACTACCTGGTCCCGTCGCGCGTCCATCCCGGCAAGTTCTACGCGCTTCCACAGTCGCCCCAGCTCTACAAGCAGCTTCTCATGGTGGCTGGATACGACCGCTACTTCCAGATCGCGCGCTGCTTCCGGGACGAGGACCTGCGAGCCGACCGGCAGCCCGAGTTCACGCAGATCGACGTCGAGATGGCGTTCGTCGAGCGGGACGATGTGCTGGACACGATCGACGCCCTGGTGCGGCACCTGTTCCATGCCTGTCTGGACGTCGAGCTCGGCGAGATCCCCCGTCTCACGTACGACGAGGCCCTGCGGCGCTTCGGGACCGACCGCCCCGACCTTCGGATCCCCCACGAGCTGGTCGATGTCACCGGGGCGTTCCGGGATTCGGGGTTCCGCGTCTTCGACTCCGTGACCGGATCAGGGGGGCGGATCGTGGCCCTCAAGGTGCCGGGGGGCGCCGACGTCAGCCGCGGGGTCCTGGACCGCTGGAGCGAAGCGGCCCGGGCGGCGGAAGCGAAGGGGCTCGTCTGGGCGAAGCGCGGCGAGGACGGGTGGTCGAGCTCGATCGACAAATTCGTGGGATCCGACCGCTGGGAGGCGGCCGGGAGGTCGGCCGGCGCCGGTCCCGGCGACCTGCTCCTGGTGATCGCCGATCGGCCGCGGACGGCGGAGGCCGCCCTCGGCGCGCTCCGCGTCCAGCTCGCGCGGGAACGGGGCTGGATCGGCGGCTCGAACCCGTGGCGGCCGCTCTGGGTCGTCGACTTCCCGCTGTTCGACGTGGCCGATGGCTCCCCCGTCCCCATGAATCATCCCTTCACGGCACCGGTCGGAGGGCGCGAGGCGCTGGAGGCGGAGGACCCGGCGACGATCCTCGCCAGGGCGTACGATCTGGTGCTCAACGGCTACGAGCTCGGCAGCGGGTCGATCCGGATCCACGATCGTGAGGTCCAGGAGTTGGCGTTCGAGCGTCTGGGCGTCGGGGCGGAAGAGGCGCGGCGACGGTTCGGCTTCCTCCTCGAGGCGCTGGAGTTCGGCGCGCCGCCGCACGGCGGGATCGCCATCGGGCTCGACCGGCTGGCGATGCTCTTCGCCGGCGCGGCGAGTCTCCGCGAGGTGATCGCGTTCCCCAAGACCACCAGCGCGAGCGCCCTCCTGGAAGGCGCGCCGGCCGAGGCCGGTGAGGCCGAGCTGGCCGAGCTCCACCTCCGCCCCCTGACCCGCGACCCGGCTTGACCGCCTCGCGCGGCGACCGTTAGACTCGCATCGACGTGCCCGCCCGGACTTCGGCCCACCAGCATGCCATCCCTCTCGACGGCGTCGACCAGCTCACGCTCTTCGGAACGAACGACCAGAACCTGAAGCTGATCGAGCGTCTGAGCGAGGCCCGCCTGGTCGTCCGCCACGGCGAGCTCCGGATCGAAGGTCAGCCGGAGGTGGTCGCGCGCGTCGCCACCCTGGTCGATCACCTGGTGAACCTCGTCCAGACGGGGGCCGGATTCGATGGCGACGACGTCCGGCGGTTCTACGAGGAGCTCGCGACCGGCGTCGAGGACCCGCTCGAGCGGCTGGAGCGCGGGCGCGTCCCGATCCGGGGGACGCAGAAGATCATCAAGCCGAAGACGGCCGGTCAGGAAGCGTATCTGACGGCCATGGTCGAGAACGACATTACGGTGTCGATCGGGCCGGCGGGAACGGGAAAGACGTACCTCGCGGTGGCGATGGCCCTCGACGCCCTGCATCGCAAGACCGTGCGTCGCATCGTCCTGGCCCGTCCGGCCGTGGAGGCGGGGGAGACGCTCGGCTTCCTCCCGGGCGACCTGCAGGAGAAAGTGGACCCGTACTTGCGTCCCTTGTACGACGCGCTGGAGGACATGCTGCCGCACGAGAAGGTCCGGCGCTACCTCGAGACGCGGACGATCGAGATAGCCCCGCTCGCGTACATGCGCGGACGGACGCTGGCGGACGCGTTCGTGATCCTGGATGAGGCCCAGAACGCCACGACGAGGCAGATGAAGATGTTCCTGACGCGGCTCGGCCTGAACTCGCGGGCGGTGGTCACCGGCGACAAGACCCAGATCGACCTGCCGCCCCGCGAGGAATCGGGGCTGCTGCAGGTCGAGCGGATCCTCAACGGGATCGACGGGATCGCCTTCGTCTACCTCACCGGGCGCGACGTGATCCGGCACGCGCTGGTGCAGCGGATCCTGGAGGCGTACGAGGTCTCCGAGGGCTCGGAGGACCGCCCCACGGCGGCCCATCCGCCGCGCCCGCGGCTGGAGGGTGGGGAAGCATGAGCGCCGGCAGGCGATTCATCGGCTGGGTGCGGGCCCGGATGGCCGCCTGGCGGCCGTCCCGGGATCCGACGTCGTCGCGGGATCTGGCCCTCAGGCTCCTCCTGGCGGCCCTTGTGGCCGGGTTCACGCTCCTCCTCTTTCCGCCGCCGGGCGGCTACGACGTCCCCGCGGTGCGGGTGGGTGCGGTCGCCTCGGAGGACCTGCTGGCACCGTTCGACTACCCCGTTCGCCGCGACGAGCAGGAGCTCGTGCGCCTGCGCGAGCAGGCGGCCGCCTCCGTCCCGCCCGTTTACGCCATCCGGCCTGCGGCGGCGGATTCGGCGCTGACCGCGATCGAGGCCTTCCTGAACCGTTTCGCGGGGATGCCCGCGGAGTCGCTGCCGACCCGCCTGCCCGAGCTGGCGAGGGTGGACGGTCGTGCGATCGAGCTCCGGGCGTCGGAGCTGCGCGAGCTGGCCGACCCCGGCGTCCGGGACCGGGTCTTCGAGTTCGCGCGGAGTATCCTGCCCGTGGTGTACGAGGAGAGCTGGCTCCTGGGAGCCGAGGAGCAGCCCTCGATCGTGGGGACCCAGCTCGAGATCCGCCAGCCCGGCCGCGAGCCCGAGGTCGTGTCGCGCGACGCCGTCACGTTCCTCGAGCCGGGGGCCGACATCCCCTCCCTCGCGCGGCGGGGCGAGCGGCTCGACCCCGAGCTCCGCCGGCTGGTCTTCGACCTCCTGCCGGCCCTCATGGCCCCGAACCTCGAAGCCCGGCCCTCGCTGACCACCGTCCGGCGGGACGAGGCCCGCCGCTCGGTGAGCCCGTACGCGGGCGAGGTGCTGCGGGGCGAGCTGATCGTGGCCGCCCACACCCGGGTGACCCCCGAGCAGTTCGAGAAGGTGGCCAGCCTCAGCCAGGAGCTCGACCGGCGCCACGCCGGCTTCTCGGCCGACGACCTCCGGGCGGGCCTCGGGGGGTTCGCGGTAGGCGTCGCGATCCTCCTTCTGTACGGCTTCTACCTGTTCCAGTACCGGCGGGACGTCTTCGACGACTACCGTGCGCTGGCCGTCCTGGCGCTCGTATGGGCGCTGGTGATCGGCTTGGCCGCGTTCGCGGAGCGGGTCGACGCGATGCCCGACTTCGCAGCTCCCGTGGCCCTGGGCTCGATCCTGGTCGCCATCCTGTGGGACGCGCGGCTGAGCGTGGCGACCACGCTGTTCCTGTCCGTGCTGATCGTGGGGCAGGTGGAGCTCGGCTTCCCGGTTCTCTGGACGGGGCTCCTGGGCGGCCTGGCCGGAGCCTGGAGCGTGCGGCGGATTCGCCGGCGGACCCAGTTCTACGAGTCGCTGCTCTTCATCATCGTCGGCCACACCTTCGCCCTCGGGGCGCTCGCCCTCGTCCAGCTCTGGACCTCGGTCGACCTCGCCGTTGGCCTCGCGTGGGGCGCGCTGAGCGCGGCCCTGTCCGTCTTCATCGCGATGGGGCTCCTGCCGATCCTCGAGTGGGCCTCCGGCCGGACGACCGATCTTACGCTCCTCGAGCTGGCCGACCTGAACCGCCCGATCCTCAAGCAGCTCCTCGTCGAGGCCCCAGGCACGTTCCACCACTCCGTGGTGGTCGGGAACCTGGCGGAGGCGGCGGCCGAGGGGATCGGTTCGAACTCGCTTCTCGCCCGGGTCGGGGCGTACTACCACGACATCGGCAAGATCCGGCGCCCCGAGTACTTCGTCGAGAACCAGCGCGACGGCATCAACCCGCACCAGTCGCTGCGTCCCGCCGCCAGCGCGCGGATCGTCTCGCGTCACGTGAGCGAGGGCGTGGTCATGGCCCGCGGCGCCGGCCTGCCGGAGTGCGTGATCGATTTCATCCGCGAGCACCACGGCACGACCCGCCTGTCCTACTTCTGGCACCAGGCCGAGAGGGAAGGCCGGATCGAGCCGGCGACGCTCGGGGATTTCGTCTATCCCGGCCCGCGGCCGCGCTCGAAGGAGACCGCCGTCGTCATGCTGGCCGACTCTGTGGAGGCCGCCAGCCGCGTCGTTCGCGACGCCTCGCCCGAGCGGTTCGAGGAGGTGGTGCGGAGGATCGTCGAGCTCAAGCTCGAGGAACACCAGCTCGACGACGCCGACCTCACCTTCCGCGACCTGGCGACCGTCCAGAAGAAGTTCGTGGGAGTCCTGTGCGGCATGCACCATCAACGGGTCGATTACCCGTCCGTCTCGATCCACGCCCCGGAGGTCCTGGACCAGCCCGATGCGGATTCGCGTTCGGTTCCATTTGTCGGTCGCCCCCCCGGCTGATCTGGAGCCGTTTCCCGGCGATCGGCTGGCCCGCCTGCTGGAGCCGGAGTGGGCCGGGGTGGAAGGCGAGATCCACTGCGTCCTGACCGACGACGCGGATCTCGAGGATCTCAACCGCCGTTTCCGCGGGATCGACGCCCCGACCGACGTGCTCGCCTTCCCCTACGATCCCGAAGCGGCGGGCGGGAGCCTCGGCGACGTCTACGTGTCGCTTGCGCGCGCCGAGGCGCAGGCCGCGGAGCGCGGCGAGCCCGTGGCCCGGGAGATCGTGCGGCTTTTCGTCCACGGCGTTCTCCACCTGGCCGGGCGCGACCACGAGACCCTCGAGACCGAGCGCGCGATGCGGGCGACCCAGGAGGAATGGGTCGCGCGGCTCGCGCGTTGACGGAGCTCCGACCTCTCCCCAGATTGAACCGCGCCGCGGAACCCGTTGCCCGACCCCGGTCCCCGAGCGCCCGCCCCGCGCTCGCGGGCCGCCACCCCCCGCGCCCGGAGCAGCCCTCATCGTGGCGGAATCGGCCGAACAGACGAAAGAGCTCGTCGACCGCGTCCTGAACGTCCTGGCGGATGGGGGCGACGCCTCCGCCCTCGATCCGCTGCTCCTCGAGCTGCGGCCGGCGGACCTGGCGGAGATCATCGACCGGCTGGACGTTGATTCCCGCGTGTCCTTCTTCCGCCGTGTGCCGCCCGGGCTTCGGGCACAGACGCTGAGCGAGGTGGACGAGGAGTCGTGGCCGGGTCTTCTCGATGGCGTCGAGGGGGCGGAGCGGCGGGCCCTCTTCCGCGAGCTCGACGCAGACGACGCCGCCGACATCCTGAGCGAGCTGCCGGCCCGAGACGCGCGCGAGATCCTCGAGGCGATCGAGCCCGAGGAGTCCCGCGAGATCGCCGCCCTGATGCGGTACGACGACGAGTCCGCGGGCGGCGTCATGACCACCGAGCTCGTGAGCGTTCCCGCGACCCTGACCGCGGACGAGGCCATCGGGGCGGTTCGCACCCAGGGTCAGGAGGTGCGCGATTTCTTCACGGTGTACGTGGTCGACGAGGAAGGCCGGCTTGTCGGGACGCTGCGCCTCAGGGACCTGATCGTCGCGGCCGGGACGACGCGGGTCGAGCGGATCATGGAGAGCGACGTGGTGCGCGTGCTGCCGACCGTCGACCAGGAGGAGGTCGCGCGGCTCATCGCCAAGTACAACCTGGTCTCGATCCCGGTGGTCGACGAGTTCGACCGCCTGCTCGGCCGGATCACGGTGGACGACGTGATCGACATCCTCGAGGCCGAGGCGACCGAGGACATTTTCCGCCTGTCCGGCGTCGACGAGGAGGAGGAGACCTATGCGACGCCGACCGAGATCGTGCGCTCCCGGATCCCGTGGCTCCTGATCACGCTCTTCACGTCGGGTCTGGGGGCGCTCGTCGTGGCCTACTTCCAGGACACGATCGAGCGGATGGCGTTCATCGCGGTCTTCATGCCGGTGGTCGCGGCGATGGCGGGAAACTCCGCCGTCCAGGCGACGGCCGTCGCGGTCCGGCGGCTGGCCCTGACGAGCACTCCCTTCCGGTCGCTCCGGACGGTGGCCCGCGAGGTCGTGGCCGGGCTCGTCATCGGCTTCGTGATCGCCTCGTGCATCGGACTGGTGGGGGCCCTCTGGCAGGGAGAGGAGCGGGTCGGGCTCGTGGTCGGAGGCTCGATGTGGGTCGCGATCTCCCTGGGCGTCCTGTGGGGGGCGTCGTTCCCGATCGTGCTCCACCGGCTCGGCCTCGATCCGGCCGTGTCGTCGTCGGTGTTCCTGACGACCATGACCGACATCGTGTCGTTTCTGCTGATCCTGGGCTCCGCCTCGCTGTTCCTGGGGGGACTTCTGTAATGCCCATCGTCGTGACCGAGGCGTTCGTGCTGAAGGCCGTCCGCTTCGGCGAGACGAGCATGATCTATCGGCTCTTCACGCGCGACCGTGGCGTCGTGCCGGTCATCGCCAAGGGAGCGCGCCGCCCGAAGAGCCGCTTCGGGGCTTCTGTGGGGACCTTCCAGCGCCTCCTCGTCACCTACTACCAGAAGGAGGGTCGCGAGATACAGACCCTGTCGGGAGTCGACCTGCTGGCGGCCCACCGGGGGGTTGCGGCCTCGCTCCCCCGCCTGGAGGCCGCCGGTCGATGGTTCCGCTTCCTCCAGGCCGTGCTCCCGGACGGGGCGCCGCAGGCGTCCCTCTACGCCCTCACGGTGGCGGGGCTCGAGCGACTGGAGCGCGTCAGGCCGGGGACGGAGCGGCGCTGGGAGACCTGGCACCGCCTGGCCGCCGCCGGCGAGCTGGGCGTGGCGCCGCGGCTGGACGCCTGCGTCGGTTGCGGCCGGGAGCTTCCGGACGGCGGCGAGCTGGGGTTCTCGATCGGCGAGGGCGGCCTCGTCTGCCGGACGTGCGCGCCCCGGCCCGGGCAGCGGCGGCTCCCGGCCCGGGGCTACGCGTTTCTCGCGCTCTACGCCCACCCGGACTACGGGCTCCTCGAGGGCGTCGCGACCGTGGGCGGGGAGGAGCTGCTCGTCCAGGAGCTGGTCCACGACTTCGTCCGCTGGCACGCGGATCTCCGGCCCGAGGCGGCATGACCGAGCGGACGTCCCGAAGGGTGATCGGCACGGCGGGCCACATCGACCACGGCAAGACCGCGCTGGTCCAGGCGTTGACCGGCGTGTGGACCGACCGCCTCCCCGAGGAGCGGGAGCGCGGGATCTCCATCGACCTCGGCTTCGCTCCGCTCCACCTGGGACCGGACGCCCCGCCGGCCAGCGTCGTCGACGTCCCCGGGCACGAGGGATTCATCCGGAACATGGTGGCCGGCGCCAGCGGAATCGACGCGGTCCTGTTCACGGTGGCGGCGGACGAGGGGTTCATGCCCCAGAGCCGGGAGCATCTGCTGGTCCTCGAGGCGCTCGGCGTGGACCGGGGGGTGGTCGCGGTGACGAAGTCCGATCTGGTGAACCCGGACTGGGCCGACCTGGTGGTCGAAACCGCGCGCGAGGAGCTCGCCGGCTCGCCCCTGGCCGGGGCCGAGATCGTCGTCGTGTCGGCCTTCCGGGGAACCGGCCTGGACCGCCTCCGGTCGGCCCTGGCGGCCGTCCTCGCGGCGACGCCGGAGCGGCCCGCCGGGTTTCCCTTCCGTATGCCGGTCGACCGCGCGTTCCAGGTCGCGGGAACCGGGATGGTTGTGACCGGGACGGTCTGGAGCGGCGCGGTCGCCGAGGGGGCGAGGGTGATCGTCCGACCGGGCGGAGATGAGGTCCGGATCCGCTCGCTGGAGGTCCACGGCGAGCCGATGGCGAGGGCCGGCGCGGGATCGCGGGCGGCCTTGGCCCTGGCCGGGCCGGGCGCCGGGACCGTGCGTCGTGGCGCCGCCCTGGTCGATCCGGATGA
>DASRVA010000066.1:0-23398 GCA_035687745.1 Gemmatimonadota bacterium
TCGCCCAGACCCCGGCCGACGGGGTCGACCGGAGCCGGCCGCCCGAGCTCGGCCCGCCGCCGTCCTTCGACCTGCCGGAGATCCGGCACCTGTCGCTCTCCAACGGGCTCCCGGTCCTCCTCCTCGAGAAGCACGAGGTGCCGATCGTCCAGGTCGATCTCACGATCCTTGCGGGGTCGACGGCCGAGCCGGCGGAGCGGCCCGGGGTTGCCGGCATGACGGCCGCCATGCTGGACGAGGGTGCGGCCGGCCGGAGCGCGCTCGAGCTCGCCGACGAGGTCGACGTCCTCGGAGCGGATCTGTCGACCGGGGCGGGCGAGCACACGGCGTCGGTCTCCCTCCACGTCCCGGTGGCGCGGCTCGAGCCGGCGCTCGCGCTCATGGCCGACGTCGCGCTCCGCCCCGACTTCCCGGCCGCCGAGCTGGACCGCCAGCGCGTCGACCGGTTGACCGAGATCCTGCAGTGGCGGGACGAGCCGGCGGCGATCGCCGGCCTCGAGTTCGACCGGACCCTCTACGGCTCCGCCCATCCGTACGGCGTGCCGAACGTGGGGACGGCGGCCAGTCTGGCGGGGATGACGGTCGAGGACCTCCGGGCTTTCCACGAGGGGCGTTACAGGCCCGGTGCGGCGACCCTGGTCGTCGTCGGCGACGTCACGCCCGAGGCCGTCCTGCCGCTTCTCGAGCGGGCGTTCGGGGCGTGGCAGGGGCCGGCGGGCGGCGCTCCGGAAGAGCCGCCGGTCGAGCAGGTCGCCGGGCGCCGGATCCTCCTGATCGACAAGCCGGGCGCCGAGCAGTCGGAGATCCGGATCGGCCGGATCGGCGCGCACCGTCTGACCGAGGATTACTTCCCTCTCGTCGTCATGAACACGATCCTGGGGGGCTCCTTCACGTCGCGTCTCAACCAGAACCTGCGCGAGGACAAGGGCTACTCGTACGGCGCCTTCTCGGGTTTCGCGTTCCGCCCCTGGAGGGGGCCGTTCCTGGCCGCCGCGGCCGTCCAGACCGAGGTCACGGCGGAGGCGCTGACCGAGTTCATGAAGGAGCTCCGGGGGATCCTGGAGCGGGTGCCGGAGGAGGAGCTGGAGCGCGCCAGGAACTACGTCGCCCTGGGCTTTCCCTCCACCTTCCAGACGGTGGCCGGGACGGCCGGGGCGCTGGGCGAGCTGGCGCTCTACGACCTCCCCGACGACTACTTCGACCGCTACATCGAGCGGGTCCTGGCGGTGACCGCCGACGACGTGCAGCGGGTCGCCGCCGAGCACCTGGATCCCGATCGGGTCGCGATCGTGGTGGTCGGCGACCTGGAGCGGATCGAGGCGCCGGTCCGGTCGCTCGACCTGGGACCGGTCGAGACGCTGAGCGTCGAGGATGTACTTGGGCCGCCGCCGGAGATGCATCATGATCGGCCTCCGGGTTCGGTGGAACGAGAAGCCACAGGCGGCCAAGCTCGGGGTCTTCGATCAGCTCGACGAGCGCAGACGACGCGAGCGGCTTATCGAGGGGATAGCAGGACTCCGCGTAGAACTCGCCCATCAGAGAGGCGACGAGCTCGAGCTCATCGGCAAGAGCGAGACGCTTTCTTTCTTACCTTGGGCGAAGATCGCCGTGCTGGGTGGCCTCTGCCAGCCACAGCTCCGGATACTTGACGACGAACCCGACCCGGTTCACCTCCAGCATTCGCACGAATCGACCCCCGCTCGACTCGTAGCGGTACGTCCGCTCCCCCTCCCGCCGGTACATCTGGGGAAGCGGCTCGAACTCGAGTGCCGGGAAGGGGAGCCAGGCGGCTCTCACTTCCGCCTCTTCCCCGACGGTCAGCGAGAGCCGCCGGATCGGAAGCAGGTTGGTCGAGGGACTGAACCCCAGGTCGATGTCGGTGCAACCCGCCACGGCCGGGGAGTCCTCCCCGTTCAGGCACCAGTGCCGCCTCCCATCGACGGACACCTTCAATGCGACCCCGCGGTCCCCGATCATCCCTTCCACTCGGGCGGAGCTCGTGCGCCAGTCCGGGTCGCAGAGGACGACGTAGTCCAGCTTGCAGGGCCGACCGTCGTGAGAGAAGACGGCCGTCCCGCGCAGTTCCCATCCGTCCTTGCGAGGCTCGAGGATTCCGATCTCGTGACCGGGGAGATCGAGCCTGCGCCAGAGGATCATGGAGGTCATCCCGAGTCCCTGTATCTCACGGCCAGCGCCTTCTCCCGCTCGCGCTGACGCGCGTAGTTCGCGGGAGGTTCGAGGGACGGATCGCGGAAGTAACCGACGAGATCGGGCAGGTAGTCGTCGAAGCCCATGAACGTCAGTCCCAGCTCCTCTCGCGCCCGCCGGTTGTCCAGAATCGACATCCACGGGTTGGCGAACGGACAGCAGGCGGGGAAGAGCCCGGCCGCCTCGAGCTCGACGCGCGGCAGGGGGACGACATCGAGCTCGACGCCCAGTAGTGCCGCGACCCGGTGGAGGAGCTCGTCCAGGGTCCACAAGTCGTCCTGGGCGACGTTGTACGCGGCTCCCTTGCCCCGGCCGGTCTCGATGAGGCGCACGATGGCCGTCACCACGTCCGCCTGTTGGACGTGACGGATCCGCGGTGTCCCGTCCCTCGGGACCAGGAGAGGACCACCGTCGACCAGCCGCAGGACGAGGCCGTGGATCCGGCCGTAGTGGTCGCGCTTGCCGTGGATCATGGGAAGACGGAGGCGGGTCGCCGGGAACCGTCGGCTCGTCCACGCCGCCTCGAGTTCGTCCTCGCACTCCCGCTTCTCGATCCCGTAGAGCCATTCGGCGCGCTCCCAGGAGTCGGTCGGCGGGGGCGGGACGAGCGGGCCGTCGTAGTCCTCTTCGCGGGCCGGGGCCGGGCACCCCTCACGTACCAGGTAGACCTGGCCGGTCGAGAGGTGAACATAGTGGCCCACGCGTCCTTCGAGGGCGTCGATCGCGCCGCGCGTGTCGTCACGCCGCATGGCGATCGTGTCGACGCAGGCGTCGAACGAGCGCCCGCCGACGGCACGGGTCAGGTGACCGGGGTCGGTGCGATCGGCACGGAGGCGCTCGACCCGGTCGCCGAGCTCGTCCGGCGTCCGGCCGCGGTTCAGAACCGTGACGCGGTGGCCCAGGTCCGACAGCGCGACCACGAGATGATGGCCGACGTTGCGCGTGCCCCCGATGATGAGGATGTCCATGGCGCGGCAAAGGATAGGGCCGGCCGGTGGCGAGGCAAACTTGTGCGGCGGTCACGGACGTGGACGAGTCCGACGATGTCTAGACGCCCTACGGAGGACAGGGACTTCCGATCATGGCGCATCCTTTGGTAATACCACACTTACGCCAGCCGCCCGCCCCGCTCGTCCACGGGAACCGGAACGTCGCCGGGCGGGAAGCGGGGTTAGAAGGGTCACCCCCCCAACAGGTCGCGGAACGAGACGCCGACGCCGCATTCGTTGTTCGACTCGTTCGGCTCCGAAAGGGAGTGGAAGACATCGGCGACGACTTGCGCGGCAGCAGCGCCGGTCAAATAGGGCGTGAAGCTCTCGTGGGTCGCCGAGACCACGCGCGGAGGGAACCGGTAGGCCAGCCCCGGTTCCAGCGTCATGAGCTGAACCCAAGGCTGGTCCTCGGTGTCCGGGTCCCCGTCGTCGATCTCGATGCGGGTATTGAAATTCTTCGCCTCGGCCCGGCCGAGGTTTCGGACGGTCACGTGGAGGTACACCACTTTCGTGTTCTCCGCGAGGCTTCCGTCCGCGATCACCTCCGTTCCGTCCTGGTTCCGTGAGGCCCAGGCCGAGCACGTCACGTCGGGCGCGGCCGGCAGCAGCGCGGGCGACACCTTGGCGATCACGCTCGGATCGAGCTGCGAATCCTGCCCTTGTTGAGGTTGCTCCCCGGCGGGTGGCTCCACGGCCTGAGCCGCCATGTTGACCGACGGCGCAGCCTGGGAGGCCACCTGGTCCTTGGGCTTCCCGACCGGCGGCTTCTGCGCGTTCACGTGGGCCTGGCACACGTTGTACTCGTCGGACTCGTCCACGGAATCCGGGTAGTCGTATCGGGTCCAGACGTTGACGATGTTCGTCCCCGGCACGAGCTCGACCGGGATCGCGGGCCAGGTATGGGATCCGCCCGGAGGGAGGGGTCCCGCGGTCTCCTGCTGGTAGGGGAGGAGATATACGCTGCCAAACTCGCCCGTGATCTTGAGCTCGGCCATGAAGGGCCCGGCGTCCGATTGCCCCGCGTTTTTCACGGCGCGATGCACCCAGACCTGGGAAGCATCCGTCGCGAGCGCACGGTTCGGCGCGATCGGCTCCATTCCTGCCTGGTCACGCGAAGCGAACGCCGTGCACGTCAGGTCGGCCTTTCCCGGTACGAGAAGCGGGGCAGGCTGCTGCAGAATCCGCGGCGGCGCTCCTGGCTTTCGCTCCTGACCGGCGGCCACGCCCACACCGCCGGCATAAACGAACATCGTTGCGATCATGGTGGTGAAGATTCTCGCACCGTTCATCGATCCGACTCCCTCCTTATCGAGCTCAACGAGCCCACGAGCCCGTGATCCGAGCCTAATCGGGAGGGTTCAGCTGGGATTAAAGTGGGGTTAAGGCGCGGACCCGGAGGCGGGGATGGGGACGGTATTCGCGCGAGGCTTCAGTAGCGGACGCCCGCCAGGCGCCACCCCGCGCCCGTCCACTGGAGCCGGAACGTGGCCGGGCGAGGAGCCCGGTCGCCATCTCCCTGGATCTTCCAGACCCTCAGCCGGGCGAGCGCGTCGGCGGGATCCCCTTCCTCGGCCACCGAACCCTCCGGGCGGGGCAGCTCGATCCGCTGGACGGTCGACTCGCCCTCGGCCTTGAGGTCAGGGTCCGGGGCATCCCAGTCGAGCTGCCAGCGATACTGGGCCAGGCCACCGAAGTGCCGGATCCAGAGATCGTCGAAGACCAGAGCGCCGCCTTCGATCCGTGGATCGTCGAGCGGAGAGACCCGGGAGAACCAGGCGCGGCCCGTCATGTCGCGCCGCTCCTGGAGCGTGCGCAGGATGATGCGCGCCGCCTGGGAGTCCGAGTACCGTCCGGCTTCGACGGCCGCGAAGAGCTGGGGGTCGGTGAACGACATCACGAGCTTGGCGCCCCAGTAACCATCCCGGTCGGTGAGGTTGTCGAAGGCCGGGTTCGGCATGTTGGGCTTCCAGCTGACCGGGTCGAAGTCCTTGGAGGAGAAGTAGCCGACGGAAGGCGGAAAGACGGTGTCCTTCTCCGACTGCCAGGGGAGCCGCCAGAGCCCCAGCGTGATGAAGCGGTTCCCGATCGCCGACAGGTCGAACTCATTCTCCTGGCCGTGGCGGGGCGTGTGCGGCCGCACGGCGGCCGAGCCCAGCGAGGACCCGAAGTCGATCAGGTTGTGGCGCAGGTATCCGAAGCGAGCCGCCTCTTCGTCCTCGGGGCTCCGCGGGTCGAGGATGAACATGTCGAGCGAGTTCCCCGACTTCGTGTCGGTCTGGTTGAGCCACGCCTCGACCACGTAGAGGCCCCGCAGCTCGCGGCGGTGCTCGTGGGGGATGACGTCGTTGGCGTCGTCCGGCCGGGTGCCCGCGTAGTTGAAGGGTCCCTTCGGAATCCCCTCCAGGAAGCGGCTTGCCAGCGTGCGGAACCGGCCGTCGGCGGTGCGGGAGCGGCCGCGGAAGAACTCCCGGGTGAAGATCTCGAGGGTGAGCTCCTGCTCGTCCTCGTCGGCCCCGACCGCGTACTCCACCGGCAGGGAATCCTCATCGAGGAAGACGGTCTCGAGGTCCTCGTCGAGCTGCAGCTCCGACGGATCGATTTCGTAGGTGTAGTTCTCGGGAGTATTGTAGCCGGCGGACCACAGCAGGTTGGTGGTGACCACCTCGGCCCCGCTGGCGAGCTCCGGATAGTCGGCGGGGTCCAGCTTGACGATGTACGTGATTCCGTCCGCGTCCTCGACGTTGAACTTCGGGGTCACTCCCTCCGGATCCACGTCGGTGACGGTCAGCGGCGGTCGCGGCCCCTGGGTGGTCTGCGGGCCGCGTCGAATCTGCTCGGGGGTCAACGGATCGGCTGCGTTCCGGTTGGTGAACCAGGTCGTGTTCACGACCTCGTCGAGCGGATCCACGTTCACCGCCTCGCCTTCACCCGTGAATGGCTCGCCGAGCGGCCGGAACAGGAACTGATGCGCCGCCTCGTAGGCGAGCGGGATGACCTGCTCCTCGGGCTCGTAGATGGAAAGCGTGTCGGCCATGGGGCGTGGTGCGTACTCCCACGGCTGCACGGTCCGGCCGCCGCAGGCGGCAGCGCCGGCGACCATTCCCCCGACCAGGAAGGCGCGACGGGCGGCGGTCATCCGGCGGCTGCGGTGCTCGACGTGACGGCGCTCAGTACCGGACACCGGTCAGCTCGTACCCGTTCGTGGCCGGGTTCCACTCGAGCCAGAAGGTGGCCGGGCGGGGAGCGCGCCGGCCGCCCTCCTGGACCTTCCAGACCCGGAGCCGCGCCAGGCGGTCGTCGGGGTCCTCGTCCGGCGGCACCGTCCCGGCCGGCGCCGGGAGATCGATCTGCGCCTGGGTCGCCGTCCCGGTTTGGTCGAGGTCCGCCGCGTCCCAGTCGAGCCGCCATTCGTACTGCGCCTGTCCCCCGAAGTGGCGGATCCAGAGGTCCTCGAAGACGAGCGCACGGCCTTCCATGCGCGGGTCGTCCAGCGGCGTCACCTCGGCGAACCAGTACCGGCCGATCTTGTCGCGGCGCCCCTTCAGCCCTTCCAGCACGTACGACCGGACGGCCGCGTCCGACCACTGCGCGGCGTCCATCGCGCGCTCGAGATGAGAGTCCGTGAACGACATCACGATCTTGGCGCCCCAGTAGCCGTCCCGCGCGTCACGCGCGTCGAACGCCGGGTTCGGCATGTTCGGGCGCCAGTCCCCGGGGTCGAAGGGCTCGACCTCGTACCAGCCGATGTTGGGCGGATTGTGGGCGACCCCGTCCTGCCATGGGCGCTCGTAGGTGCCCAGGGAGATGAACCGCTTGCCCATCGCGCCCAGGTCGAACTCGTTCTCGTTGCCGACCCGGACGGTGTGGGGATGCGCGCCGCCGGATCCGAGCGAGGAGCCGTTGTCCAGCATGTAGTGCCTGAGATGGCCGACACGTGGCGCCCCGGCGGGACTGTTCCCGTGCGGGACGAACGCGTCCAGCGTGTTGCCCTGCTTGGTGTCGGTCTGGTTCAGCCACGAGGCGATCACATAGTAGCCGCGCACCTCACGGCGCAGCTCGTGGGGGATCACGTCGTTGGGGTCGTCCGGCCGGATTCCCTTCCAGCTGAAGGGGCCCTTGGGAATCCCCTCCACGAACTTGCTGGCCGAGGTGCGGATCGTTCCATCCGGCCGGAGGGGATACCGGTCGCGGAGGATTTCGCCGAGCTTGTCGGGGGTGAGCTCCACCTCGTCCGGCTCGTTGGCCCCCGCTTCGTATTCGACCAGGATCCCATCCTCGACTACGTCGATCTCGACGCCTTCCTCCAGCGTGATGGAGCCCGGGTCGAAGTAATAGACGTAGTTCTCGGGCGTGTGATAGCCGGCCGCCCAGACCAGGTTGGTCGCGAGGGCGTCCGCGCCGCTCGCCATCTCCGGCCACTGCGGAGGATCCAGCTTCATGAGATAGCGGTCACCCTCCGAGTCCTCGATGAAGAAGCCGAAGTTGACGCCCTCGCTCTTGTTGGATGTGATCGTGAGCGGCCCCGGCGCGGGGCCGTCGCCCGTGTGGGGGCCCCGCAGCACCTCGTCCGGAGATAAGGGGTCGACCGCGTTCCGGTTCGTGAACCAGCTCGAGTTCACAACCTCGTCCATGGCGTCCACGTTCGCCGCCGGGCCCGGCGAGCCGACCGCGAACTGATCGATCACGAACGCGTGCGCCGCCTCGTAGATGATGGGAACGTCGCGCTCTTCGGGCTCGAGGATCGCGAGCGTGTCGGCCATGGGGCGCGGCGCGTACTCCCACGGTTGGACCGTGCGGCCGCCGCACGCGGCTGCGCCGATCGCCGTGATCACCAGGCAGGACTTTGTCACGACTCCGGCACGCATCTTAGTAGACATCGCTGAACTTGAAGTTGAGCCGGGTCCCCTCGCTGCTCCTGGCGACCCCCGCCCGGAGGACGAAGTTCTCCCGCAGATAGCCGCGGAACTCGAGTCCGTAGGAGTCCTTGTCCCCCCATTCGAACGTGTCCCGGATCTCGCCCAGGTCCTCGCCGACCTCGCCGAAGTCGTAGAAGAGCGCGGTCTCGATCGCGCTCGCCTGGTCGTCGTCGGGAAAATTCTCGTGCCAGATCCGGTACCGGTACTCGGCGGTCCCGTAGGCCGCGGTCTGGTCGGTGAACCGCCACGTGTCGTAGCCCCGGAGCCGGTCTGAGCCGCCCAGGGTCGGGAGGTAGACGAACGGGATCTCGTCCTCGTCGTCCTTCGGCTCGGCTTGATCGAAGCCCACCAGGAGCGACAGGATGTGCCACTGGCTTCCGAGCGGGAGATGGCCCTGGACCTCGCCCCCCCAGGTGTTCCAGTTGAAGTCGAGGTCGTTGTCCGAACGGTAGGCCGCGCCGCGGGCCTTGACGCGGACGCCCGCCACCGGGTGGCCGGGCGAGTCGGTGAGATCGATGACGACCTCGCCGAACGGCCCCCAGAGCTCCTGCTGCGGGTCCGCCGCACCGGGAAGGTCCGGGAATTCCGCGGCGACGTTGGGGGTGTCGTTGTGCCACCCGCCGGAAGCGAACGACTTCTCGTACCTGACGCCGCCCGAACCCCAGACGCCGGTTCGTGGCGGCAGCCCCGCCCTGAGCTCTGCGCCCCAGTGCTCCCAGTCGTAGTCCGCCTCGTCGTCCTGGTCGCTGTCCGGGCCGAGGCCGTAGAAACGGTCCTTCGAGTCGTAGTCATAGTAGCCCGTCGCGCGGACGAAGGGCCGCTTCCGGGGATCGTTCCAGCCGATATAGGCGTCGTGCTCCTGGTACCAGCGCCACGTCGCGGCGGTGTTGAAGCCGATCTTGAACCCGGTCGGGTCGGCGCGGTTGTTGTGGAGTCCGAAGCCGAGCCCCCAGAAGCCCGACTTGGAGCCCAGCGACCCGAAGGTGAAGGTCGTGTGGCCCGGCTCGCAGGTGGACGATCCGATCCCGGCGGCCATCGATCCGCACTCCTCCTCGCGGCCCGCCGCCCAGTTGTAGAAGATGCGGTCGAGGAGGAGGAGCGGGGATCCCAGGACGACCCACAGCGGGTTCCGGCCCGTGTCCACGCCCGGGGGCTGCTGGGGACGGCGCGGATCGTCCGGCGCGGGGACCGGGGAGACGGCCTCCGGCTCCTGGCCGGGCAGCTCGGATGGCGCCGTCAACTGGGCGGCGAGGGCGAGAAGGACGACGGGAAGACAGGCAAGCTTGCGCACGGCGCCTCCGGGGATGGCGTGACCCTCGTTCGAACCCGTATCCACTTGGATCAGCAGGTGCCGCAATCTAGGGTGCGCCCCCCACACCCGTCTAGGCGTAGCCATTTCTCGCTGGAAATGGTGGCCACGCATCAAGGTTTTCGCGGCGGGCGGCGGCCCGCCGGCGGGGATATACTGACCCCTGTGGAGATCGACTGGGAGCCGCGGGCGGAGGAACTCCTCGAGAAGCTCCTCGCCCAGATCGATCGCCGGGACCGCCAGGACCACGCGGCCCGGTCCCGTGAGGCGGCGGAGGTCCACGCCCGCACCCACGGGGTCCGTCGGGTGAGCCGGGACGCCGCGGTCGTCGGCTTCGCCAAGGCGTCCGGGACCATGATGAAGACCCAGGTGACCAATGCGATGCGGAGGGTGGGGATCGACCCCAGGCAATACGAGGAGTACCTGTAGAAGGTGCTAGGCCGCCCGGCGCGTTCGGTTGAACGGGCATCTCCGGCGGGGTATCTTCATCGATCCTTCCCGCCAGGCGAGGGCCTGTAGCTCAGGTGGTTAGAGCGCACGCCTGATAAGCGTGAGGTCGGTAGTTCGACTCTACCCAGGCCCACCATCTCAAAGCGAAGCCCCGCAACGATCTGGCGGGGCTTCCCTTCTATCTCCTGAATCCCCTGCAAGGAACCCGTACCCCCGCTCGCGCGACCGGTCTCCCCTCACTTCTCGTTGGGGGGAATCACGATCAGGTCGCGGACGGCGAACACGTCGGGTTCGGCGCCCAGCTCCACTCGGATCGTCGTCTCCCCGACCTGGACGCCGGTGATCCGGGCCACGGTCGTGTCGAACCCCGGCTTGATAGACACGGTGGCGATCGAGGGATTTCCGGTCGACCAGGTGAAGCCCGTCCTCACCTCCCGGCCGTTGTCGTCGAAGCCCGCGGCGGTCAGCTCGCAGTCCTGGCCAACGGGCACCCGCGGGGACGCGGTACCGCAGTCGCCCGCCGTGATCTCTACGCGGACGGCGGGGAGCTGGTCGAACGCGGTCGGCAGGTCGTTGCACGCAGGCAGGAGTAAGGCCAGGAGGCCCAGCGTCCGGGTGGAGATTCGCCGCATCCTCATCCCTTTCTCTCAGCGCCGCCGGGCGTGGATCTCCCAGCGGGCGGGAACCTCCTCGTCCCCACACTCCGCCGTCAGGTCGCGCGTCCCCCGCAGGGTCTGGACGATCGCCAGGTCGCCCGGCACTTCCCGGATCGTGTACGACCCTTCGAAGGCCGCCGGTCCACCGACCGTCGAGCACTCGATCGCGACCATCGGATCGGGGAGCCCGCTCACCGAGAAGGTGATCGTTTCGCCGCGGATGGAGCCCAGGATCTGACCGACCCGGCTGGAGATGTCCGCGCACGGCCCCGACGCGTCGATGTCGATGGTGCCGCCGAACGCGAGCCCGACGCCCGAGCTCAGGTCGGCATCGCCCGTGCACCCCGCCGAGATGGCCGTGCCGGGCACGCTGAAAGAGTGGGTCACGCTGAAGCGACCCTCGAACTCGACCAGGTCGGGCAGGATGAACGGATCGGGCACCCCCGCCGGCTCGGAGCAGGCGGAGAGGGCTAGGGAAACGCCGACGACCGTGTGGACGACGACGCGCGGGGCATGAGAGGCGCGACCCATAATCTGGTTCCCAAAGTGTAGTCGATCCGGGACGGTTTAACCGCCGGCTGCACGAACGGCCCCGTTCGCGGGCCGGAGCCGGCCGCCCGCGAGCGGCTCGACCGCCCGTCCACCCCGGAGCGGCTCGACCGCCAGCCGTCCACCCCGCGAGCGGCTCCACCGCCGTCACCCCGATACGGCCGGCGGGGGGACCTAGCGCAGCACCTCGAACGGGTTGATCGGCGTCCCCCCGTAGCGCAGGAAGGGCGCCCGGGTCTTGGTGATGGCGAAGTGGAGGTGCGGGGTGCCGGTAGGAGCGTTGCCGGACGTCCCGACGAAGCCGAGGACGTCCCCTTTCTGGACCGTTCGTCCCTCCGTGAGCCCGGCGGCGAACTCCTCGAGGTGCGCGTAGTAATAGACGAACTCGCCGGTCGGATCGAACTGGTAGACGACGATCCCCCCGCCTCCCTGGCTGGGATCCAGGCTGGCGATCGTCCCGTCCTCGACCGCGACGACGGGGGTCCCGCGCGGGGCCAGGATATCGAGCGCCTGGTGGGTCCGGAGCCCGGAGCGGGGGTCGGCGAAGTCGTTGCGGAGGTCGTCGGGATCCACGTCCGCGACCGGCACCTCGAGGTCCCGGTCCCTGAGGGTCGCGACCAGGCTGGCCAGCGAGTCTCCGTCGATCGGTTCCGGCGGATCGGAAGGCAGGGTCAGACCGGGGGCCGGGACCGATGGACGCGGGGCTGGCTCGGGCGCGGGCGGCGCGGAAGCACGAGAGTCGGCCGGGGCCGGGGCGCGAGCCGCGCGGATCTCGAGCTCCGGTCGGCCGCCCTCGGCGAGTAAGCCGGCGCCGAGGGCCACCAAGGCCCCTCCGGCCGCGAAGCCGATCACCGCGAGCAGGGCGGGTGGCAGGGCGTTCAAGCCGTCGGTCACGAGCCTCCTCATCATGGTACATGAAACCCCACAACGCCTTCGACGTGCCGCGCGGCGGGCCGCCTCCTCAGGGCGTGACGAGCGGGCCGCGACCTCCACGGGTGACTATACTCCATGTTTGGCTCCGAACCCCCATCCGAGGATACGAGGAGGTAGACCCATGCTACGCTTTCTCAAGGCGCTGGGCGTCTCGGGCGCGATGATCGTCGCGGCCATGGCGTGCCAGGAGCAGGCGACCGAGCAGTCGGGCGCTACGGAGGAGGAGGTCGCCCCGGGCGCCGACGTGGCCGCCACGATCGACGAGAAGAACACCGCCTTCGAGCAGGCCATGCTGGCCGGCAACGTCGACGGAATGATGGTCGACTACGCGCCGGACGCCGTGGTCCAGCCGCCCATGATGCCGGCCAGCTCCGGCACCGAGTCGATACGGGCGCTCTACTCGGACATGGTGGCCGAGGGCGCGCCCGCCAGCTTCGACATCGTCACCGACAACGTGACCGTCGCCGAGTCCGGCGAGCTGGCCTACGAGACCGGCCACTACACGGCCGCCGGCCAGGTCCCGGAGGGGGAGACGTGGGAGGCCCAGGGCAAGTATCTCACGGTGCACAAGAAGAACGCCGAGGGACAGTGGCAGATCGTCGCCCTGTCGTGGAGCCCGAACGCGACCCCGCCCGCCATGGAGTACGCGAAGGAAGAGGCGAAGGGCGAGGCTCCGGCGACCGAGGCCGCTCCCGAGGCCGGCGCGACCGACCCCGCGGGCGAGACGAACTGACGCCCCAAGAATCACGGAAAACGAAGCCCCCCTCGATCTTCAAGGGGGGCTTCGTTTCTTCGACGCCTGTAAGACAGCCTACTTGTTCTCGCCGGCGCGACTTTCGATAATCATGGCCAGATGAGCCCGGGCGATCATTACATCCGCTGGTTCGAGGAGCTGACCGGGGACGACATCTCGCTTGTGGGAGGGAAGAACGCCTCCCTGGGCGAGATGATGGCCGGTCTCCAGGACGTCGGGATCCGGGTCCCGCGCGGCTTCGCCATCACGACCGCCGCCTACCGCCGGTTCGTGGAGCACAACGAGATCGACGGGGAGATCCAGGCGCACCTCCGCGGCTACACCGGCGGCGAAGAGGCCCTGTCCCCGGCCGGCCTGGCGATCCGGGCGCTGTTCCGCGAGGCCGAATTTCCCGACGATCTCGGCGATTCGATCTGCTCGACCTACCGGGAGCTTTCCCAGAAATACGACGACGAGAGAACCGACGTGGCGGTGCGCTCGAGCGCCACCGCCGAGGACCTGCCGGAAGCGAGCTTCGCCGGTCAGCTCGACACGTTTCTCAACATTCGCGGCGAGCATGCGCTCCTCGAAGCCTGCCGCGAGTGCTACGCCTCGCTGTTCACCGATCGGGCGCTCGCCTATCGCCAGAAGCGGGGGTTCGACCAGCTGGTGGTCGCGCTCTCGCTGGGCGTCCAGAAGATGGTGCGGAGCGACACGGCGGGCTCGGGGGTCATGTTCACGCTCGACACCGAGAGCGGCTTCCCGGACGTCGTCCTGATCAACGCCTCGTGGGGGATCGGCGAGCTGGTCGTGGCCGGCGCCGTCATCCCCGACCAGTACCTGGTCTTCAAGCCGCTCCTCGACCGCAACGACCGGATGCCGATCATCGAGAAGACGGTCGGCGAGAAGGCCAAGAAGCTGATCTACGCGCGCCGCGTCGAAGGGCCGACGGTGACGGTCGAGACGTCGCTCGTAGAGCGGCGGGCGTTCGTCCTCGACGACGACGAGATCCTGCAGCTGGCCCGCTGGGCGGCCCAGATCGAGCGCCACTACGGGAGGCCCATGGACATCGAGTGGGCCAAGGACGGGCAGTCCGGGCAGCTCTTCATCGTCCAGGCCCGACCGGAGACCGTGCACTCGCGGGACCATCGGGCCACGCTGCAGGTCTACCGGCTCACAGGGCCCGGCACGCCGATCCTGCGCGGGATCTCGGTGGGAGGCGGTATCGCGGTCGGGCGCGTGGTCCGGCTGTCGAGCCCGGAGGAATCCGACCGCGTGGACGCCGGGGACATCCTGGTCACCGAGATGACCGATCCGGCCTGGGGGCCGATCATGGAGAAGGTGGCTGGCATCATCACCGACCAGGGAGGCCGGACGTGCCACGCGGCGATCGTGAGCCGCGAGCTCGGCATCCCGGCCGTGGTCGGAACGGGAGGCGCCACGAGGATCCTGGAGCCCGGTTCCGAGGTCACGCTCTCGTGCGCCGAGGGTGACGAGGGACGCGTGTACGCGGGGAAGCTGCCGTTCGAGATCGAGGAGCACGACCTGGCCGACATCCCCGAGACACGGACCCAGATCATGCTCAACATCGCCAGCCCCGACGCCGCCTTCCGCTGGTGGCGCCTGCCGTGCGAGGGGATCGGGCTGGCGCGGATGGAGTTCATCATCAACAACATCATCAAGATCCATCCGATGGCGCTGATCCGGTTCCACGAGATCCAGGACGAGAAGGCGCGCGAGGAGATCCTGCGCCTTACGGCCGGCTACGCCGACCGGGCGGGCTACTTCGTCGAGCGGCTTGCGCGCGGGATCGCGAAGATCGCGGCGAGCCAGTACCCGGCTCCGGTGATCGTCCGGATGAGCGACTTCAAGACCAACGAGTACGCCGACCTGATCGGCGGGCGCCAGTTCGAGCCCGACGAGTCCAACCCGATGCTCGGATTCCGCGGCGCCTCGCGCTACTACTCGGACGAGTACCGGGAAGGGTTCGCGCTGGAATGCCGGGCGATCAAGATGGTGCGCGAGGAGATCGGGCTCGACAACGTCGTCGTCATGATCCCGTTCTGCCGGACGCTCGACGAGGCCGACCAGGTGCTTCACGTGCTGGCCGACCACGGGCTCCAGCGAGGCCGCGACGGGCTCGAGGTGTACGTGATGTGCGAGATCCCCTCGAACTTCATCCTGGCCCGCCAGTTCGCCGAGCGGTTCGACGGCTTCTCGATCGGCTCGAACGACCTGACCCAGCTCGTGCTCGGGGTCGACCGGGACTCGGGCCGGCTGGGGGCGCTCTTCGACGAGCGGAACGAAGCGGTCAAGGTGATGATCGAGAGCCTGATCCGGGTCGCCAAGGAGACCGGTACCAAGGTCGGGATCTGCGGCCAGGGGCCCAGCGACCATCCCGACTTCGCTCAGTTCCTCGTCGAGGCGGGGATCGACTCCATGTCGCTGAACCCGGACAGCGTGGTCCAGGTCAAGCGGCGCGTGGCGGAGACCGAAGCGCGTCTGATGGAGGAGACCGTGTCTCGACTCGCATGAGAGCGGTCGCAGCCCCTGGGAGACGGATCGGCCAGCCTTGGGTCTGATTCACAAGCTCACCCCCCTCGCCTGGTCCAACCGTCTCAGCCGGTCCGTCACGAGGAAGGCCGTGGATCTCGCGTACCTGGCCCGCCATTACCGCGGACCCACGAAGCGGCTCGATCCTACGCTCGCTGATGCCGCGGCTCTCGCGCCGCTCGCGCGTTACCGTGCCGAGTACGAACGTCTGAACGGCTGGCTACGCACCGAAGCCGCAGCGACGTGGTCCTGTCTTTTCACTTTCCAGGAGGAACGCGGCATCCATGGCGATCTCATGGAGATCGGCATATTCAAGGGGAAGTCGGCGGCCCTGATCGCCCTTCACGCGGGACCGCAGGAAAAGGTCGTGCTGGTCGATCCCATGCTGCGCCGGGAAGCCACCGACGCGATTCAGAACATCGGGATCTCCGGCGAAGTCGTCTTTGTTCGTGATTTCTCGGAGAATCTCGCCGGCCACCCGCAGGTCATGTCGCGGAGCGGCCGTTTCCGCTGGATTCATGTCGACGGCGAGCACAGCCTGCGGGCGGTAGCGAACGACCTGAGGCTCTCGTCCCAGCTTCTTGCAAAGGACGGCGTGATCTGTCTCGACGACTTCATGAATTCCTGCTATCCGCAGGTCACGATCGCGGCGCTCCGCTTTCTGGAACGGCTGGAGGGCGAATTCACGCTGTTTCTCTCCGGTTTCAACAAGGGTTACGTCTGTCGGACGGCGGCGGCCGGCCCCTATCTCGAGTACCTGCGTGACCGCCTGCTGGACGATCTCGAGCAGAGAGACATCGGGGAAGTCATGGTCTGCAAGACGACCGACCCCGATGAGCTGAATTGCTTCGGCCTTGTCCCCAGGAAGCGCCAGTTTCGGTATCGGGGGCCGGACTGGGCGCCCGACAGGATCCGCATTTGACCTCAGAGAGAATCAGGACCCTCGGCGATCGATCGCTCGCGATCGGCCTCGACGACGTCCTCGCGGCGCGGGACCGGATCGCCGGCGCCGTGCATCGCACGCCGGTCCTCACCTCTCGACTTCTGAACGAACGGTGCGGCCGCGAGCTATTCTTCAAGTGCGAGAACCTTCAGCGCGCGGGGTCGTTCAAGATCCGGGGCGCGACCAGCAAGATCCGCGCGCTCGAACCGGTCGAGCGGGAGCGCGGGGTGGTGGCGTTCTCGTCCGGGAACCATGCCCAGGCGGTGGCCCTGGCGGCGGGGGAGGCGGGCGTCGACGCGGTCATCGTGATGCCGGTCGACGCCCCGCGTGCCAAGCGCGAGGCGACACGGGCGTACGGGGCCCGCGTCATCGACTATGACCGGATGACCGACGACCGGGAGGAGATCGCCCGCAGGATCGTCGAGGAGGAAGGGCGGATTCTCGTGCCACCTTACGACGATCCGCTGGTCATGGCCGGGCAGGGCACGGCCGCCCTGGAGCTGCTCGAGGACGTGCCGGCTCTGGACGCGGTCGTGGTCCCGGTCGGCGGCGGAGGCCTGCTGGCCGGGACGGCCACCGCGCTTCTCGGCTTCGAGGGGATACGGGCGTACGGCGCCGAGCCCGCAGCCGCGGACGACACCGCGCGCTCACTCGAGGTGGGACGGCGGGTCACGATCGACCCGCCCGACACGATCGCCGACGGCGCCCGCGTCCAGACGCCCGGCGCCCTCACGTTTCCGGTGGTCCGGGAGCTGGCCGAAGCTGTCGTGCGGGTGCCGGACGAGTCGCTCGCCCGGGCCGTCGAGCTCCTTCTGAGCCGGATGAAGATCGTCGTCGAGCCGACCGGCGCGCTGGCCGCCGCGGCGGTGCTGGACGGCGAGATCCCCGCGGACGCCCGGCGGATCGGCATCGTTCTCTCGGGAGGCAACGTGGATCCGGCTGCGCTGGCCCGGCTGCTGGGAGAGGCCTGATCTCCCATTTTCGCTCCCGGGCCGCCCGGGGTCACGAACCGTCGAGCCGCGGGGGGGGACGGTGAACGACCTGCGCGCTGCCGCGCTCCGCGGCACCATCTGGTCCACGATCCAGCAGATCGGGGATCGGGGCCTGCGCGCTCCGCTGTTCCTGATCATGGCTCGCCTCCTCCCACCCGAAGACTTCGGTCTGCTGGCCCTTGCCCTCACCTACGTCGACTTCCTCTTTGTCCTCCAGCATCAGGGGATGAGCCTGGCGCTCGTGCAGCGCGAGAAGCTGGAGCCCGTCCATCTGAACAGCGCCTTCTGGGGGCTCCTGGTCGCAGGGATCGGTACCGCGGCGGTGGGCTACTCGACCGCCGGTCTCTTCGGGAGACTCACCGGTCAGCCCGATGTCGCGCCGATCGTCCGCTGGCTCTCCCTCGGCCTCTTCCTCGGCGCGCCCCTCACGCTCCAGAGCTCGCTTCTCCGGCGTGAACTCCGATTCAAGTCGCTGGCCACACGCTCGTTGACCGGCCAGGGCTTGGCCGCGGCCGTGGCCATCGCGGCGGCCCTGGCCGGCTACGGTGTATGGAGCCTGGTCGCCCTGCTCCTCGTCTACCAGGTCGCCTATGCGGTTCTGCTCTGGCGGGCCTCCGGCTGGCGACCTACGGGCGGGTTTTCCTGGGCTCGTTACCGGGATCTGCTCGGCTTCGGGATCGGCATCATGGGTCTCAACGTGACTTCCTACCTCCGGCTGCGCGCGGACAACCTGCTGGTGGGGGTGGCTCTGGGAGCCGCGCCGCTCGGCTATTACTCGATGGCCCGCCAGCTCGTCGACGGGCTATGGGCGTTCTTGAGCGGAAGCGTCTCACCGGTGCTCTGGTCGACGCTGGCGCGCCTGCAGGAGGCACCCGTCCGGCTGGGGCGCGCGCTGCACGAAGCCGCCGAGATGCTGGGGTTGGTGGCCTGGCCAGCCTTCATCGGCCTGGCAGCGGTCTCGGGCGATTTCGTGGCCACCGTGCTCGGTGAGCGCTGGCTTCCAACGTCGCCTCTCCTGGTCGCCCTCGCGGTCGGATCGATCGCCCGGATGGTCGTCGTTCCGCATCTGACGGCGGTCGCGGTGACGGGGCGGACCCTCCTCCGTCTGGCCCTCGAACTCCTCTCCGCGGTGGCCACGTTGACGGCGCTGGCGCTTGCCCTGCCGCACGGGGTGCTGGCGGCGACCTGGGCGTATTCGGCCGCTCTCGTCCTTGTCCTCCCGATCCAGCTCGAAATCGGCTTCCGGGTTCTCCATCTCGACCGGAGCGCCTGGCTGGGAGCATTCGGTACACCCCTCCTCGCATCGATGGTCATGCTCGGGGCCGTCCTCGGACTCAGCGCGATTCTGAGCGACAGGATCGTGGGGGCGGCGAGGCTCGTCGTTCTGATTTCGATGGGGTTCGCGACCTATGCCGCCGTCGTGGCGGCCATGTCGCCCTCTCTCGCCCGCCGTCTTGCGGCGAACCTGAAAACCGCATTCAGGGGTTCAACGTAACGGGGACGGAGTCGGGAGGCGGAGCGCCCTCGGAAGCCGGATCCACCCGTGTATCGCGGAACTCGACCCGGACGCCCGGCGCCACCCGTGCCCCCAGAAAGGCCGCGTCCCAGTTCGTCAGCCGGACGCACCCCGACGACGTCTCGTAGCCGATCGTCGCGGGCTCCCGCGTCCCGTGGATCCCGTAATGCGGCTGGGAGAGCTTGATCCAGATTCCGCCCACCGGGTTGTTGGGACCGGGCGGGACGAGCGTGCTCGGCTTCGAGCGGTCGACTCCGCTCAGGAGCCGCGGCTGGTAATGGAACCAGGGGTCGGGGGTGATCGAGACGATCTCCAGCTCGCCGGCGGGGGAGGGATCGTAGCTCGAGCCGAGCGTGGTCGGGAAGTGGAAGAGGACACGGCCCCCCTCGTCCAGCGCGTGCACGAAGAAGCCACGGCCCGAGACCACGACCCGGGCCACGCGCGGGCCTTCGGCCGGACCCGCCGAATCGACGGCCGCGGCGACCGGTTCCTCGCGCAGGTTCGGGACGACCAGCGTGTCGCCGGGGGCCAGGCTGTCCAGCGCGCGTCCGCCGTTGAGCTCGGACAGGAGCGCGGGGGTCGAGTGGTACCGCTCGCCGAGCTTCTCGGCCGCAGACTCGTAGCACATGCAGTCGAGGTCCTGCCACCGGTAGACGTCGGTGGGGATGGCGACGAACGGTCCGGCCAGGTCGTCCGCGGTCAGGACCCGGGTGCCGAGGAGGGTCGTGGGCGATCCGGCCCGGGCGCGGAGCCGGGCCAGGGTGACGGAGTCGACGATCCCGGTCGGAGGAAGGCCTTCCCGGTCCTGGAACCAGGCCACCGCCTTCTCGGTGTTCTTGCCCCACTTTCCATCCAGGACGCCAGGCGAGAAACGGGCCCGGTCGAGGAGGATCTGGACGTAGAGGACGGAGGGGCCCTCCGCGTCCCCGAAGACCGGGAGGTGGATGGTCTCGTCGGAAGGACCGCGATCGAGCGCCTCCTCTCCCGCCGCGGCCAGGTCCTGCCAACCTTCAGGGATCGGCACGGTGTCGAGCGCGGTCACGACCGTGGTGCGGCGACCCAGCCGGACCACTTGCCGCCAGGTCGAGTCGCGCCTTCCGGCCTCGATCTGGGCGTCGGTCAGCGACTCCTCGGACCAGTAGACGTCGGCGGGCTCGGCCGGAGGCTCCTCGCGGGCGCACGCGCCCGCCGTCAGGGCGAGGGCCAGGGCGGCCCGGCGGGTCGAGCGGCGAATCCATCTCATGCCGCGGGGAAGCTATCCGCGCCCCGCGAGCGGACCAGCGCTTTGGCTGGTGACGTTCGCGGGGGCCGGGTATCGTTCGGCGCGTGAGGACGTCCTCCATCTCCATGTTCGCGCTGGCCGCGGTGCTCGCGCTCCGGACGCCCGTCGGCGCCCAGACCGGCCTGCGTCCATCCGAAGCCGGCCGTTCCGAAGACCGCCTCCTCGAGCGGCCCGCCCTCCAGGCCGTGGTCGACGCGCAGGTCGAGCGGGACGGTGACGCCTTGATCCTGGCGCTGGGCGATCCCGACCCCGCGGTCCGGGCCCGCGCCGCCTTCGCGCTCGCCTCGGTCCAGGACCGGGGCGCGGTCCCGGCCCTCCTCGAGCTGCTGGGCGATCCCGAGCCGCGGGTCCGTGCCGACGCCGCCTTCGCGATCGGCCAGACGGCGGACTCGACGACCGCGGGGCCGCTCTTCGATGCCCTGGCGCGGGAGAGCCAGCCAGCGGTCCGGCGGGAGCTCCTGGGAGCTCTGGGGAAGACGGGGGGCCGGGCGTCCTTGAGCCGGCTGGCCGCCCTCGAGGTCGCCCCCGACGAGGCCGGCGCGCTGGGCCTGGCGCTCGGCCGGTACGGCCTTCGGGACATCCATGCGCCGGAGGCGGTCCGGCGGCTCGTCTCCCTGCTTCCGACCGACCTGAACGGGGCGCTCGCCCACGCCCCCGACGCCGCCGTCGCGGCCGAAGCGGCCTGGTACTTCGGCCGCGTCCGGGACACGACCGCATGGGCCTTTGCCGGCGACGACCTCCGCCGCGCGCTGGATGCCCAGTTCCTGGCCCAGGCCGTTCGCGATCCGGCGGCGGGGCCGACCGCGGCTCTCCCCCTCCTCGCCGCCGTAGGCCGGCTCGCCGATCCGAGGGACGACGAGCGGATGATCGACTGGGTCGAGAGCGCGGTCGACTGGCTAGCGCGCGTGAACGGAGTCCGCTCGCTGGCCGGGCGGACGGATCGGGAACCCGTCCGGACCGCGCTCCTGGACGCGATGCGTGACCCGTCCCTGCACGTCGCGCTCGAGGCCGCGCGCGTCTTCTCCGCCGCAGACACGCTGCCGCTCGACACCCAGCGAACGATCTCCCAGCGCTTCCTCACCAATCGCCTGCCCTGGCAGGTCTCGGCGGGGCTCGGTCCGGCCATGGTGAAGAGCGGAGGGGTCGGCGCCGTGCTCCTGGTCCTGACCGGGATCATGGGCGACCAGGCCGTCGAGAACCGCGCCTTGCGGGCCGATCTGCTGGAGGCGCTGGGGATCGACGACGCGCAGCCGAGCTGGCTCCTCCTGCGCTACGATGCCGGATCCGAGGACCCGGCCGTCGCGGCCGCGGCGGTGAACGCGCTGGCCGAGCGTTGGCGGCGCGGCTACCGCGACCGCGAGGCGACGGTCGAGGAATACTACCGGATCTTTTCCGCGGCGCTCGAGCGGCGCGACCTGGCGACGACGACCGCCGCCGCCCCCCAGCTGGCCGACCCGGCCTTCCGCCCGCTCGGCGCGACGGAGCTCCTGATCGAGGTCTACGAGTCTCTCGTGGCGCCGCGCGACGTCGAGCCCATGATCGAGATCGTGCGGGCCCTCGGCGAGGCTGGCGATCCGGCGGCCGAGCCGGCGCTCCGCCGGGCTCTCGGCTCGCCGCACCTGGTTCTCCGCCGGGCGGCCGCGGAGGCAATCGAGACGCTCCTCGGCGGTCCGGTCGAGGTGCCGGAGGTAGACGATCCGCCGGACCGCAGCGTGGACTGGACGTTTCTGCGCGCGATGGGCGCCCGGCCACGGCTCGCCCTGGACACCGAGCGTGGACGGATCGTCGTCGAGCTGGACGCCGAGGAGGCTCCACTCACCGTCCAGACCGTCCTCCAGCTCGCCCAGGAGGGTCGCTACGACGGAGTCCCCTTCCACCGCGTCGTCCCCGATTTCGTCATCCAGGGCGGGGACTTCGAGCGCGGTGACGGCTATGGCGGTCCGGGCTTCGTGATCCGGAGCGAGTTCACCCGCATCCCGTTCGCGCGCGGGACGATCGGGATGGCCAGCGCCGGCAGGGACACCGAGGGCTCCCAGTTCTTCCTCACGCATTCCGCCCAGCCCCATCTGGACGGGCGGTACACGGCCTTCGGGCGGGTGGTCCAGGGGATGGAGGTCGTCGATGCGATCCTCGAGGGGGACCGGGTCCGGCGGGCGAGCGTTCAGGTCCGCTCGCCGGGGCCGGACGGGGGCCGGTAGGCGTGGGGGTAACGGGCCGTCGGCTGGCGCTCGTCCTGCTGGTCGCCCTGATCGCCCTCATGCTGGGGCCGCAGATCCCCGACCGATTCGGGGGAAATCTCTGGCTGTGGGCGGCGGGTTACGGGGCGGTGGCGCTCCTCCTGAGGGAGGTGTGGCGGGAGCCAGGGCGGATCCGGGCGTGGTGGTCGGGAATGGGCCGCGGCCGCCGGTCGGCCTTGGGGGCATTCGCGGTCCTCGCGACCCTCCTGGGGACGCTGGCGATGCGGACCTGGGCGCCCGGCCCGTTCGGGAAGTTCAGCCGCGAGCAGGGACTCTGGGAGCCCCTCTGCCTCCTCCTCTACTGGGGGAGCGCGATCGTCATTTACCGTGCGATTCCCGACGGGGGGGGCCGGGCCGGCCGCCGGCCGTGGCTCGGGGTGGCCGGGGTGTACGCGTTCCTGGGGTTCGAGGAGATCGACTGGTTCAGCATCTTCGGCGGGCTGATCGGACGCATCCAGGGTGTGTACGCGGGAAGTCTCCACGACGTGATCCGGCTGGTCTCCGAAGGGGTGCTGTCCCCGGTCGGGCTGGCCGTCGTGGCCACGATCCTCGGACTCGTCGCCATCCTCCTGTGGAGGACCGGCTGGATCGATCCGCGACTGCTCGGGCGACTCGCGCGAAGCCGCGAGTTCGGGTGGTTCGTGACCGGGTTCGCCTTCCTGTGGATCGCGGCCAGCGAGGAGGCGCACCTCTTCGGCTGGATCGCCCGGCCGCCGACTCCCGAGGAGGCGATCGAGCTGGTCGGCGCGCTCTGCCTCGGCCTCTACGCCCTGGAGCTGGCCGCGGAGCGGATCCCGGCCTCGTGAGCCGGGGTCACCGGCCCGGACCCGACACGCCCTCCGTGCGGGCCCGGAAGCGGGCCGAAGCCGTGACCGACCCGCCGTCGGAGGCGGGGATCCTGCCGATCTCGCGGTCCATCGCCTCGATCCGGTCATCGGCGTCGGGGTGCGTCTTGGTGAGGAGCGACCGCTTCTCGGAGGGCGTCTTCGAGATCGCCTCGACGAATCGGCGCAGCCCGCCCGGATCGTAGCCCGCCGCGCCGGCCGTCCGGACGCCGAACGCGTCGGCGGCCAGCTCGTCCTCGCGCGAGAGCCCCATGAAGAGCGCGCTGGCGCCGGACTCGACCGCC
>DASRVA010000067.1:0-23215 GCA_035687745.1 Gemmatimonadota bacterium
TTACCATGCCGCGCTCGTCCTCGCCGCCAACGGCAGGGTCGCCCTGGACGCCGCGGCGGCCCGGCTCCTGCGGGAAGCGGGGCTCGACGAGACGACCGCCCGCGCGGTCCTGGGCCCCCTCGTCGAGCGCGTGGAGGAGAACCTTCGCGCGGCGTTCCCCGAAGAGGCGCTGACCGGTCCGGTCGCTCGCGGCGACGCCGGAACGGTCCGCACCCAGCTCGCCGCGCTCGCCGGCCGCCCGGACCTGCTCCGGCTCTACCGCGCCATGGGGGCGGTGATCCTCGAGGCCGTCCCGGAGGCGGTCCGGCAGGAGGGGCACCATGAGGTCATGCGATTGATGAGAGAGGATGAGACAGTTTGTTGACTTTCAATGACATACGATCAAACGTAGATGTCCGGTATTATATCGACAGAGCGGACAGCGTGATGGAGTCGATGGGGTACACGGAGCACGGCCGGCGCCATGCCGGGGTGGTGGCGCGTCGGGCCCGGTCGATCATGGAGGCACTGGGACATCCCGCGCGGAGCTGCGAGCTGGCGGCCATCGCCGCCTACCTCCACGACATCGGCAACATCGCCAACCGGGATCATCACGCGCAGAGCGGCGCGATCCTCGCCCACTCCCTCCTCCACGAGGCGGGGATGAACATCGAGGAGACGATCGAGGTCGTGACCGCGATCGGCCACCACCACGAGACCGACGGAGCGCCGGTCAGCGACGTGGCGGCGGCCGTGATCCTGGCGGACAAGTCGGACGTCCACCGTTCCCGCGTCAGGGACAAGGCCATGATCGATCTCGACATCCACGATCGCGTGAACTACTCGGTCACGCGCTCGGCGTTGCGCGTCGTCGGCCCGCACGCGGCCCGGGAGATGACCGGCGAGCGCGGCGGCAACGGCGACCCGTCCGGCAATCCGGGTTCGGGCAACGGGCCCCGGAACGCGACCGAGGTCGCCGACACGGCCCAGGTCAGAATCTCCGACGTCGACGCCGGCGAGGAGGAGGGCACCGAGATCACGCTGGTCCTACGGATCGACACCTCGATCTCGCCGGTCATGGAGTACTTCGAGATCTTCCTTCCGCGGATGCTCCTCTCGAACCGGGCGGCGGACAAGCTGGGCGCGACGTACCGGCTGGTCATCAACGAGACACACCTCCTCTAGCCGTTCGATGACGGATGTCCCGTCGAGCGTGCTGATGCCGTGATGGGGAAGTGGAAGACCTGGCTGGGGATCGCGATCTCGGTCGCGGCGATCGCGTGGGCCGCCCGTGGGGTCGAGTGGAGCGAGGTTCTTCCCGCGCTCGCGGACGCGGACCCCTGGCTCCTGACGCTCGTCTTCGTGATCAGCCCGTTCGTCAACATCCTGATCCGCGCCCTGCGCTGGAAGGTGTTCCTGCGACCGGTCGCCCGGGTGTCGTTCACAGGCGCCACGAGCGCGACCGCGATCGGGCTCATGGCCAACAACGTCCTGCCGGCCCGGGTCGGCGAGTTCGTCCGGGCGTACGCGCTGGGGCGAAAGGAACGGGTCCCGGTAGCGACCTCGTTCGGCGGGCTCTTCCTGGAGCGGCTCTTCGACGGGTTCGCGGTCGTGGGCCTCCTGTACGCGCTGACCTGGGTCCACGAGTTTCCGAACTGGGTCTCCACGACGGTCGAGGTCGCGTTCTACATCTTCCTTGGCGCCCTGGTCTTTCTGGTGGGGCTGATCGTCCGCCCGGAGATGAGCGTCCGCTTCGCCCGCGCCGTCGCCGGGCGGCTCTCCGGCGGTCGCCTCGAGGAGCCGGTCGAGCGGATCCTGGCGACGCTCCTGGACGGCTTCCGGCTCCTCCGGAATCCCGTGCTGGTCCTGGTCAGCGTGATCCTGGCCCTGACACAGTGGATCGCCCTGACCGGGCTCTACTGGCTCGGCCTGATCGCCTTCGGCGTGATCGACGGGGTCGGCTGGGTCGGCGCCTTCTTCGTGAACTGCGTCGCGACGCTCGGGGTCGCCGTGCCCTCGTCGCCCGGCTTCGTGGGAACGTTCGAGGCGTTCATCGTGAAGGCGCTCGAGGTGTTCGAGGTGGACCGGACGCGAGCGTTCACGTACGCGATCGGCTTCCACGCCGTGAGCTTCATCCCGATCACGCTGGTCGGGTTCGCGGTGTTCCTCCGGGAGGGCTTCTCGTGGCGCGAGCTCGAGGGCTCCGAGGTGGAGGTCGAGGAGGAGCTGGCGGAAGAGTTCGAGGAGGAGATCGGGCGTGACCCTTCCCGGAATCGACCCGGCGGCGACTCGCGGTGAATCCTTCCGCGCTCGCGCCCGTCCGCGAGGTCTGGCGGGCGCCCGCCAAGATCAACCTGTGGCTCGAGATCCTGGGCCGCCGCACGGACGGCTACCACGACATCGACACCTGCTACCAGGCGATCGACCTGGCCGACACGGTGGTGCTGAAGCCGTCGGACGAGGCCGGGGTCTCGTGCCGGGTCGAGGGGCCGTTCGCCGAGGGTGTCCCCACGGGGCCGGAGAACCTGGCCGCCCAGGCGGCGGTGCTCCTTGCCGAGCGGACCGGTCACGAGCCGCGGGTGGCGATCACGATCGTGAAGGAGATCCCGGCCGGCGCTGGCCTCGGGGGCGGCTCGAGCGACGCCGCCGCGGTCCTGGTGGCGCTGGCCCACCGCTTCGCGGTCCCCGACCCGGAGGACACGCTGGTCGAGCTGGCGGCCGAGCTGGGTGCGGACGTGCCGTTCTTTCTGGAGGGGGGGACGCAGAGGGCGACGGGGATCGGGGAGCGGCTCGAGCCGGTTCCGATGCCGGAGGAGCGGTGGGGCATTCTGGTGTGGCCGGGGGTGGCGGTGCCGACCAGGTGGGCGTATGAGGAGCACGACCGGGCTGTACGAGACCGTACCGAAAGGGATGCGCCGGGTCCCGGTCGGTTCAGGCGGGAGAACGCTTTCGTTCCGTTGGTCATGGCGAGGTGGCCGGCTATCGCCCGGGCAGTCGGGATCCTGCGGGAGGCCGGGGCAGAGGACCGGCGGCTCTCCGGGAGCGGGAGCGCGGTCTATGCGCTCTTTCGGGATCCGGCCTCGCGTGACGTCGTGTTCGATCGGGCAAGGAAGTCGACAATCCTCTGGGACGGGGTGCGGATCTGGCCGTTCGGGCTCGTCCATGACGGCGTCAGCCGCGAAGAGTTGAGCGAATGAGTCGAGATACCGCGCCTGGCCCTGACCGACTCTGGTCGCTCGTCCTCGAATGCCTGGCGGCTTGTCTGGTAGCTCCATTGGAACTATGGCGCAGGCTCAAAAAACTCCACTGGGTTGCCATCCGGGTCTTCGGCCAGTATCTGCTTACCCCCAGGTCCCACAACGATCTCATTGCGAAAATGAACACCTGCCTGTTTCATCTGCGCGACACGCGCGGGCAAGTCCTCGACTTCGATAACGAGCCGGTTCCATCCGCCGGCCGCTGGCCGTCGTCCGTCAGGCATAGGGCGAGCAGCTGAGCTCTGCGGCCCACTGAGCCACAGGGTATGGTCGTCCTTTGAAACGTAAGCAAAAGCCGGACCCATTTTCTGTTTGAGCTTAAACCCAAACTTCTCCGTATAGAAAGCTATCGCAGCGTCAACGTCACTGACGAAATATCTGATCGAGGCCATTCTGCAGGCTCCGCGTAGGTGGTTGATCGTCGAATCTTGCGACCGTGTAGGTGGTCCGCTCAACTGACATTATCCGGTTCCGTGTACCTCGAATACCAGGGCGACCCGTCACGGGGGGACCTCGGGCGCAGCCTTCCGCACGCTTTACGCGCTGTCGTACTCGTCGTGGCGGCGGAACCAGATACTGCTCTCGTTTCGCCCGCGTGGCGCGCGGTCGAGCCACTGGTACATGCCCCAGAGGCCGTCCAGCCCGCGTGCATACGCCGAGTAGGTGTGGTAGACGAGGCCGTCCTCGATCGTGAAAGCGCTCATCCCCGGCGTTTCCCGCACGTACGTCGCCACGTCTGTGCCAAGACCCGCCGCGATCTCGGCGATCGGACTGTTCTTGTCGGCCTCGGGCGACCGCCGCACGTCCATCGCGCGGAAATTGTACTCGACGACTCCCGACTGCTGCTGCTCCTCGGTGTACGCCGCCTGAAAGTCATAGTTGAAGTCGCTTCCGAACGACGACGCCCAGGGAAAGCTCCACCCCATCCGCCGCTTATACGCCTGCAGCTTCGCGATAGGCGCCCGCGAGACCGCCGAAAGAGTGACGTCGTGGTTGGCCAGATGGACCACGAAGCCGTTGAACCCGTCCGCGATTGCAGAGCAGGCCGGACACCCCGCCGCGTAGTCGGGCCCGAACATGAAGTGATAGACGAGAAGCTGCGAGCGTCCTCTGAAAAGATCGGCGAGGGATGCCGTTCCCTCGTCGGTCTCGAAGCGGTACTCCTTGTCGATTCGAACCCAGGGCAGCTCCTGCCGCCGGCGCGCCAGCTCGTCGCCGCGCCGCGTCAGCTCCTTCTCGGCTTCGAGCAGCTCCAGGCGGGCCGCCAGCCACTCTTCACGTGTTCCGGTCGCGTGGTGGGTCATCGTCTTCTCTCCCTTCGGTGGTCGATCATTGTCTTCTCGCCTTCCTGTCGCACACCGGCGTGAGCGCGTGCCGCTGATAACGTCTCACATCGGTGGCGTGAGCCCGGGAACCGATGAGGGGGCGACCACGATCAGGATTCCAAGTCCGACTGGGCGGCTACTGCGGGATTCTCACGGCCAGTGCTCATCCAGCAGGATGACCACGACCGTGAAGGGAGTCCCCTCGTCAGGCGACCCGCGGAATCGGCGAGCCATCCGCGATGCGAATGAGGTGGCTGGGGGGCCAGGGATCGAACCTGGAATTCCTGCTCCAAAGGCAGGCGTGTTGCCGGTTACACCACCCCCCACAGCGGCTCGAATCTAGACTGGCGCTCCGGCCGGGGCGAACGGTCCTGCTGAGAGCGGAGCCCGGCCGTGGCTTGAACGAGCGCGTGCCAGTGGGCGTTCATGGAAAGGATCCATGCCGCCCGCGGCGCCTTCAACTGGGAGCCGGCCGGCGCGGCGGCCCCATCCTGCTAGCTTGCGCGCCGTGGATCCGCGAGAGGAAACCCCCATCACGGCCGAACGGCCCGAAACAACCGACCGCCGCTGGCCGCTCTGGGCGGCGCGGGTCCTCGCCCTGGTCGGCTTCCTCGACGCCGCCTACCTGACGGCGAGCCACTTCGCGGGCCTAGGGCTGGCGTGCGGTCCGGGGGGCGGCTGTGAGGCGGTCACGACGAGCCGCTGGGCGACCCTGGGCTCGGTGCCGATCGCGGCGATCGGGCTGGGCTACTACACGATGGTCAACCTGATCGCGTGGACGCCCGCGACCTCCCTCTCCCGCGACCTGGTCCGCGCGCTCCTGGTCCTGACCGGGGCCGCGCTTGCCGTGTCGGCATTCCTGTTCTACCTCCAGGCCGCGGTGATCGATGCCTGGTGCCGCTACTGCCTGATCTCGGCCGGGGTGACGCTGCTCCTCTTCCTGTCGGTACTGGCGCTCCGACGATCCGTCTGAGCGGCGCGCTCAGGCTCCGACCGCCACCGGGATGAACCGGTAGACGACCAGCGGCCGGTCCGGTCCGCCGAAGGGGAGGTCGGTCCGTTCGATGCCGGGTGCCGGGGTGAGGAGCCGGAAGGTGACCTCGGTCAGGAGGATCCCCTCGCCGAGGCCGCGGGTCAGCTTCTCGAGATGCGACGCCAGGTTGACGGTCTCGCCGACCGCCGTGTAGTCGCCCCGCGTGGGAGTCCCGATCGTGCCCAGGGTAGCGGGGCCGGTGTGGATCCCGATCCCGAGACGCAGAGGCGGATCACGACGCTCCACCCGGCGCCGGTTGAGCGCATCCAAGGCGCCCTTCATCCCCGCTGCGCAGGCGACCGCCCGCGTCGCGTGGTCGGGCTGGTCCAGCGGCGCGTTGAAGTATGCCATGAGCCCGTCGCCCATGAACTTGTCGAGCGTCCCCCCGCTCCGGAAGACCTCCTCGACCAGAGCGCTGTGGACCTCGTTGAGGAGCTGGACCACGCGGTCGGGCGGCATTCCGCGCGTGAGCGTCGTGAACCCCCGGAGATCGCTGAACAGCACGGTCACGATGCGGGTCGTATCGGCGACGCCGTCCGGCTGCTCTTCGAGGAGGTTCGCCACGCTCGGGCTGAAGTAGCGGCGGAGCCGGTCGCGCCGTGACTGCTCGGCCGCCGCCGTCGCTACCAAGGCCCGGAGGCGGGCCAGGACGTAGAGCGCGAACAGGGTGACCGAAATGGACAGCAGGACCATCCATGAGCCCCACTGGCCCAGCGGCAGATCCACGATCGAGGCGTAGGTCAGGGAAAGCCCCAACCCGATCGAGGCCGTGGCCGCGGCGATCCACGCCCTCAGCGACATGATCGAAACGAGGATGAGAAGCTGCATGACGGCGTGGAGGGCGATCGCTGTGGTGAGGATGTCGGCCTCCTGGAACGGGATCGTGACCGCCTGGAGCGCGAAGACGAATGGAACGTCGACGAACGGGACGGTCAGTGGCCCCCAGAGGGCCAGGACATCGGAGCGTCGAACGGCCAGCCACAGGAGAAACGACAAAACGAAGTAACCGGCCATGAGCGCGCTTCCGGGGTTGGCCTTCCACGCCCCCACCAGGTAGACCATCACCAGCTCGTTGGCCAGGAAGAGCCCGACGACGATGGTACGCAGGGCCGCCAGGCGCCGAGCGTTCCGGCGGCGCTCGGCGCGCAGGATCCGCTCGTGGACGGTGTCCCGGTCCCGCTCCGCCAATCATCCCTCCGGGAACAGCACCGCCCGGTCCTCCAGCCGGCCGGGCCCACCGGCGCCGGCGACCGCGAAGCGGCCGGGGCCGAAGATCGACGCCGAGCCGTACTCGCCGGCCTTGTTGACCGCGTAGAACGACACGTTGAACGACGGCCGGCCGTCCTCCCGCTGGAGCCGCTTCTCGACGTTGTTCTCGACGATCCGCCGGCAGCCGTCCAGGCACGCTTCCGTCGGCGACTTCCCCTCGCGCATCCGCTCCACGATGAGGAACGAGGTCAGGTTGAGGAGGTTCGCCTCGCCGCGACCGGTCGAGCCGGCCGCCCCGACGTCGTTGTCGACGTAGAGGCCCGCGCCGATGATCGGCGAGTCGCCGACCCGGCCCGGGATCTTGAAGAAGAGCCCGCTCGTCGTCGTCACGCCCGCCAGGTCGCCGTTCGCGTCGACCGCGCAGCAGTTGATCGTCCCGGCCGGGCGGCGCTCCTCGGGGCCGAAGAGGTCTGGATTCCGCTCGATGATCTCCTTGGCGAGCGGCGTGAACCCGCTCGTGTCCGGCGGCAGATAGTCGTCCGTCTCGCCCAGCGTCCCCCGCCAGTACAGCCAGACCTGGCGCGAGGCCTCGGTCAGGAGCTCCTCCTCCTGGAAGCCGTGCTCGAGGGCGAAGTTGAGGGCACCCGGGCCGACCAGCAGCACGTGGTCGGTCTCCTCCATGACGAGCCGGGCCACCTTGGAGGGATGCTTGATCCCCTCGAGGGACGCGACGCCGCCGGCGCGGTGGGTCGGCCCGTGCATGCAGCAGGCGTCGAGCTGGACGACGCCCAGGGCGTTGGGGAGCCCTCCGTACCCGACTGTGTAGTCGTCGGGGTCGGCCTCGACCAGGTTGACCCCCTCGATCACCGCGTCCAGGGGATCGGCGCCCCGGCCCAGGATCTCGAGCGCCCGGGTGACGGCCGATTCGCCGTTGCCGCTCGCGACGACGACCGGACCGGCGGCCGTCCGCCCGCGACGGGCGGTTCGCCGCCAGGTCCCCGCCGCCTCTCGCGGTCCGGTGACCAGCGTCCCCGCGCCCGCCGCCAGGCTCGTGCCCAGAAATCCGCGGCGGGTGAGGCCCTTCACGGGGTCGTTCCGGATGCCGTATCGGGCGCCGCGCCGGGCACTCTCTCCGTGGCGCTCGCCCGGCCGCGCATCTCGGATTCGACCACCAGCGAGTCGATCAGGACACGCTTGACGCCGAGGACGGACTGGGCGTTCGAGCGCGCGATCGACATCTCCAGCCGCGTCGGGACCGTTCCCACCAGCGTCACTTCCTGGTCGACGCTGTGAGCCTCGACCTGGATGTCGTCCCGGTCGAGGCGGGGGTCGGCGTCCAGGCTCGCCTGCACCTGGACCTCGATGACGGAGTCGGCCACGACCGGCACCTGATCGCCGGCGGGGGCCGGGGCTTCCTCCTCGCCTCCCCGGGCGCAGGCCGTGGCGAGCAGGACGAGTGCGCCCAGGGCCAGGGCAGGGATGCGACCGCGAGCGTTCACCATGAGGTTCCTCCTGTGAGGGTTAGGGAGCTGAGCGACCCGGAACGTCGATCGACGTCGAGCCGGACCCGGCGGGGCGCGGCCCGGGCTCGCGCCCCAGAAAGTAATGAACCACGCGCGCGAAGGCGTCCGGCTCCTCGAGGAAGGGGAAGTGACCGCTCTCCCGGAACGCCACGAACCGCGCCGTCCGGAGATGCCCCCGGACCTGGAGCTGGTAGGAGGGCTGGACGACCCGGTCACTCTCGCCGTAGACGCAGAGTGCGGGCACACGGACGTTGGGGAGGGCGGCGGTCATGTCGTACCCCTCGAGGCCGACCGCGATGGCGCGGTTCACCCGCGCGCTGAAGCGGATGCCGTCGACGAAGGCGTCCCGGTCGCCGGGATCGAGGGCGCGGTGGAAGTAGAGCGGCAAGGCGAGGCGGAACCGCTCGCGGAAGACTTCGTCCGTCAGCTCGGCCCCCTGGAGGTCCGCCAGCCCGCGCCGGTGGTCCTCGGACAGCTCCTCGAGCACCGCCCGCCGGTAGCCGTCCATGAACTCGCGCGTGGGGGCGCCGCCCGTCAGGACCAGCTTCGAGACGCCGTGCGGTTGATAAAGCGAATAGAGGAGGGCGAGCACGGTCCCGAAGGAGTGGGCGAGGATGGCCGGCCGCTCCAGGCCGAGCGCCCGGCGGACGGCCTCGATGTCGTCCACGTGCCGCGAGAGGGCGAGCGGCTGGTCGATGTCGGGGATGCCCGAGCCGCCGCACCCCCGCTGGTCGTAGGTGATCACGCGGTGCTCCCGGGCCAGCTCGCGCAGGCCGGGCCCGAACCGGTCGGTCTCGGGGAAGAAGTAGGAGGCGTCCAGGCCGGGGCCGCCGTGGAGGCAGAGGACCGGCGGGTCCGTCTCCCGGCCCGCCTCGCGGAGCAGAACGGAGAAGCCGTCCAGCTCGAGCATCCGGGTCGAGGGTTCGGGGAGCGCCACGACGGGCGAAGATAGGCGACCGGCCGGGGCGCCGAAAACCCGCGCGCGGCGGGTCCGGTGGACGCCCGCGCTCCCGAGTGGCAATCTCCAGGGGTGAGCGGGGTGCCCAGCCAGACGGTCGAGCTCGTATGGCGCGGGGACGAGCGGTTCGACGCCGTCACGCCGTCGGGCATCGAGGTCGCGATCGACGGCACCCGGGAGACCGGGATCTCGCCCGTCGAGGCGCTCGCCGTCGCCCTCGGCGCCTGCATGGGGACCGACGTCGTCGACATCCTGAAGAAGGGACGCGAGGACCTGACCGGCTGCCGCATCCGGGTCGACGGGGACCGCCGCGAAACCCCGCCTCGCAGGTTCACTTCCATTCGACTCGCGATCGAGCTGACCGGCTGGAGCTTGAGCCGCGCCAAGGCGGAGCGCGCCGTCCAGCTGAGCCGGGACACCTACTGCTCGGTCTGGAGCTCGATGGCGCCGGACATCGACCTCAACGTCGAGCTGGAGCTCCACGAACCCCTCCTGGCGAAAGGCGAGGCCGGGTGAGCCACCTGGGCGGTTGACGCTTTTTCGGCTCCGGGGCTAGATTCCTCGGCTCTTTCTCGACCGAAGTAGCGGGTTCCCCTCATCACGGAACGAGAGGCCGGACGGTGGGCGTCACCCACGAGCTCCGGCTGCTGAGCGGCGGCGCCAACCCCGCCCTGGCGGCCGAGATCGCGGAGCACATGCAGATCCGTCTCGCGGACGTCGAGCTGCGCCGGTTCGCGGACGGCGAGATCTTCGTCAAGATCAACGAGAACATCCGCGGGCGGGACGTCTTCATCGTCCAGTCGACGAACCCGCCGGCCGAGAACGTGATGGAGCTCCTGCTCCTGATCGACGCGGCGCGGCGGGCCTCGGCGCATCGGATCGCAGCCGTGGTGCCGTACTTCGGATACGCGCGGGCGGACCGCAAGGACCAGCCACGCGTGGCGATCAGCGCGAAGCTGGTGGCCAACATGCTGACGCAGGCGGGGATCGATAGGCTGATCACCATCGATCTTCACTCGCATCAGGTGCAGGGGTTCTTCGACATCCCGCTCGATCACCTCTACGCCTCGCCCGTGTTCCTCGATTACTTCCGGGCCAAGGGGCTGAAGGACGTGGCGGTGGTCGCGCCGGACGTGGGAGCGGCGAAGATGGCGCGCGGCTTCGCCCGCCGGCTGGATGCGACGATGGCGCTGATCGACAAGCGTCGGCCCGAGGCGAACGAGGCGGAGGTCGTTCATCTGGTCGGCGACGTGGCAGGCAAGACGGCGATCCTGATCGACGACATGATCGACACCGCCGGCACCTTCGCCGAGGCGGCGCACGCGCTGGAGAAGAACGGGGCGGTGCGGATCTTCGGGTGCGCTACACACGCCCTGCTCAGCCGGAACGCGAGCGAAAGGCTGCAGTCGGCGCCGTTCGAGGAGGTCTGCGTCACCGACACGTTGCACGTTCCCGAGGAGCGGAGGTTCCCCCAGCTCAAGGTGTTGTCGATCGGTGAGCTGCTCGCGAAGGCGATCACCTACAATCACGAGTACCGGTCGGTCTCGTCGCTTTTCCCTGACTGAGCGGCGGACCGCGGAAGCCCAAGGAGAGAGGATATGGCCAAGAGCGCCAGTATTACCGCCGAACGGCGGGAGGAGATCGGCAAGGGCGCGGCTCGGACGAGTCGCCGGACGGGACGTGTCCCCGGCGTCCTCTACGGTCACGGCGAGGAGTCCGTGGCGGTCAGCGTGGATGCCCGCGAGCTCTCGAAGCTCGTCCAGTCGATCTCGGTGGAGAACACGATCGTGGACCTGGACCTGGCGGACGGGGGCTCATTCAAGGTCCTGATCCGGGAGCTCCAGCGGCATCCCTTCCGCGACGAGACCCTGCACGTGGACTTCTTCCACGTGGCGATGGACGAGAAGATCTACGTCGAGGTTCCGATCGTGGTCCTGGGGACGCCGATCGGCGTGAAGAACAAGGGCGGTATCGTCGACCACCAGCTCCGCGAGCTGGAGGTGTACTGCCTGCCGGGAAGCATCCCCGAGAAGTTCGAGGTCGACATCTCGAATCTGGACATCGGCGACGCCATTCACGTCTCGGATCTGAGCATCGAAGGGGTGGAGATCGAAACCGACCTCGAGCGGTCGGTCGTGACGGTCCTCGCGCCCACGGTCATCGAGGAGCCGGAGGCGGAGGCGGCCGAGGAGGAGCTGCTCGAGCCCGAGGTCATTGGACGCGCGCGCGAGGAAGAGGGAGAGGAAGAGGGGCCCCGCCGCGAGGGCAAGAGGGAAAAAACCGAGGAGAAAGAGTAGCGCGCGCTGGCGGTCCGGATCGTCGTCGGATTGGGGAACCCGGGGCCCGACTACGAGGCGACCCGTCACAACGTCGGCTTCCGGGTGGTCGAGCGCCTGGCGCGTGAGGGTCGCCTGCCGGGCTGGAACCGGGCGGGCGAGCGGCTCGAGACCCGGGGCGAGATCGACGGCGCGGCGATCACGCTGGTGAAGCCGCTCACGTGGATGAACGCCTCCGGACGCGCGCTCGTGGCGCTGGCCCGCGAAGCCCCGTTCGAGCCGGAGGAGATCCTGGTCTGTTACGACGAGCTCGCGCTGCCGCTCGGGAAGCTCAGGCTCCGGGCCTCCGGGTCGCACGGCGGCCACAACGGGATGCGCTCGGTCCTCGAGCATCTCGGCAGCGAGAAGATCCCGCGTCTCCGCGTGGGCATCTTCCCCGAGAGCGGCGGCACGGGTGATCCGACCGAGTTCGTCCTGCGCCCGTTCCGCCGTCGCGAGGAGCCGGTGATCGAGGAGGCGGTCGCGCGGGGGGTCGATGCCGTGACGTGCGCGGTCACCGAAGGCCTCATCACGGCGATGAATCGTTTCAATCCTGAACCCGCGTAAGGGTCGCGAAGGCGCCCCGATTCCCTTGAACCTCTCGTAAGGAGCATCTATGGAGACGTTCGCATCGTCGGCGCCCGTCTGGGGGCTGCTGGGGCTCCTCGTCGCCTGGGGGATCTACGCCTACCTGAAGCGGCAGCCGGACGGCAACGAAATCATGCGCGATCTGGCCGAGCAGATCCACGCCGGCGCGATGGCTTTTCTCAGGCGCGAGTACTCGGTGCTCCTCCCCTTCGTCGCGATCGTCGCGGTGCTGCTCGGGTGGGCCGTCCACTGGCAGACGGGAGTCGCCTATGTGGCGGGCGCGACCTGCTCGATCCTGGCCGGCCTGTTCGGAATGTCGTCGGCGACGCGCGCCAACGTGCGGACGTCGGAGGCGGCCCGTTCGCAGGGGCAGGGGCCGGCGCTCCGGATGGCCTTCTTCGGCGGCAGCGTCATGGGCCTGTCGGTCGCCTCCCTGGGGCTGCTGGGAATCGGCCTGGTGTTCCTCTGGCTGGGACAGGCGGCGGTCGCCGACACGGAGTTCCAGCTCTTCTCGGAGGTCATCTCGGGGTTCGCGATGGGCGCCTCCTCGATCGCTCTTTTCGCCCGTGTCGGCGGTGGGATCTACACCAAGGCCGCGGACGTGGGCGCCGACCTGGTCGGCAAGGTGGAGGCGGGGATCCCCGAGGACGATCCGCGCAACCCGGCCACGATCGCCGACAACGTCGGCGACAACGTGGGCGATGTCGCGGGCATGGGTGCCGACATCTTCGAGTCGTACGTGGGGGCCGTCATCGCCGCGATCGTGATCGGAGGGACGAGCGCGGTCATCGCCGCCGACCGGCACATGGAGGCCGTGATGCTGCCGATCGTCCTGACCGTGCTGGGTCTGATCGCGTCGCTGATCGGCGTCGGGGCCATGAAGGCGCTCGAGCGCACCAACCCGGCCTCGGCTCTCCGCAACACCACCTTCATCGCGGCGGGACTCTTTCTGGTGGCCGCGTACTTCGCGACGGTGGAGCTGAATGTCTTCGAGGGAAACCCCGATTTTTCATCGGCAGGACCGTTCTGGGCGCTCCTCTCGGGAACCCTGGTCGGGATCTTCATCGGGCTCGCCACCGAGTACTACACGGCGGCCCGGCCGATCCGGCGGATCGCCCGGGCCTCGGAGACCGGCTCGGCCACCAACATCATCGCCGGACTCGCCGTGGGCATGGAGTCGGTGGTTCTGCCGATCCTCATGATCTGCGCCGCGATCTGGGTCTCGTTCCAGTTCGCGGGCCTCTACGGGATCGCGATCTCGGCGGTGGGAATGCTGGCCACGGTAGGCGTCACGATGTCGGTGGACGCCTACGGCCCGATCGCCGACAACGCCGGGGGGATCACCGAGATGAGCGGGCTGGGCAAGGAGGTGCGGGCGATCACCGACGGCCTGGACGCGCTCGGCAACACCACGGCCGCCATGGGGAAGGGGTTCGCGATCGGATCCGCGGCCCTGACCGCGCTGGCGCTCTTCTCGGCCTACTCCACGGCGGTCGGACTGCGCGAGACCGGGATCGACATCATCCAGCCCGAGGTCGTCATCGGGCTCTTCATCGGCGGGCTCCTGCCGTTCCTGATCGCCGCCCTCACGATGAACGCGGTCGGGCGCGCGGCCCAGGGGATGGTGGCGGAAGTGCGGCGCCAGTTCCGCGAGATCAAAGGGCTCATGGAAGGCACGGCCAAGCCCGACAGCGCGCGCTGCGTCGACATCTCTACGCGGGCGGCGCTGCGTGAGATGATCGCCCCGGGCGTGACCGCCGTCCTGGCCCCGGTCCTGGTCGGCAAGCTGATGGGGGTCGAGGCGCTGGGCGGCATGCTCGCCGGAGCCACCCTGAGCGGGGTCCTCCTGGCGCTCTTCATGGCCAATGCCGGGGGCGCATGGGACAACGCCAAGAAGTACATCGAGGGCGGCGCCCACGGCGGAAAGGGGTCCGACGCCCACAAGGCGGCGGTCGTCGGCGACACGGTCGGCGATCCGTTCAAGGACACGTCGGGGCCGTCGATGAACATCCTGATCAAGCTGATGAGCGTCGTCGCCCTGGTCCTCGCCCCCTGGTTCGTGGGGTGAACTGCCACCGGACCTCCCGGAAGGGAGTAGCCGCGTGCAGGTAGGGATCGTGGGGCTTCCGAACGTGGGGAAGTCGACGCTGTTCAACGCGCTGACGGCGGCCCGGGCGGCGGCCGCCAACTACCCCTTCTGCACGATCGACCCGAACGTCGGCGTGGTTCCAGTGCCCGACGACCGGCTCGAGGTCCTGGCCGAATCGTTCGGGCCCGAGACCGTGACGCCGGCCACGATCGAGTTCGTGGACATTGCCGGCCTGGTCGAGGGGGCGAGCCAGGGGGAAGGGCTCGGCAACCAGTTCCTGTCTCACATCCGCATGGTGGACGCGATCGTACACATCGTGCGGTGCTTTCCCTCGAGCGACGTGGTCCACGTCTACGGCTCGGTGGATCCGCTCCGCGACAAGGCCGTCATCGACACCGAGCTCGCGCTGGCGGACCTGGCGCTGGTCGAGAAGCGGCACGAGCGGGTGGCGAAGCAGGTTCAGGCCGGCCGCAAGGAGCTGGCCGTCGAGCTGTCGGCTCTCGAAAAGCTCCTGCCGGCGCTCCGCGAGGGGCGGCCCGCGCGCACGGTCGCGCTCGAAGCGGTGGAAGAGGCGCCGGTGAGGACGTACGGCCTCCTCACCCGGAAGCCGGTCATCTACTGCGCCAACGTGGGCGAGGAGGTGATCGCCCGGGCGGTTCGCGACCCGGCCTCGGTTCCGGAAGTCGCGGCCCTGGCTGCCGCCGCGGCGGCCGAGGGCGCGGGCCTGGTCGAGGTGTGCGGTGACCTGGAGGCGGAGCTGGCCACGCTGTCGCGCGAGGACCGCCACGCGTTCCTGGACGAGCTCGGGCTGCCGGAGTCGGGCCTCAGGCGGATGATCCACGCGGCCTACGACCTGCTCGGGCTCCTGACCTTCTTCACCGCCGGCCCCAAGGAAGTCCGCGCCTGGACGATCCACAGGGGCGAGACGGCCGTCGACGCGGCGGGGGAGATCCACACCGACATGGCGCGCGGTTTCATCCGGGCGGAGATCGTCGGATGGGACGACTTCCTGAAGGCGGGCCGTACGCTCCAGCGGGCGCGAGAGATGGGTCTCGTGCGGAGCGAAGGGCGCGACTACGTTATGGCCGACGGCGACGTCACGCTGATCCGGTTCAACGTCTAGCCCGGTTTCCGCTCGCTAGACTTTTTGGAGGAGACCGTTCAAACGGGTGAGCCACGTTCTAGACGGAGGGCGCCCGCGTGAAGACGCTCGACTCGGGTCGCTAGACACCGGGAGGTACGCATGAAGATGATCCTGACCGCTCTCGTTACTCTCGTGGTCCTGGCGGCGGCTTGCTCCGACCAGGCCACGCCGACCGACACGCTTTCTGTAAGCCCTCTCCGGCCCGCAGCGGCGGATTTCAGCTTCACGCTGCTCGATCGCTGCGAGCCGGAGTCGTTCGACGCCGCGCTTGGAGCAGGGACGTGCGTGGGAGACGGGAAGGTGACCTTCGCCGAGTTCATCGCCGAGCTGGTCAAGAAGCAGACGCACCACCAATGGAGAACCCAGCCCACCCAGGTCGCCCTCAAGTCCGGGCGCCCGATCGCTCTGGCCAACGTGGGTGGAGAGGTCCACACCTTCACACCGGTGGCCCAGTTCGGGGGTGGCTTCGTCCCGGACCTCAACAACCTCTCGGGCAACCCGGTCCCGGCGCCGGAGTGCCTCGATTTTGGTTCCATCGTGTTCCTTCCCCCGGGCAGCGTGACGTCGCTGGCCGGCCTCCCGGAGGGAGCGCATCGCTTCATGTGCTGCATCCATCCGTGGATGCGGACGACCGCGGAGGTACGCGACTAGCCCGGTGCCTCGTGTTCGCTCCCTGATCACCGCCTTCGTCCTGGCCACGATGGCCGGGCTCGCCGCGGGCCCGGCCCGGGCCCAGGAGCCGCGTGTCGTGATCCGGGCCGCCCGGCTGCTCGACGTCGAGCGCGGGGAGATCGTGCCCGATGCGGTCGTCGTCGTCGAGGGGGAGCGGATCGCGGCCGTCAATCCCGACGCTCTCCCGGCCGGGGCCGACTCGATCGACCTGGGCGACGTGACGCTCCTCCCCGGCCTGATCGACGCCCACACCCACCTGACCGTAGATCTGGAAGGCGACTGGGTCCATCGGGGCGTCACCGCCGCCGTCGCCGACGCCGCCCTGAGGGGCGCCCATCACGCCCGTCTCACGCTCGAAGCCGGCTTCACGACGGTGCGGGATCTCGGCGCGCCCGGCTTCGCCGACGTGGCGCTCGCCCGGGCCGTCGAGGCGGGCTGGATCGAAGGGCCGCGCATCGTCCCGGCCGGGCACGCCCTGGGGATCACCGGCGGCCACTGCGACGAGACAGGGTACGCCCCGGGGATCCTCGAGGGGGACTGGCGGACGGGAGTCGCCGACGGGGTCGACGAGGTGGTGAAGGCGGTCCGGTACCAGATCAAGCACGGAGCCAAGGTCATCAAGGTGTGCGCGACGGCGGGGGTCCTGTCCCACGAAGCCTCGGTCGGCGCGCAGCAGTACACCGAGGAGGAGCTCCGGGCGATCGTCGAAGAGGCGGCGCGGCACGACCTCAAGGTCGCCGCGCACGCGCACGGCACCGAGGGAATCAAGGCGGCCATCCGCGCTGGGGTGGCCTCGATCGAGCACGGCTCGATCCTCGACGACCAGGCGATCTCGATGATGAAGGACCGCGGGACCTGGCTCGTCCCGACGACCTACCTGGTCGAGCGGATCGATCTCGATGCGCTGCCGCCCGGGATCCGGGCCAAGGCCGAGGGCGTCCTTCCCCTGGCCGTCGAGAACCTGCGCCGGGCGGTCGCGGCGGGGGTGCCGATCGCGTTCGGGACCGACGCCGCGGTCTTCCCCCACGGCGAGAACGCCGGCGAGTTCGCCGCACTGGTCGACCGCGGGATGGGTCCGCTGGCGGCGATCCGCACCGCCACCCTGAACGGCGCGGAGCTCCTCGGGGTCGATGACCGCGGCGTCATCGCCCCGGGCCGCCTGGCCGACCTGATCGCCGTGTCGGGGAATCCGCTCGAGGACGTGCGTGTCCTCGAGGACGTCCGGTTCGTCATGCTGGGCGGGAAGGTGGTCAGTCGCCGGTAGGCGCGCTCTCGCGGGAGGGGGCCAGCGCCCCGGCCGCCACGGGCGGACCGAGGTGGTTTCCCTGGGCGAGCCCGCAGCCTCTCGACTCGAGCCACGCCAGCGAGTCCGGATGATCCACGCCCTCGGCGATCAACGGGATCTCGAGCCCGCGGCAGAGACCGATCAGCCCTTCCACGAGCCTCTCCTGGGACTCGTCGTGACCGAGCCGGGCAACGAAGCACTTGTCCACCTTGAGGTAGTCGGTGGGGAAGTCGACCAGGTATGCCAGCGCGGAGTGGCCGCGGCCGAAATCGTCGATCAGGATCTTGAGCCCGAGGTCGCGCAGGCTGCGTAGCGTGCGGGCGGCTCCTTCGGGATCGCGCGTCGTCGCACGCTCGGTGATCTCGATGGCCAGCCCCTCGCCGGGGATCCCCTCCTCGGCCAGGACGCCCTCCACGAAAGACGGGAGCTGCGGATCTTCGAGGGTCGCCGGGGAGAGGTTGACCGACACCCATTCCAGGTCGACGCGGCCCTGCCAGGCGCGGGACTGACGCGCCGCGGCGCGGATCACCCAGCGGTCCAGACGGCGCAGCATGCCCGACTGCTCGGCGATCGCGATGAACTCGTGCGCCTGGAGCAGCCCGCGCTCGGGATGGCGCCAGCGCAGGAGCGCCTCGCAAGCCATGGGCGAGCGGCCCGGGAGCCGGCAGATCGGCTGGAAGTGGAGCTCGAGCTCCTGCCGCTGGAGCGATCCGCGGAGCTGCTCCTCCAGCCACAGCGCCTCTCTCAGGGTGGTCCGCGAAACGGGCTTGTAGAGAGCGATCCCGCTCTCCTCGCTGACGGACTGGTACATCGCCAGGTCGGCCAGCGAGAGGAGCTCGTCGAACCGCTCGCCGTGCTCCGGGCAGAGCGCGATCCCGATCCGGCCGTCCAGATGGAAGGCCTCGCCGGCCACCAGAAAAGGGGTCGTCAGGCACTCCTTGATGCCGCGCGCGGCGGCCACCGCATCCTCGACCCGCGGGACGTTGACGAGCAGGACCGCGAACTCGTCGCCCCCGACCCGCGCCACCGTGTCCGACGCCCTGACGCGGGAGCGGAGGCGCTCGGCGAGCTCGGTCAGCACGCGATCGCCCGCGGAGTGGCCGAACGCGTCGTTGATGCGCTTGAACCGGAGCAGGTCCAGGCACACCATCGCCATCCGGCCTCTCTCGCGGACCGAGCGCAGGATCGCCTTGGTCGTCATTTCCTGGAGGAGCCGCCGGTTGGCGAGACCCGTAAGCGGGTCGCGGAAGGCCATCCGGACGAGGTCTTCCTCGAGCCGCTTGCGCTCGGTGATGTCGATCGCCGTTCCAACGATGGAGGGCTCGCCGGTCTCCGGGTCCTCGACCAGCGAGGCGTTCTCCAGGGTCCAGATGGTTCGCCCGTCGCGGTGACGGAGCCGGAGGACGGTGTTGCCGAGGCTCCCCTTCTCCACGACCTGCCGGACCCACTCCTCGCGGTCCCGCGGGTCGGGGTACACGTCGGCGGCCGAGAGGTGGAGGAGTTGCTCGCGGTCGTAGCCGAGCATCTGCGCCATCGCCGTGTTCACGTCGCGGATCGCGCCGTCCAGGCCGACGCGGTAGACACCGGCCACGTTGTGCTCGAAGAGCTGGCGGTAGGCCCGCGCCGACACCTCGAGAGATTCGGTGCGGCTCTTCCGCTGGCTGATGTCGCGGATCACGCCGGTGAAGAAGCGGCGCTCCCCGGCGACGTACTCGCCGAAGGAGATCTCGGCAGGGCAGGTGGAGCCGTCGCGGCGCCGGACGGGGAGCTCGATCGCCGACCAGTCCAGGTTTCGGCGACCGGTCGCGAGGTAGCGGGCGAAGCCGTCCGCGTGGCGCTGGCGGAGCTCCTCGGGCATGATGGCGGTCAGCGGACCCCCGACCAGTTCGTCCGGCTCGTAGCCGAGGAGCTCGCGGACGGCCGGGCTGGCGTAGACGACGCACCCCTCCTCGTCGATCGTGAGGATCGCGTCGGCCATGGAGCGGGCGGCTGCCTCCAGGTCGCGCAGGGGGTTGGATCGCGGGTCGGTCATCGGTCCTGGGTCGGGTGACGACGGAGGGGAGGAACCGGCAATTCTCATGCCCGGCAAGCCGTACGACAACGTTTGATAGATTTCAGAGATGATTGCCAACGAAGTGGAAGACCGGCGGTCGGGGCCTCACCTGTGGCGGTACGCGGGCGGTCGCCCCTCCTCCAGGGTCCGGTACCGCTCCAGCAGGTGCGTCTGCCGCGAGCGCATCGGGACGACTTGCCCCCGGACCAGGACGGTCTCGGGGAGGGTCGCGGTCTCGAACGGGTCTCCCGGCCACACGACCAGGTTCGCGACCTTGCCCGGCTCTACCGAGCCGTAGCGATCGGCCACGCCGTAGATCTCGGCGGGCGCCAGGGTGATGGCGCGAAGGGCGGACTCGGCATCGAGGCCGAAGCGGACCGCGTTCCCCGCTTCCTGGGCGATCGCGGGGGCGCGATGGTTCTCGAACGTGGAGAACGCCAGGCGGACCCCGGCCTCGGCCAGGAGGGCGGCGTTGTCGAAGCGCGCGCCCAACCGCTCGAACTCGGAGGGGAGGCTCGTGAGGGGCTTCAGGATGACCGGCACGTCGGCGGCCGCCAGTCGGTCGGCGACCATCCACGCCTCGGCCCCGCCCACGATCACCGGCCGGAAGCCGTACTCGCGGGCCAGCACCAGGACGGCCAGGATGTCGCTCGCCCGGTGGACCTGAACCAGGAGTGGGATCTCGCCGGAGAGAACCGGCTGGAGCGCGGCTAGGTCGAGCCGCGACTCGGAGAGCTCCCGCGAATCGCCGGCGTCGAAGGCCGCCCGGCGGGCGGCCCAGAAGCGGGCATCCTCCAGAACCTCGCGGAGACGAAGGGCCGCCCCGCCCCGGGCCCCGCCCGCGCTGGCCACGCCGCCCTCGCCCAGCGCGGCGATCATGGCGACCCCGGGCTCGGCGAGCATCTCCTCGGCGGTCCTCCCGATCAGGTCGATGACCGCCGCCTGGCCCGCGATCAGCCCGCCCCGGGGTCCGGTGACGACCGTCGTGACCCCGCCCATCCGCGCCCAGGGGATCAGGGTCGAGCGCGGGTTCAGCCCGTACGCGGGGTCGAAGGCGGCCGTGATCGGGTCCTCCTCGTCGGCCAGCCGTTCGTCCCGCGTCGTGCGGACCAGATCGACCTCGACCAGGCCGATCGACGACCACGGGTCGAAGAAGCCAGGCGTCACCACCTTCCCGGTGGCGTCGATCACGCGCGCCGACGCAGGCGTCTCGACGTCCGGTCCGACGGCCACGATCCGTCCGTCCCGTACGAGCACGGTCGCGCCGGCGATCGGCGGGCCGGCGACCGGCCGGACCGTGCCGCCCACGATCGCGACCTCCTGGGCCGAGGCCTGCGGGACGACCGCGAGAAGAAGGATCCCTGCGAGTCCTCTGCACCCTGGACCGGCAACGGAGCGGCTCAACGTCCACCTCCGGGGAGGTCGGCCGGGAGGATCCCCAGCTCGAAGTCGGTCGTCGGTCGGAGCTCCGGGCGGGAGCGGTCGTAGACCAGCGCTCCGTCGATGTAGACCAGGTCGGCGTGCGCGTAGACGCTGAACGGATCGCTCGACCAGACCACGACGTCGGCGTTCTTGCCGACCTCCAGGGTCCCGATCCTGTCCTCCAGCCCGAGCGCCCAGGCGGGGTTGGCGGTGATCCATCTGAGCGCCTCGTCGCGGGTGACGTCGAGGCCGGCGGCCCTGCCGTACGCCATGGCGCGCGCGGCGTCCTGGTTCATGATCTGGATACCTGTATCGTCGTCGGTGTGGAGGATCGCCCTGGCGCCGGCCTCGGAGACGAGGGCCAGGTTCTGCGGGACCATGTCGAAGGCCTCCATCTTGAACCCCCACCAGTCGGTCCACATCGACGCCGCGACCGAGTCGCGCGCAAGAAGGTCGCGGATCTTGTACGCCTCGATCGCGTGGTGGAAGGACCGCACCCGGAAGCCGAACTCGCGGGCCAGGTTCAGCATGTTCACCATGTCGTCCGAGCGATAGCAGTGGTTCTGGACGAGGATCTTCCCGCGCAGGACCTCGGCGAGCGTCTCCTTGGCCAGGTCGCGTTCCGGCTCCTCCCCGCCGTGGCGCGCCCAGCGGTCCCACTTCTCGCGGTAGGCGGCCGCCTCGATGAACGCCTCCCGCATCCCGGCCCAGTTTCCCATTCGCGTCGACGGTCCGGTCTCGTCGTAGACCCGCTTCGGGTTCTCCCCGCACGCCATCTTGAGGCCCATGGGGGCGCCGGGGAACATCATCGCCTGGGCCGAGCGGTTGGGGACGTTCTTGACCGTAACCCCGCGGCCGCCGATGAGGTTGGCGCTTCCGGGGAGGATCTCGATGGTCGTCACCCCGCCCGCCAGCGCGCGCGTGAAGCCGGGGTCCTGGGGCCAGACCGAATGGATCGCCCACACCTGGCCGGTCGTGGGATCGGTCGCCTCGTTGCCTTCGGAGTGGGCGTCGACGCCGGGTGATGGATAGACGCCGAGGTGCGAGTGGGTGTCGACGATGCCGGGGGTCACGAAGCGTCCGGCGGCGTCCACCACGACGGCGTCGGGCGGTGTCTCGAGACCGCGGCCGACGGCCGCGATCCGGCGGTCCATGAGGAGAACGTCCCCGCCTAGGATCTCCTCGCCCGCCGCCGTCATGACGGTCCCGTTCCGGATCAGCGTCGTCCGCGCCGGGAGGGGCTCGTAGGTCGACTCCCACGCCCCATGGGCCGTTCCGGCCAGCGCGCGACGCACCTCCAAGGAATCGCGGTCGGTCTCCTCCCCGACGTCGTCCCGGCTGGGGGCCGAGGCGCATCCCGCTCCGAGACAGACCGACAAGAAGAGGACGAGCTTCGTCAGGCGTGACATCGAGCCTCCCTGTATCGACGGGTGGGGGTGGTCGAGAGAAGGGCGTACGGTAACGGAGGACCGGGGCCCCGCCCACCGCCTGGCGGGCGCTTGTCACGGGTGGCGGCCGGGGACAGGTTCGCTCGCGGAATGGGGCGCGCGATCCGTTCGTTGCCAGAGCCCGTGAGCCATCCGAGCCGCTCGAGAGGCCCGCGCGCCCTGGTGCTGATCGGTGCCGCGCTCGCCGTGACGGCGCTCGCCATCTTTCTTCCGGTCGGGGAGTGGACGGTGGTCTTGCTCGCGCGGGTCGAGCGCCTGGGCGCCTGGGCCGGGGTGATCCTGGCCGCCTTCTGGATCCCGGCCGCGGTCCTGCTGGTCCCCGGTTCGGTGATCACCCTCGGTACGGGCTTCCTGCTGGGGGTCGGGTGGGGGTTTGTCACGGTGTCGATCGGAAGCACCCTCGGGGCCCTGGCCGCCTTCCTGGTCGGACGCACGCTGGCGAGGGACCGAGTCCGTGCGTGGATCGCCGACCGGCCGCGCTTCCTGGCCGTGGACCGCGCCGTCGAGACGGGAGGGCTCGTGATCGTGATCCTGACCCGGCTCTCGCCGCTCTTCCCGTACAACTTCCTGAACTACGCGTTCGGCCTGACCGGGGTCCGGCTGCGGGACTACGCGCTGGGGTCATGGGTCGGCATGCTGCCGGGGACCCTTCTCTATGTCTACCTCGGTTCAGCCGCCCAGGCCCTGGCGTCTCTCGGGACGGGCGAGGGGCGGCGAAGCGCGCTCGAGTGGGTCCTGTTGGCGGTTGGTCTGCTGGCCGCGGCGGCGGCGGCATGGATCGTCGCCCGCCGGGCCACCGCGGCCCTGGCGGAGCGGACCGGGATCGGGGCCGGAGGTGCATGAGCCGGGGCCAACCGGGGCGGCCAGCGCGGGGGGCGTCGATTCGTACGACCGGCGCCGGGAATCCCTGGTCCG